>NZ_JABFAX010000068.1:0-6128 GCF_017168395.1 Micrococcus sp. KRD128 | reverse complement strand
CCGGCGGGGTGGGGCGGCCATCGACCGGATCCGACGCACGGCGTCCGAGTCCTGTGGGAGGGTGTCGAACACGGCGCGCAGCACGCGAGGCCCGGGCTCGGGCAGGGCTCGCGCCCGTCGGGCCACCGCGCGGACGGCCCGGCGGGCGCGGCGTCGCCAGTCCCCCGCGCTCACAGCGTGACGCTCTCACCCGTGCGGGCCGACGCGATCATCGCCTCGGCCACGCGCAGCGTGTCGAGCCCCTCCGCCATGGACACGTGCTCCTGCCGGACTCCGAGGATCGCGTCGCGGAACGCCTCGTGCTCGGTGTGCAGCGGCTCGGGCTTCTCGATCGCCAGACGGGTGACGTCCCCCTCGGAGACGCCACGGAACGCGGACACCGCGTCCCAGCGAGTGCGGACCGATCCGTTGGCCTGGAAGGTCAGGTCTGCGTGCACGGTGTCCGCCACGAACGCGCCGAGCTCGCCGGTGACGACGGTCTGGCGGATCTTCACCGGCGAGAGCCAGTTCACCACGTGGCTCGTGATGGCCCCGCACTCGAGGCGGCCGTTGGCGACCACCATGTCCTCGTGCTCACGGCCGGAGTTGGTCATGGTCTCCGCGGCCACGCGCGTGAACGGGCTGTCCGCCAGCCACGCGGTCAGGTCGATGTCGTGCGTGCCGAGGTCCTTGACGACCCCGACGTCGGCGATGCGGGCGGGGAAGCCGCCCTGGCGAACGGTCGTGATCTGCAGGACTCGGCCCAGCTCGCCGGCCTGGATCCGGCGGCGCATCTCCTGGAGGGCGGGGTTGAAACGCTCGATGTGCCCCACGGCGCCGACGAGGCCGGCCTCGTCGAAGGCGTGGACCAGGCGGGTGCCGGCCTCGGTGCTGTGTGCGATCGGCTTCTCGACCATCACGTGCACGCCGGCCTCGGCCAGGGCCATGCCGACCTCCTCGTGCAGGCCGGTCGGGACGGCACACATGACTGCGTCCACGCCGTGGTCGATGAGCCCCTGGACCGAGTCGTAGAGGGGCAACTCCCCCGCCACGCCGTGTGGATCGCCCATCGCGTCGGCGACGGCGACCAGCTCGGTGCCCTCGACGGAGCGCATCACGCGGGCGTGGTGGCGGCCCATCATGCCCAGGCCGATCAGTCCGGTGCGCAGCACGCTCATGCGGCGGCCTCCGCGACCACGGTGTTGACGGCCTCGACGACGCGTGTGACGTCCGCGTCCGTCAGGGACGGGTGGACCGGGATGGAGAACACGGTGGACGCGGCCACGCGGGTGTTCGGCAGGTCCGCCTCGACGCCGAAGGAGGGCAGCTCGTTGGTGGGCACCGGATAGTAGACGCCCGTGCCGACCCCGAACTCGTCCTTCAGGCGGGCGAGGACGTCCGCCCGCTTCCCGGCCAGCTCCTCGGGCAGGCGGACCGTGTACTGGTGGTACACGTGCTCGGCGCCCTCGAGCACCGTCGGCACGGTGACCCCGCGCAGCTCGGCGTCGAAGCGGGCGGCGATCTCCTGCCGGCGCCGGGTCCACGCGCCGACCTTGGTCAGCTGCACCCGGCCGATGGCCGCGTGGATGTCCGTCATGCGGTTGTTGAAGCCCACGAGCTCGTTGCGGTACTGGACTTCCATGCCCTGGTTGCGCAGCAGGCGCAGGCGACGGGCGACGTCCTGGTCCGCCACGGAGACCATGCCGCCCTCACCCGAGGTCATGTTCTTGGTCGGGTAGAGGCTGAACATGCCCCACGCCCCGAAGGTGCCCACGGGGCGTCCCTTCCAGCGGGCGCCGTGCGCCTGCGCCGCGTCCTCGAACAGCTGGAGGCCGTGCTCGCGGCAGATCGCCTCGAGCTCGTCCATGCGGGCCGGGTGGCCGTACAGGTGCACCGGCATGACGGCGGCGGTCCGCTCCGTCACCTTGGCGCGCACGTCCTGGGGGTCGAGGGTGTACGTCTGCAGGTCCACGTCCGCGAAGACCGGGGTCGCGCCCGTGAGGGCGACGGCGTTGCCGGTCGCCGCGAAGGTGAAGGCGGGCACAATGACCTCGTCGCCGGGGCCGATGCCCGCGGCCAGCAGGCCCAGGTGCAGGCCGGAGGTGCCGGAGTTGACGGCCACGCAGGCCCGGCCGTCCACCATCGCGGCACCGAACTCCTCTTCGAAGGCCGCGACCTCGGGGCCCTGCGCCACCATGCCGGAGCGCAGGACGCGGTCCACGGCCTCGCGCTCCTCGTCGCCGATGAGCGGTTTCGCCGCCGGGATGAACTCAGCCATGGTTCTCCTCCTCCTGCGCGGGTCCGGCCGGGCGCAGCGCCCCATCCCGCTCGATGAACGTCTCCCCGGTGTCCGGGCAGACCCAGACGCCGTCCTTCTCCTCGAGCCGGCGGCCCGTCCGGCCGACCCAGCCGATGCGCTTCGCGGGCACCCCGGCCACGAGGCCGAAGTCTGGCACGTCGCGAGTCACGACGGACCCGGCGGCCACCAGCGCCCACGCGCCGATGCTCACCGGGGCGACACACACCGAGCGGGCGCCGATCGCGGCACCGTCCCCGATCTCCACGCCCACGGCCTCCCAGTCGTTCCCGGACTTCTGCGACAGGTCCGGGTTGACCGCGCGGGGGTAGGTGTCGTTGGTCAGGACGACGCCGGGTCCGATGAACACGCCGCGGCCCAGACGGGCCGGCTCGTAGACGAGGGCGAGGTTCTGGACCTTGCAGTCGTCGCCGAGCTCCACCCCGGTGCCGATGTAGGCCGCGCGACCGACGATGCAGCGCTCGCCGAGGCGGGCCTGCTCACGGACCTGCGCGAGGTGCCAGACCTTGGTGCCGTCGCCGAGGACGGCGTCCTCGGCGACGTCGGCCGAGGCGGCGGTGAAGACGTCCCCGCTCATCGGGCGGCCTCGGCGTCCTGCGGCAGGCCGATGACCCGACGGGTCACTCCCGCCCAGGCGTCGGCGTCGGTGACGTTGCGGCCGTCCACGAAGGTGCGCACGCCCGGCAGGTCGGCCGGGGTGAGGGCGCGGTACTCGGCGTGGTCCGTCTGCAGGATCGCGGCGTCGACCTCGGAGCCGGAGGAGTGCGGGGTGAAGCCCAGCGCGGTGAGCTCCTCGTCCGAGTACATCGGGTCGTCCACGGTGACCTCGGCGCCGCGGGTGCGCAGGGCGCCCACGGTGGCGAACACACCGGAGAACGCGGTCTCCTTCACGCCGCCGCGGTAGGCGGCGCCCAGCACGACGACGCGCTGACCGGCGAGGTCGCCGTGGGCCTGGGCGAGCAGGTCCACGGCGAAGTCCGGCATCGAGGCGTTCACGGCGCGCGCGGTGCGGACGATGTCCGCGGCCGGGTCGTTCCACAGGTACAGGCGCGGGTAGACCGGGATGCAGTGGCCGCCCACGGCGATGCCCGGGCGGTGGATGTGGCTGTACGGCTGCGAGTTGGAGGCCTCGATCACCTGGTAGATGTCGATGCCGTTCGCGCCGGCGTAGCGGGCGAACTCGTTCGCCAGGCCGATGTTGACGTCGCGGTAGGTGGTCTCCGCGAGCTTGGCTATCTCGGAGGCCTCCGCGGAGCCGAGGTCCCACACGCCGTTGGGACGGGACAGGTCAGGACGCTCGTCGAAGTCCAGCACGGCCTCGTAGAACTCGCGGGCGCGCTCGGCGCCGGCCGGGGTCAGGCCGCCGATCAGCTTGGGGTAGCGGCGCAGGTCCTCGAACACGCGGCCGGTGAGCACGCGCTCCGGGGAGAACACGAGGTGGAAGTCCTCCCCCTCGGTCAGGCCCGAGCCCTCCTCCAGCATCGGCTTCCACCGGGTGCGGGTGGTGCCCACGGGCAGCGTGGTCTCGTAGGAGACGAGGGTGCCCGGGGTCAGGTGCTTCGCCAGCTCGGTGGTGGCGCCGTCCATCCAGCCGAAGTCGGGGCGGGCCTCGTCGTCCACGAAGAGCGGCACGACGAGCACGACGGCGTCGGCCCCCGGGACGGCGTCGCCGTAGTCGGTGGTGGCGCGCAGGCGGCCGTCGGCCACCGTGGAGGAGAGCTTCTCCTGCAGGTGGGCCTCGCCCGGGAAAGGCTCGGTCCCCGCGTTGACGAGGTCCACGACGGTGGCGTTGACATCCACGCCGACCACCTCGTGTCCCTTGCTCGCGAACTGCACGGCCAGCGGCAGGCCGATCTTGCCCAGGGCGACGACGGCGATCTTCATGCGGGTCCAGTCTTCCTTCCGTGCACGGGCCCCACGCGGCGAGCGTCGGGCGGGCGTCGAGGAGGCCTCCGGAACACGAGAGTGCGGGAGGCCCGGCGCCAGCGTCACTGTATCAGCGCGGGTGGACGCCGAGCCGGTCATAGAGCGCCCGATAGCGGCGCGCGTTGGCCTCCCAGGTGCGCGTCTGCAGGGCCCATTCCCGGCCGGCCGCGCCGAGGCGCACCCGCTCGGCTGGGTTCCCCGCGAGCCGGTCGAGGGCAGCGGCCAGCGCGGCGGGATCCTCCGCGGGGACGAGCAGGCCGGTCCGCTCGTCCTCGACGAGCTCGGCCAGGGCCGGCAGGTCCGAGGCGACGACGGGCCGACCGGTGGCCGAGGCCTCGACGGTCTTCATCGGCGTCACCGCGCGGGTGACGGGCAGGTCCCGGCGCGGGACCGTGAACACGTCCAGGGCGGCGTGGTGCAGGCGCGCGTCCTCGCGGTCGACCCGCCCGGGGAAGGCGCACAGCTCCGCGATGCCGAGCTTCGCGGCCAGGGCCTGCAGCCCGGGCCGGGCGACGCCGTCGCCGGCGATGTGCACGCGCAGCCCGGGACGGTGCGGGGCCAGCCGCGCGGCGGCGCGCAGCAGAGTGTCCAGGCCCTCGTAGTCCACGAGGCTCGAGACGGTGCCCACCACGAAGGCGTCGGTCGGCAGGTCCCAGCCCAGCCGGGCGCGTGCCTCGTCCCGACCCGCCGGCTCGGCGACGAAGGCCGGGCCCACGGCGTTGGGGCAGAGCACGACGGCGTCCTCGGCCACCCCGGCCGCGACCAGGCGGTCGCGCATGCCCGCCCCGAGCGTCACGACCCCGTCGGCGCGGCAGGCGGCCTCGGCCTCCCGCTCCTGGAAGAGCCGGTACCGTTCCGAGGCCAGGGCCTCGGGACCGCGCACCGCCGCCCACGTGTCCGCGAGCTGCCCGCGGACCTCGTACACCCACGGGATCCCGAAGGCCCGCGCCACGGCCTCGACCGCGAGCGCGTTCACGAAGTGCGTGGTCGTGTGCAGCAGGGCGGGACGGTGTCGTCGCACGTGCGCGGCCAGCAGCTCGGCGTGCTGCTGGATGCGGGCGGCCTGGCCCTGGGCGAGCCGGGCCGGCAGCAGCCGGGCGTAGCCGATCCCGTCCACGACGTCCCGCTGTGCCGCCCAGGGCACGCCGATCTGCACGGGGTAGCCCGGCCGCGTCACGGCGGCGACATCGAAGCCCTCGTCCCGCAGGGAGGTGAGGATCGCGTGGCTGCGCTGGGCGTACCCCGACCCGGTGTGGGGCAGGGAGTTGGTCAGCACGTGCAGCACCCGCCCCGGGACCGGGCGGTAGCCGGGCTCAGTCGGCACGGTCGGGGCGACGCCGCGGAACGCGTCCCGCTCCCCCGCCATGCGGCGGGCGAGATGACGGTTGCGGGGATGCCGCGCGGCGAGCGCGGCCGCGCCGCCCAGGTCGCCGCGGTGCGCCGCCAGGCGTGCGGCGGCGGCCGTCCACGCCGCGCCGCGATGCTCCTCCGGCACGCTGCCGAGCAGCGTCTCGGCGACGTCGGGCCGGCCCATGCCGAGGGCCGCGTCGGCCCGGTGGACCAGCCCGCGGCCGCCGCCCGCCCCCGGACGGGACGCGCGGACGGGCCGGCCGGCCTCGTCCACGCCGAGGGCGGCCAGGGCCGCCGCGCGCTCGCCCCGCATCTCGTGGCCGAGCGCGGGCACGACGCCGTTCCGGCCCAGGCGGGTGAGGACGCCGGCCGCCCCGCCCGCCACCGCGGGCGGAAGTCGACGGGAGACCTGCAGGGCCAGCAGCACCGGGTCGTCCGTCACGTGCTCGCGGACGGTCTGCGCGGTCAGGGCCAGGGACCGCAGCAGCGGGCGGCGGGACGACGCGGGGCGCTCGCGTGCGGTCATCGGTGCGGGCTCCTGTCGGCGGGGCGGGCG
>NZ_JABFAX010000067.1:0-251 GCF_017168395.1 Micrococcus sp. KRD128 | reverse complement strand
TCGACCGTGGTGACACCGGTGGCGATCACACGCCAGAACTGGCGTTGGACCTCCCGTGAGGGCTGCGGCCTGCCAGGAGAGCGCATCGGGGCCCGCAAAGCCCGATCCGCTCTCCACTGCCGACGTGAATCGCCCCGGGTTTGTTAGAGGCTCGTAAGTGCCGCCCCGGCAGGCGCCGGCACGGGATTCTCATGATGGTAGACGTCCTCGAACTCGACCGGAGGAACCATCCCGATCTCGCCGTGCACACG
>NZ_JABFAX010000066.1:0-420 GCF_017168395.1 Micrococcus sp. KRD128 | reverse complement strand
CGATTAACTAAATCACTAGTAAGGAAAAATGGTGAGTTCCATGAAGTCGAATGGGATGAAGCTTTAAATGGCATTGCAGATAATTTTACATCTATTAAAGAAAAGTATGGCCCAGATGCACTATCATTCATTTCTTCTTCTAAAGCGACGAATGAAGAATCGTATTTAATGCAAAAATTAGCAAGACAAGTTATTGGCACAAATAACGTTGATAACTGTTCAAGATATTGCCAAGCACCTGCAACAAAAGGCTTATTTAGAACGGTTGGACACGGCGGTGACTCAGGTAGTATTGAAGATCTAGAAAAAGCCCCATTGTCTGTATCCATATGTACCAATACAGCCGCATCACACCCATTTATTCCATCACCCATGCAACGTTCTCCAATATTATTTGGCCCAAAAATACATGTCTTTGAT
>NZ_JABFAX010000065.1:0-449 GCF_017168395.1 Micrococcus sp. KRD128 | reverse complement strand
CGGCGACGGGCTCTACCTGATCGTAACTGGTCCCGCGGCGAAGAGCTGGTCTTATCGTTACTGGAAGGACGGCAAGGAGCGATGGCATGGCCTCGGCTCCTTCAGGGATGTATCCCTTAAGAACGCTAGGCTCGCACGAGACGCAGCTCGTCTATGCGTGAAGGGGGACCGCAACACGCCCGGCATAGACATCGTGCAGGAGCGCCGTGAGGCTCGCCAAGAGGCGAAGGCGGCAGCGGACCGAAGCCCACAGCTCACTACAGGTTTGGTTGACGGCGTCGCAAAGGAAGCCTCGCGCAGATCGTCCGCTTTGCCCCAAAGCTTAGGTCGGACGTCGCGCCACCGCCCTGCTGGCTTTGCGTGACCTCATTCAGAACGTCCACTGACGTGGCGGAATTGATGATAGGTCCGATTTTGTTTGCCGAGCTGAGCTTCACATACTGTTAGAA
>NZ_JABFAX010000064.1:0-522 GCF_017168395.1 Micrococcus sp. KRD128 | reverse complement strand
GGGGCGGGCTGAGGACGACGGCGACGGGGTCGCGGACGCCGTGGCGCTGAGGGTGGGCGCAGCGGTGATCGGCACGGCGCCGACCGCCAGCACCCCGCGCAGCGCGAGGAACACGAGTCCCAGGCACAGCAGCACCAGGACCGCCCACAGGGCGCGTCGGACGGTGGTGTTCATCCGGGTTCTCCCCTCGTGTGCATCGGCCCGGCCCACCCGGGGCCGCGTCCGACGACGGCATGGTCTCACGCGCTCCGGCCTCAGCCCGGCGCGTCGTCCGTTCGGGACGGCCGAGGCGGCCGGGACGCAGGTGCGCCCCGGCCGCCTCGGCGCGGGCTCAGGCCAGGCCGAAGGTGCGGCGCAGGCGCACCAGGACGCCGGCGGCCAGGGCGCCGATGGCGGCCAGGCCCCACGCGGAGCCGTTGCCGGTCTCGACCGTGTCCGGGACGGTGTGGCCGTCCTCGGCCGGCTGCTCGGGCTCGGCGGGCTCCTCGGGGGCGGGGGCCGGATCGGTCGGCTCCTCCGGGG
>NZ_JABFAX010000063.1:0-1402 GCF_017168395.1 Micrococcus sp. KRD128 | reverse complement strand
CGGGATTGATCCCGAGCTGTTCTCCCACACGGCGGAACGCTCCGGTCCTCGTGGCGGGGTCTTGACGGGCTTCCAGAGTCATCCGCGTGGCGCGTTCGCGGAGCTCGTCGGGGTACTTCCGTGGTGCTGGCATGCTCTGCATCCTTCCGTTGGATCAGAGCCTCCACCAGACCCGGGGCGATTCAACGTGTCCCCTCGGGCACGTCACTGATCTTCCTCGCCCAGTCCTTGCTTGCCATCGCCCATACCTCCAGTGATTCCGAGAGGGTGTTGCGACGACCGATTGAATCCACCTTGCGACCCACGGTCCGAGTGAACGATGCAGCCGGCCACCTCCCTGCGGCGGCCCACCGCGTTCTGTAGCGCCTGCACCGCCAGTCGCGCCTTCATCCGGGAGTCGATGGAGTAGCCGACGATCCGTCCGGAGTAAACATCCTTGACCGCGCAGAGGTACAGCTTGCCCTCGCCGGTCTTGTGCTCGGTGATGTCGGTCAGCCACAGCTGGTTCGGCGCGTCGGCGGTGAAATCGCGCTGTACCAGGTCCTCATGGACGGGTGGCCCGGGCTTCTTCCCGTTCTTGCCGCGCTTCTTCCCGAATACCGACCACCAGCCGTTGTCTCTGCAGATCCGCCAAGCACTGCGTTCACACATTACCTCGCCTGCGTCCCTGGCCTCGTCGACCAGGAAGCGGTAGCCGAACTCAGGGTCGTCCTGGTGGGCGTTGAACAGGGCATTCGCCCGGTACGCCTGAGCCAGCTCAGCGGCGGTGACCGGGCTGGCCAGCCAACGGTAGTAGGGCTGGCGGGAGAGCTTGAGGACCCGGCACGTCACCGCGACGGGGATCCCGACGGCGGCGAGCTCTTTCACGAGTGGGTAGAGCCTTTTCCCGGCAGGTTCGCCTGGGAGAGGTAGGCCGCCGCCCGTCGTAGGACCTCGTTCTCCTGCTCGAGCAGGCGGACTCGTTTTCTCAGTTCTCGGTTCTCCGTGGCTTCGGCTCTCGAGACGCCGGGCTTCTCGCCGTTCTCGATGTCGGCCTGGCGCATCCACTTCGACAAAGTCATCTCGTGGATGCCGAAGTCCTTGGCGATCTGGGCCAGGGTGACGCCGTCTTCGCGAGTGCGGGCTACGCGGACGACGTCGTCACGGAACTCTTGGGGGTAGGGGGCGGGCACAGCAACATCCTTCCAGGCTGCCTTGCAGGCAAGCCAGATCAGATGTCACATATCCGTGCGGCAGTCCCGATACTTAGCTATGCTAAGTCGCTTTCGGCCTAGTTGTAGGAGGGCATGACGTTGTTGACACGCACCGGGGCCAACGAGGCCGGAGGAGCCTCTCCGCAGGAGGTATGCGGCCGATGGTAGTTGTAGTGATTCACCCACACCTGCAGGGCCTCACGCCGAGC
>NZ_JABFAX010000062.1:0-433 GCF_017168395.1 Micrococcus sp. KRD128 | reverse complement strand
GATCAAGGTGGTGGCGCCCAACGTGGCGTTGAAGGTGATCGACCGGGCGATCCAGATGCACGGTGGCGCCGGGGTTTCCAACGACTTCCCGCTGGCCTACTGGTACGCCATGCAGCGCACCCTGCGCCTGGCCGACGGTCCGGACGAGGTGCACCGCGCGGCGATCGGCAAGTTCGAGCTGGGCAAGTACGTGCCCAGGGAGATGCTGCGCAGCAGCCGCTGACGGCTGTGGTATAGGGGAAAGGCCCGCGGGTGCGGGCCTTTTTCATTCCGGGGAGTCTGCCCCTTTTTCCTCGGCGTTGCGTTCCAGCTGCCACGCGCGACGGCTGTGCAGCAGGGCGGCGAACTCGCGGGCCGCCCGCTCGTTGCGGAAGCAGATCCCACGCGTGCCGAGGCGGACCCGCCAGAAAGGTTCAGCGTGGGTGTCCAGACG
>NZ_JABFAX010000061.1:0-403 GCF_017168395.1 Micrococcus sp. KRD128 | reverse complement strand
ATATCAATATACTCTTTTATTTCATTTATAATTTCCACCATATCATTTATAGTAATTCCACCCTCTTTATAATCATAAGCTGATACTCTAAGCATAATTGTTTTTTCCTTTGGCCATACTTCCCTTACGGCTTCTAGTATTTCTTTAAGAAATCTAGTTCTATTTTTTATATCTCCTCCATATTCATCTTCTCTCAAATTTGATAATGGAGACAAGAATTGATGTATTAAATAACCATGAGCCCCATGTATTTCAATAGCATCAAAGCCAGCTTTATCTGCTCTTTTAGCTGCTTCTTTAAAGTTCAGTACGATTTCTTTAATATAATCTTTAGTTAATTCCTTAGGAACTGTACTTTTTTCATCAAATTTAATTGCACTTGGAGCTACAGCTTGGCTAGCAG
>NZ_JABFAX010000060.1:0-444 GCF_017168395.1 Micrococcus sp. KRD128 | reverse complement strand
GTATGGTCGAATTCGGTTATACAAAAACAGTTGAGAATGTATTAAGACAAAGAACGGAACAGCCTAAAATTAAAATATTTAGCGAAGTCGAACCGAACCCATCAACGAATACAGTATATAAAGGTCTGGAAATGATGGTTGATTTCCAACCGGATACAATCATTGCACTTGGTGGTGGTTCAGCGATGGATGCTGCAAAAGCAATGTGGATGTTCTTTGAACACCCTGAGACATCATTCTTCGGTGCTAAACAAAAGTTCCTAGACATCGGTAAACGTACTTATAAAATAGGCATGCCTGAAAATGCGACGTTCATTTGTATCCCTACGACATCAGGTACAGGTTCAGAAGTAACACCATTTGCAGTTATCACAGATAGTGAAACGAATGTAAAATATCCGTTGGCTGATTTTGCTTTAACACCTGATGTTGCAATTATTGACC
>NZ_JABFAX010000059.1:0-381 GCF_017168395.1 Micrococcus sp. KRD128 | reverse complement strand
AATGTATTATTCTTTAGATAACCAAATGGAAAGCATGATAGAACGTAGAAAAACAAAAGATCACCATACTGCTGAGACATTAGCTAAAATTGATGAGTGCATAGATTACTTTGAGCGTTATGCTATGAATAATTTTGATTTACAGTCATTGGACTTTAATTCCGAAGAATACTTTGGTGCAGAAAATAATCCATGGGGAACCTGTTATATGCATTACAATCCCTATTATTATAAAAAAAAGTTTAAAGATTTATGGAATATAGTTGAAAATCATTTTCATGCACCAACAAAATTAGCTAGTTTTGCACCTGGAGGCCTTGCGAAACAAATTCCATTAGGTGTGACCAAATTATCTGATATGGATGAAGTAGGAGTATATTA
>NZ_JABFAX010000006.1:85712-105874 GCF_017168395.1 Micrococcus sp. KRD128 | reverse complement strand
GTGGGGGGCATGGGTTCCATTGTGTCGGACGCGCAGCCGTCATGCAGGCTTCATCGGACGGTCACGCCCCCGTCGCCGTCCCGTCCTCCGCGCCGCTGAGCCGCCTGCCTAGCCTGGGGCCATGACCCGCGTGCCCCCCGCCCACGGACATCGCCCGGCCCTCCGCGACTCCACCGGGACGGTCCCCGGCCCGGGCGTCGAGCCGGGCGCCCGGCCCCGTCTCTCGGCCGAGGACCTGCTGGCCGCCCGGGACGCCCTGGCCCCGTTCGGCCGGCTGAGCCGGCAGGAGCCCATCGAGTGGGCCGCCGAGGAGCCCCTCGCCCCGGACCTGGCCGACTTCTACCGCTACGTGGGGCCGGAGTGGCTGGAGATCGACACCCTCGGCCTGCCCGTGATGTTCTTCCCGCTGGACCGCCTGTGGGACGAGCAGGCCGGCTACCGGTGGAACCACCGCACCGGTGCCCTGCTGGTGGACTGGAACGACGACTGGACGGTGGTGGCCAAGCAGGGCGCCGACCCGTTCATCCACGCGGCCTCCAGCGGCCAGGTGCTCATGGCCCCGGGAGACGAGGGCTGGGAGGACCGCCTGGACGAGCCGCGACCGGTCTTCCGCGACCTCACCGAGATGACCCGCGCGCTCGCGGCCGTGGGCACGGCGTGGGCGCGCTTCGACGACCCGTTCACCGCCGACTGGCATCTCACCGAGGAGGTGACGGCCGCCGTCGTCGCCGGCCTGGAGGAGGTGCTCGGCGCCCACGAGCGCGCCGTGGACCTGGCCCGAGCCCTCGGCTACCTCCGCGCCGTCTGAGCGTCGGCGCCGCCGCGGGAGCTCCACCCGCCGGCGCCCGTCGGACCGGGAGCCGAGCGCCCTTCCTAGACTGGCCGCATGAGCACCGCCCCCGCCCTGCCCCCGCTGCCCGGCGCGCCGGGCGGTCCCGCCCTGCCGAGCGTCGAGGAGCTGCTGGCCGACGCCGTCGCGGTCGCCTTGCCGATGCGCGTGCGGTTCCGCGGCACGGACCTCCGTCACGCCCTGCTGCTGCGCGGCCCGGCGGGCTGGGCCGAGTTCTCCCCGTTCCCGGAGTACGGTCCGCACGAGTGCGCCGCATGGCTGGCCGCCGCGATCGAGGCCGGCTGGCAGGGCTGGCCCGCCCCGGTCCGCCAGACCGTCCCCGTCAACGCCACCGTGCCCGCGGTGGCCGCGGACGACGTCGAGGCCGTCCTGGCCCGCTACGGCGACGGCATCACCGCGGTCAAGGTCAAGGTGGCCGAGCACGGCCCCGAGGGCGGGCTCGTCCCCGGCAGCCGCGCGGCCGACCTGGCCCGCGTGCGGCGGGTGCGCGCGCTGCTGCCCCACGCGCAGGTCCGCGTCGACGCCAACGCCGGCTGGACGCCCGCCGAGGCCGTCGACGTGCTCACCGCGCTGGCCGACGTCGGCCTCGAGTACGCCGAGCAGCCCGTGCCCGGCATCACCGACCTCGCGGAGGTCCGCGCGGAGCTGCGCGCCCGGGGTGTCCCCACCCCGATCGCCGCGGACGAGGCGGTCCGCAAGGCCGAGGACCCGCTCGCCGTCGCGGCCGCCGGGGCCGCGGACCTGATCGTGGTGAAGGTCCAGCCGCTCGGGGGCGTGCGCCGCGCCGCGGCGATCGTGGCGGCCGCGGGGCTGCCCGCGGTGGTCTCCTCCGCGCTGGACACCTCCGTGGGCATCGCCGGCGGCGCCGCGCTCGCCGCCTGCCTGCCGTCCCTGCCGCACGCATGCGGGCTCGGCACCGCGGCGCTCTTCGAGCACGACGTCGTCGCCCCGGCCTGGCGCCCCCGCGCGGGGGCCCTCCCGGCACCGGGGGAGCGGGCACCCGCCCCCGACCCGGACCTGCTCGACCGCGTCCGGGCGGACGGGGCGCGGCAGGCGTGGTGGGCCGACCGCGTGCGCGCGGCCCACGCGGTGCTGGCCGCGCAGGGCTGACGGGCCCGCCCGGTCCCCGTCCGCGCGGGGAAGGTGAGCCGGATTACAGCACGTCGACGGGACGAAATCCGGCGGCCGGGAAGAGTTCAACTCGCGGCCACCTGGGCGTGGCTCCCCGCTCGGAGCGAGGGGCCAAGGTGATGGCGGCCCCGGCCGGTCTCACCCCCGGGGTCACCTCCGGCCCGGCACCGGACCCCGAACCATCCCCACGACGCGAAGGACCCCGTCATGCTGAAGCGCCTCCTCCCCATGGCCGGCCACACCCGTGGCAACCGCTCCGCCGTCACGTGCGAGCTCAAGTGCGGCAATGCGTGCGCCCACCCGGTGCCCAACACCTCGGCGAACCCGACCTTCCAGCAGATCGCGGAGACCGCCATCTCGCGCCGCTCCGCCCTGGTCGGCGGCACCGGCCTCGCCGCCGCCGTCGTCATCGGCTCCCAGGTGGCCCAGGCCCCCGAGGCGCTCGCGGACAACGGCCGGCGCCCGACCGGCGGCGGCAAGCTCCCCTTCGAGCCCATCGCGCCGGTGAGCCGCACCGTGGACACCATGACCGTGCCGGAGGGCTACGACTGGGGCACCGTGATCCGCTGGGGCGACCCGCTGTTCGCCGACTCCCCGGAGTTCGACATCGAGCACCAGACCGGTGCGTCGCAGGCCGCCCAGTTCGGCTACAACAACGACTACCTGAACATCATCTCCGACGGCGGCAACGACCGCTCCGGCTACCTCGTCTCCAACCACGAGTACACCAACGAGAACATCATGTTCTCCCCGGAGTACATCGCCTCGAACTTCGAGGACGTCGTCAACGTCGGCCTCCAGGCCCACGGCCTGTCGATCGTGGACCTCCAGCGCGCCAAGCGCGGCGCCCAGTGGGAGTACGTCCGCGGCGGCCGCCGCAACCGCCGCATCACCGGCACCACCGAGTTCGAGGTCCGTGGCCCGGCCGCCGGCCACGCGCTGCTCAGGACCGTCGAGGACCCGACCGGCACCCGCGTGCTGGGCACCCTGAACAACTGCGCCGGCGGCACCACCCCGTGGGGCACCGTGCTCTCCGGCGAGGAGAACTTCAACCAGTACTTCAAGGGTCGCGGCACCGCCGAGGAGAAGCGCTACGGCATCTCCGCCTCCGCCACCAGCCGCGGCTGGGAGAAGGTCCACGACCGGTTCGACCTGACCAAGCCCGGCTACGAGAACGAGGCCAACCGCTTCGGCTGGGTCGTCGAGATCGACCCCGAGGACCCGACCTCCACGCCCGTGAAGCACACCCTCCTGGGCCGCTTCAAGCACGAGGCCGGCACCGCCGTGATCTCGCCGTCCGGCCACGCCGTGGTCTACTCCGGCGACGACGAGCGCCACGACTACCTGTACAAGTTCGTCTCCGCCGAGAAGGTCCGGGAGGGCGACAAGAAGCACAACATGCGCCTGATGGACAAGGGCACCCTCTACGTGGCCAGGTTCTCCGGCGACTCCCCGGCCGCCCAGATCGACGGCAGGGGCACCCTGCCCTCGGACGGCGCCTTCGACGGCTCCGGCGAGTGGATCGCCCTGGCCGACGAGAAGACGTCCTTCGTCCCGGGCATGTCCCTGGCCGAGGTCCTCGTCTACACCCGCCTCGCGGCCGACAAGATGGGCGCCACCAAGATGGACCGCCCGGAGGACGTCGAGACCAACCCGGTCACCGGCAAGGTCTACGCGGCCCTGACCAACAACACCAAGCGCACCGCCGTGGACGAGGCCAACCCGGTCATCGGCAACCGCGACGGCCACGTCCTCGAGATCACCGAGCAGGGCGGGGATCACACCTCCACCGCCTTCACCTGGGTCATCCTGCTGCTCGCCGGCGACCCGGCGGTCTCCTCCTCGGCCTACTTCGCCGGCTACCCGAAGGAGAAGGTCTCCCCGATCTCCTGCCCGGACAACCTGGCGTTCGACTCCGAGGGCAACCTCTGGATCTCCACCGACGGCCAGCCCGGCACCATCGGCTACGCCGACGCGCTGCACAAGGTCACCCTCGACGGCGCCGAGCGCGGCCGCGTCCAGCAGTTCCTCGCCGTCCCGCGCGACGCCGAGACCTGCGGCCCCGTGATCCACGACCGCGACAACTCCGTGTTCGTCAACGTCCAGCACCCGGGCGAGGACGGCACCTGGGGCGCGCACACCTCCTCCTTCCCGGACTTCCTGAGCCCGACCGGCCCGGTCCAGGTGGGCGACAAGGTCGCGGCCCCGCGTCCGTGCGTCGTCCAGGTGTTCAACGCCACCGGGAACAACGGCATCGGCAAGGGCGCCGGCAAGGAGAAGGGCAACAAGGGCAAGGGCAAGGGCAACGGCAAGGGCCCGAAGGGCTGACCCCCGCCTCCGCGAGGACCCTCGACGAGGCCGTCACGGCCGGCGCCACCGCGTCACCGTGGCGGCCTCTCCGCGTCCGGGGCCCGTCCGCGCCCGGGCCTAGACTGGTGGCCACCATGACCTCCGTCGACTCCCTCTCCGTGGCGCGCGCCGTCGCCACCGCCCTGATCGACGCCGGCATGCGGGACGCGGTGGTCTGCCCCGGCTCCCGCTCCGCCCCGCTGGCCTACGCGCTCGCGGTCCTCGAGCGCGCCGGCGAGGTCCGCCTGCACGTGCGGGTGGACGAGCGCTCGGCCGGCTTCCTCGCCCACGGGCTCTCGCTGGCCTCGGGGCGCCCGGTGGGCGTGCTGACCACGTCGGGCACCGCCGTCGGGAACCTGCTGCCCGCCCTGATGGAGTCCTTCCACGCCGGCACGCGCGTGATCGCGCTGACCGCGGATCGTCCGCCCGAGCTGCACGGCACCGGTGCGAACCAGACCACGGACCAGAGGGACGTGTTCGGCACGCACGTCCGCCATGCCGCCTCCCTCGGCTGCGACGGGGCCGACGGCGTGGACGCCGAGCAGCATCTGCGCCACGTGCGGGCCACCGTGCGCCGGGCCCTGCTGGCGGCCGAGGGGGTCGTGGCCGAGACCGGCCCCGACGACGGCGGGCCCGGTCCGGTGACGATGGCAGAGGCCCCGGCCGGACCCGTCCACCTGAACCTGCACTTCCGCGACCCGCTCGTGCCGAGCCCTGAGGAGGCGGCCGCCATGGGCGCCGCCGCCGCGGCGCCGCACGCCCCTGTTCCGGCCGTCGCCCCGACCGGCGCGAGTCCGGCCCCCGCCGCCGCGTCGGCCTACCGGGCACCCGGGGCGGTGCTCTCGGGGCTGCCCGAGCTGGACGTCGCCCGTCTGGACCAGCGGCGCACCGTCGTGCTGGCCTGCCACGACGCCGGCCCCGCGGCCGCCGCCTTCGCGCTGTCCCTGGGCCTGCCCCTGCTGGCCGAGCCGTCCTCGAACGCGCGGTTCTCCGCCAACGCCATCGCCGCGTATCCGCTCCTGCTGGGCGCGGCCGGTGGCCGCGACGCGGACGCACACCCCCTGGCCGCACGCATCGAACGGGTCGTGCTGTTCGGTCGGCCCACGCTCACCCGGACGGTCAACGCGCTGCTGGCCCGCCCCGACGTCGCCACGGCCCTGCACGCCCCCGAGCCCGCCCCGTGGTTCGAGCCGGGCCGGCGCCGGGAGACGCCCGTGGAGACCCTCGAGGAGCTCGCCGCCTTCGCCGGGCAGGGCGAGCCCGGCTGGCTCGCCGCGTGGCAGCACGCCTCGATGCGCGCCCAGGCCGCCGTGGAGGACGTGCTCGTCACCACCGACGCCGGCGACCGGCTCAGCCCGCAGACGGTGGCGCACGTGAGCGCCGCCATGGTCCGGGGCCCGCTCGTGCTGGGCTCGTCCTCGGTGATCCGGGACGTGGACCTGACCTGGCGGCCCCCCTCGGCGCCGGACGCGGAGGTGTACGCCAACCGCGGGCTCGCCGGGATCGACGGGACCGTCTCCACGGCCGCGGGCGTCGCACTGGCGCGCGGACGGCGGACCGTGGCCCTGCTCGGCGACCTCACCGCCCTGCACGAGGCGGGCGGCCTGCTCGTGGGCCCCACCGAGACCGAGCCGGACCTCGACCTCGTGGTCGTCAACGACGACGGCGGCTGGCGCGTCATCCGCGGCCTGCGGCTGCGCGCGGGCGAGCGCAGCGTGGACGTGCCGTGGGCGCCCACCCAGACCTGGCCGGACTACGCGCTCACGCGCACCCGCCGCGATTTCGACGCCCTCCTGGCGGACCTGGCGCGCACCCGCGGCGCCGAGGTCCGCGAGCGGCACGCCGTCACCGGCGTCGTGCAGGACGAGGCCGGACGCGTGGTCGGGCTGGACGCGGAGCTGATCGCGCCGAACGGACGCAAGACCGGCCAGACCGCCCGCTTCACCGCGCCGATCGTGCTCGCGTGCGACGGCGTCTCGGCCCGCGCCGCCGTCTCCGCGGGCCTGCACCGCCGCGAGGACCGGCCCATGGGCGTGGCCGTGCGGGCCTACTACACCGCCGGTGCCGCCGTCGACGGGGCGATCCCCGCCCCGCCCGGTGACCGGGGGGAGTGGATGGAGTCCTGGCTGCGCCTGCCGGACGCCGAGGGCAACCCGCTGCCCGGCTACGGCTGGCTCTTCCCGCTGGCGGACGGCACCGTGAACGTGGGCCTGGGCATCCTGGACACCTCCCCGCAGTTCGGGAAGCTGGACTACCGCGGGCTGCTGAAGTCCTGGACCGGGGCGCTCACCGCGGACTGGGGGATCGCCGAGCAGACGCGCACCTCGCGGATCCTCGGCGCGGCCCTGCCGATGGCGTTCAACCGCACCCCGCAGCACGTGCCGGGCATGCTCCTGGTGGGCGACGCGGCCGGCATGGTGTCCCCGTTCAACGGCGAGGGCATCGGGTTCGCGATGGAGGCGGCCCGCCTCGCCGCGGACCTGGCGGTGCAGGCGCACGCGGCCGGGACCGACGGCGCCGCGGACGCGATCCTGTCCCGTTACCCGGTGATCACCCAGCACCTGTGGGGCCGCCACTTCGCCCTCGGCGCCCGGTTCGCCCGCCTGATCGGCGATCCGCGGGTGATGAAGGCGGCGCTGGGCGCCGGGATGGCCGCACCCCCGCTGCTGCGGGCCGCGGTGAAGGTCATGGGCAACACGGTGGACGCGCGGGGCGGCGACGCCGTCGACCGGGCCGTCCGCGTGCTCGAGGCGCTCACCCCCGCGCTGACGACCGCGGGCGGCGCGCCGTTGGGTAGGCTTGCCCGGTGACCACCGCAGACCCCGGCTTCGCCCTGCCCTCCGGCTTCGAACCCCTCGCCGAGCACGGCCGTGTCCTGGAGGTCGTGCTGACCGCGCTCGAGCAGGTCGAGGAGCAGCTGGACACTGCCCTCGGCTTCGACGACCTGTTCTCCGACACCGCCGCCCACCACCTGATGGCCGCCGGCGGCAAGCGGGTCCGTCCGGTCCTGACGGTGCTCGCCTCCCTCCTGGGCGACCCCGCCCTGGCCTCCGGCGAGGTCGCCGACGTGGACGCGCCCGCCCGCCAGGCCGCCGTCGTGATGGAGCTGACGCACCTGGCCACGCTGTACCACGACGACGTGATGGACGAGGCCCCCGTGCGCCGCGGCGCTCCCGCCGCCCACCGGCTGTGGGGCAACTCGGCGGCGATCCTGGCCGGCGACCTGATCTTCGCCCGCGCCTCCCAGCTCATGGCCGAGCTGGGCCCGCGGCCCGTGCAGATCCAGGCGGACACCTTCGAACGCCTCGTGCAGGGCCAGCTGTGGGAGACCCGCGGCCCGGCCGAGGGCGCGGACCCGATCGAGCACTACTACGCGGTGCTCTCCGGCAAGACCGGCTCGCTGATCGCCGCGGCCGGCATGCTCGGCGCGCTGCTGGGCGGAGCCGACGAGGCCGCCGTCCAGGTGATGCGCGCCTACGGCGAGAAGGTGGGCCTGGCCTTCCAGCTCGCCGACGACCTGATCGACCTCACCGGCGACGCCGAGCGGATCGGCAAGGTCCCCGGCACGGACCTGCGCGAGCGCGTGCCCACCCTGACCACGCTGCTGCTGGCCCGCGCCGCGCAGGGCGAGGGGCCGGAGGCCGAGGACGCCCGCCGGGTGCGCGCGCTCGTGGACGGGCCGCTCGACACCGACGAGCAGCTGGCCGCCGCCGTCGCCGCGCTCACGGGCCACCCCGCCATCGACGAGGCGTGGGCGATCACCCGCGGCTGGGCGGAGCAGGCCAAGCAGGCGCTCGACCCGTTGCCGGACTCCGCCGTGAAGGCGGCGCTCGAGGCGTTCGCCGACTACGTGGTCGGGCGCTCGGCCTGACGCGGCGGTCCGGGGCGGCCGCTCAGTCCAGGCGGGTCGGGGCGGGGTCCAGCGCGGCCGCGAGCTCCCGGGCCTTGAGGGCGCGGACCTCCGGGGCCACCGGGTGGCGCAGCTGCCGGTAGAGCAGGTCCCCCTCGAAGCGCGGGAAGACGTGCAGGTGGTAGTGCCACACGTGCTGGTTGCCGGCGGGTTCGTTGTGCTGGCGCGTGGAGATTCCCTCCGGGGCCCACGCACGCTTCATGGCCAGCGCCACCTGCTGGGCCATCAGGGCGATGCGCTGCAGCACGCGCGGGGGCAGGTCGTAGAGGTTCTCGTAGTGCTCGGCCGGGCAGACCATGGCGTGTCCCTCGTGCTCGCCGAACCCGTCCACGGCGATGAGCACGAGCAGGTCCTCGTCCTGGTAGACGGTGTCCCCGAGCTCGCAACGGTTGCCCGGGTCGGAGACGTCGCCGGCCACGAGCCCGCAGAACGGGCAGACGTAGCCGTCCGGGGCGTGGGAGACCGGGGCGGGCGCGGTCACCGGTCCGGCCCCTCGCCGTCGTCCTCGGGGTCCTCGAAGGTCCACGCGAGCAGGTCCGTGAGGAACTCGCTGAAGGTGCCGCCCTCGTCCTGCCACTCGCCCTCGGGGGCGTCGGCGCCGGCGGAGCGCCGCCACACCAGCGGGTCCGGCAACGCCAGGTTGTCCACCGGCAGGCCCCACACGACCGTCTCGTCCGCGTCCTCCAGGAACATGAGGAAGCCGTCCCGCACCTCGAGGTCCTCGGGGTCCCACACGTAGTGTTCCGTCTCCATGAGGTCCCCGCAGTTGCCCAGGGCGAGGTAGAACTCACGCAGGGCGGCCGGGATCATGAGTCCGGCGCCGAGCTGCTCCGCCGCGGGGGACTGGGCCAGCCGGGCGTCAACGTCGGCGGGGGCGAGGCCGTCGTCCTCGGCCCAGGCGTCGCCCAACAGGTCCGGGACGAGCCGCTGGAAGGCCGGGAGGTACACGGGGGCGGGGGGCTTGGCGGGCATGCCGCCAGTCTAGGCGTGCGCGCCCTGCCCGGCCCGGACCGCCCGACGCTGCAGGCGGGAGGCGTTCAGCTGGTCGAGGGTGAAGACCGCCAGCGAGAGCCAGATGAGCCCGAAGCCCGCCCAGCGGGCCGCGGGCATCTGCTCGCCGAGGACCGTGACCGCCACGAGGAACTGCAGGATGGGCGCCGTGTACTGCAGCATCCCGAGCGTGGTCAGCGTCAGGGAGCGGGCCGCCGCCGAGAACAGGATGAGCGGAACGGCGGTGGCCACGCCGAGCCCGGCCATGAGCCAGAAGTGGCCGGGCCCCTCGGTGACGGTCGTGAGCAGCCCGGCCTGCGCCAACAGCACGCTGCCCACCACGAACACGGGGATCAGCACCACGGTCTCGGCGGTCATCGCGGTCACCGCGTGCACGGGGGAGGGGAAGCGCTTCTTCACGAAGCCGTAGAGCCCGAACGAGGTGGCCAGCCCGAGCGCGATCCACGGCACCTGCCCCATCGCCGCGGACATCACGACGACGGCGGCCACCGCGATCCCGACGGCCACCCACTGGCCCCGCCGCAGCCGCTCCCCGAGGAACAGCACGCCGAGCAGGACATTCACCAGCGGGTTCATGAAGTAGCCGAGCGAGGCCTGGAGCACGTTGCCCGTGGTGACCGAGACCGCGTACAGCAGCCAGTTCACCGCGATGATCCCGGCGGCCAGCGCGGTGGCCCCCCAGCGGCCGGGCGTGGCCAGCGCCGTCCCCAGCTCGCGCAGCCGGCGCATCACGGTCAGCAGCACGAGGCAGAAGATCAGGGCGAAGCCGATGCGCACCACCACGATCTCCACGGCCCCGGCCGGCGCGAGCACCGCCATGTAGAGCGGCAGCAGGCCCCACACGAAGTAGGCGGTGAAGCCGAGGGCCAGCCCACGCGGGTCATCGGCCGGAGCCGGGGAGACGGTGGGCAGGGCACCGGTGTCGGGGGCGGCGCCGTCGGGGGTCACGCCGGGCCGGACAGCGGGGGAGGAGGGGCTCACGCGGACCACTGTACGGTCCGGGTGAGCACTCTCACCCAGGTTCCTCCCGGTCACGGAGGTAGACTGGGGGGTCGATCCCGCGCGCCGGTGCCGGGCCTCGCCCCGTGCTCCGCCGGCGTGACCCGCCGTCGTCGAAAAGGACCCACCCGCCGTGACCGTTCGCCCTGACCGCCCGTTGCGCATCGCCATCATCGGTGCCGGACCCGCCGGGGTGTACACGGCGGACATCCTGACCAAGGAGGAGCGGGACTTCCGCGTCAGCATCGACCTGTTCGACCGCTACCCGGCCCCGTTCGGCCTGATCCGCTACGGGGTGGCCCCGGACCACCCGCGCATTAAGGGCATCGTCACCGCCCTGCACAAGGTCATGGACCGCGGCGACATCCGGTTCCTGGGGAACGTGGACTACGGCACGGATCTGAGCCTGGCGGACCTGCGTCGGCACTACGACGCGATTGTGTTCTCCACCGGGGCGGTGCGCGACGCGGTCCTGGACGTGCCGGGGGTGGAGTTGGCCGGCTCGTTCGGTGGCGCCGACTTCGCCGCCTGGTACGACGGGCACCCGGACGTGCCGCGGCACTGGCCGCTGGAGGCCACGCAGGTGGCGGTGATCGGCAACGGGAACGTGGCCCTGGATGTGGCCCGGATCCTGTCCAAGCACGCCGAGGACCTGCTGCCCACGGAGATCCCGGACAACGTGTACCGGGACCTGGCCGCCTCCCCGGTCACGGACGTGCACGTGTTCGGTCGGCGCGGACCCGCGCAGGTGAAGTTCACCCCGCTCGAGCTGCGGGAGCTGGCGCATTCCCGGGATGTGGACATCGTGCTGTACGAGGAGGACTTCGACTTCGATGAGGCCTCGGAGCAGGCGATCGAGGAGAACAACCAGGTCCGCACCATGGTGGGCACGCTGACGAACTGGCTGATGGAGCAGGAGGACCGTCAGCAGAGCGCCTCCCGCCGGCTGCATCTGCATTTCCTGCAGGCCCCGGAGCAGTTCCTGGACGAGGACGGGGACGGCCGGGTGGACGGTCTGCGGATGCGTCGGATGGAGCTCGACGGCTCCGGTGGGGTCCGCCCGACGGGGGAGACCGTGGACTATCCGGTGCAGGCGGTCTACCGGGCCGTGGGGTACTTCGGCTCGCCCGTGGAGGGGGTGGAGTTCGATGAGGTGCGCGGGGTGATCCCGAACGCGCAGGGCCGGGTGCTGGACGCGGACGGTGCCCCGGTGCCGGGTCTGTACGCCTCGGGGTGGATCAAGCGGGGCCCGGTGGGGTTGATCGGGCACACCAAGGGTGACTCCCTGGAGACGATCAAGCACCTGATCGAGGACGAGCCGGGGCTGTGGACGGCCCAGGAGCCCTCCGAGGAGTCGGTGATCGAGCTGCTCGAGTCCCGTGAGGTGCCGTACACCACGTGGGCCGGCTGGCATGCTCTGGATGACCACGAGAAGTCCTTGGGTGCGCAGGCGACGGAGGCCGGTCCGGTGGCGCGGGAGCGGGTGAAGGTCGTGGACCGGGAGGAGATGACCCGCATCTCCCGCGACGGGGCCTCCGTCCCGACCGTCTGATCCGGGGCGGGCCCTGGCCGCCCCGGCGCTAGGCTTCCGGGGTGGCCCGCCTCCTCGTCGACATCACCCCGCTGCGGGTCTCACCCGCCTACCGGCGGCTGTGGCTCGGCAACACGCTCTCGTACGTGGGCACGCAGCTCACGCTCGTGGCGGTGTCCCTCGAGGTGTTCGCCCTGACCGGCTCCTCGTTCGCGGTGGGCCTGCTCGGCCTCGCCGCGCTCGTGCCGCTCGTGGTCGCGGGCCTGTACGGCGGCGCGATCGCAGACCGGCACGACCGCCGCCGCGTCGCGCTGACCTCGTCGGCCGTCATGTGGCTGACCACGGTCGGCATCGCCGCGCAGGCCTGGGCCGGGCTCGAGTCGGTGCCGGTGCTGTACGCCCTCGTGGCCCTGCACTCCGGCGCGTCCGGCATCAACCAGCCCACCCGCGGCGCGATCATCCCCGCGCTCGTGGGCCTGCCGCTCGTGCCGGCGGCGAACGCGCTGAACATGATGACGTTCTCCGTGGCCCTCATGGTCGGCCCCATGCTGGGCGGCGTGCTCGTGGGGGCGGTCGGCTACGCGTGGACCTACTCGATCGACGTCGTCACCTTCCTGGCCGCCCTGTACGCCGTGTGGCGGCTGCCGTCCCTGCCGCCGCAGCAGGCCGAGGCCGCCTCGGGCGCGCGCGGGGGCCTGGCCTCGGTGGTCGAGGGCCTGCGCTTCCTCGGCTCGCGACCGAACCTGCGGATGACCTTCCTGGCGGACATCGTGGCCATGACGACGGCGTTCCCGCGCGCCCTGCTGCCCGCCATCGGCGCCGTGGCGCTCGGCGGCGGTGAGGCCGCCGTCGGGGTGCTGCTGGCCGCGATGGCGGCGGGCGCGTTCCTCGCGGGGCTGTTCTCCGCCCCCTTCACCCGCCTGCACGCGCAGGGCTGGGGCGTGTACGTCTCGATCCTCGTGTGGGGCGGGGCGGTGGCCGCGTTCGGCGGCGTGGTCTGGTGGGCACGGCCCCTGCCCGACGGCGATCCCCGCCTCACGCTCGCGTTCGCCCTCGCCGCGCTGTGCATGGCCGTGGGCGGGGCCGCGGACTCGCTCTCCGGCGTCTTCCGCGGCTCGATCCTGCAGTCCGCGACCCCGGACCATCTGCGCGGCCGGCTGCAGGGCGTGTTCGTCGTCGTGGTGGCGGGCGGGCCGCGCCTGGGCGAGCTGATCACCGGCGGCGCCTCCGTGGGCCTGGGGGAGGGGCCGACCCTGCTGGCCGGCGGCGTGCTGTGCATGCTCGGCGTGAGCGCGCTGATGCGGTGGCAGCCCGGCTTCCCGCGCTACGACGCACGGAACCCCACGCCCTGAGCGGGCGCGGGGTTCCGTGGCGGTGGCGAGGCGGGAGGCTGCGAGCCAGCGAGCGCCGAGCCGGACGTCTCTGCCCGTGAGCCAGATGATTCTGCTGCGGATCGGGCCGCGAGACCGCCGAATCGTCTGGCTCGCGGCGGCCTGAGCCGCCGTCCGCGGGAGCCACCACGACGACGGCGGCCGGCGGGTCAGCGGTCGCGGTCGGCCTGGAGCGTGGCCGGGACCGCGCCACCCAGGCGCGTCCAGTGGCGGACGAGGTCCTCGTCCGGGGCCGCCTGAAGCGTCTCGCGGGCCGCCTCCTCCGCCTTCTTGATGCGGCGCTCCAGACTCTGGTCCGCGCCCTCGTAGGCGGCCGCGTGCCGGTGGGAGCGCAGCGATCCGACGTCCTCCGTGCGACGTTCCACCACCGCGAGCTGCTCGGCGATCGCGTCCTGGTTGGCGCGCTGGGCCTTCAGGTTCGCGGGGGCGAGCACCTGGGCCACGAACCCGTGGTCGAGGAGGAGGCCGCGCGGGGCGGCGACGCCGTGACGCAGCGCGAGGTCCACATGGTCGTCGAAGGTCAGGAGCATGGCGGCCTTGGTGAACTTCAGGTCGTCGACCGGGCGGCCGTCCACGCGGGCCCGGGCCCGCGCCCGGCCGATCGTGGTGTCGGCGGACCACACGGCCCCGCGAGGGTCGATCAGGTACAGCATGGGGACTCCTGGTGGGATCGGAGGGGAGGCGGCGTGCGGATCAGCGGAAGTTCACGAACTGCAGGTCCGCGTCCTCGAAGTCCTTGAGCATCGCGATGACCGACTGCAGGTCGTCGCGGGACTTGGAGGACACGCGCAGCTCGTCCCCCTGGATCTGGGCCTTGACGGACTTGGGGCCCTCGTCGCGGATCAGCTTCGTGATCTTCTTCGCGGTGGGCTGGTCGATGCCCTCCTTCATCGTCGCCTCGATGCGGTACTCCTTGCCGGAGGCGAACGGGGCGCCGGCGTCGAGGGACTTGAGGGAGATGCCGCGCTTGACGAGCTTGGACTCGAACACGTCCTTGACGGCCTTGACGCGCTCCTCGGAGGAGGCCTTCATGAGGATCTTCTCGCCGGAGAAGTCGATCTCGGCGCCGACGCCCTTGAAGTCGTAGCGCTGGGCGATCTCCTTCTGCGCCTGGTTCAGGGCGTTGGACACCTCCTGGCTGTCCACCTTGCTGACGACGTCGAACGTGGAATCGCTGGCCACGGGTGCTCTCCTTCAGGGTCTGCGGACGGGGTGCGCCCCTCGACGACGGCCACTGCGGGGCCGCGCGGGGCGCTCTGCGGGCCAGCCTACCGGGGACGGCGGACGCGGTCCCGGGCCGATTGGCGGCGTTGCGCGGGGATGCTGTAAAGTCGACTCTCGCCCGACCGGTGCGGTCGTCCTCGAGACGCCCAGCAGCCGCCGGGTGGCACGGCAGATTTCCCGAGCGGCCAAAGGGGGCTGACTGTAAATCAGCTGGCACTGCCTTCACTGGTTCGAATCCAGTATCTGCCACCGGAACGAAGACCCCGGGACCACACGGTCCCGGGGTCTTCTGCCGTCCGGGGCCGTGGCACGCCCCGCGCCCCCGCCCCGGGAGGTGGCGGCCTCCCGCCCGGCGACGTAGCCTGCCTGTGGTCCGTGTCACATCCGATGCCCTCTGCGGTCCGGCGGCGGCACGGCCGTGCATCGTGACGCCGTGCGGCGTCGCCCGACCGTCCGCGAGGAGCGCCCGATGACCGAGTCCACCGCCCCCGAGTCCTTCACCCAGGGACCGACCGACGTCGAGCTGCTCGAGCAGACTCTGGCCCAGAACCTCGACGACACCGCCCGCCGGTTCGCCGACCGCGCCGCGCTCCTGGAGTGTGGACCGGACGGGGACCCGGCCACCGGCCGCACCTGGACCTACAGGCAGCTGCGTGAGGAGTCCGTGACGGTGGCCAAGGCGCTCATGGCCGCGGGCTACGAGGCGGGGGACCGGATCGGCATGTGGAGCCCCAACGTCGCCGAGTGGGTCTCGCTGCTCTACGGCGCGGCGCGTGCCGGCGTCATCCTCGTGAACCTCAACCCGGCGTACCGCGCCCACGAGCTGACCTACGTGGTCGAGCAGTGCGACATGCGCGGGCTGGTGGTGGCCTGCGCGGACGCACGCATGGACCCGCCCGCCACCGCACGCGCCGTGGCCCGTGAGTCGGCGCCGCACCTGCGGCAGCTGATCATGCTGCCGGCCGGGAGCGGCGAGGACGCCTACGCGCACGTGCAGGCCGGCGACGTGGCCGGCCGGCACGCCGCCGATCCCGTGGCCGAGGGCACGTGGGCCGACTTCCTGGCCGGGGCCGCGCGGGTCTCGGACGAGGACCTGGCCGTGCGCGAGGCCGCCACCCGGCCGGCGGACCCCGTGAACCTGCAGTACACCTCGGGCACCACCGGCTTCCCCAAGGGCGTCACGCTGACGCATCGCAACGTGCTGAACAACGGCTTCCACATCGGTGAGCTGCTGGGCTACACGGAGGAGGACACCGTGGTGATCCCGGTGCCGTTCTTCCACTGCTTCGGCATGGTGATCGGCGTGATCGCCACCGTCTCCCACGGCTCGCTCGCCGTCATCCCGGCGCGCAGCTTCGAGCCGGTCTCGGCGCTGCGGGCGGTGGCCGCCACCGGTGCGACGAGCCTGTACGGCGTGCCGGCGATGTTCATCGCCATGCTCGCCCGGCCTGAGGCGGACGCGTTGGACCTGTCCACGCTGCGCACCGGCGTGATGGCCGGCTCCACGTGCCCCGTCGAGGTGATGAAGAAGGTCATCGACCGGTTCCACATGTCCGAGGTCGCCATCTGCTACGGCATGACGGAGACCGCGCCCGTGTCCACCATGACCCGCCGCGACGACTCCCTGGAGGTGCGCACCCAGACGGTCGGCCGGACCATGCCGCACGTGGAGACGAAGATCGTTGAACCCGTCACCGGCGACATCGTGCCCCGCGGGGCCACGGGCGAGCTGTGCACTCGCGGCTACTCCGTGATGCTCGGCTACTGGGACGCCCCCGAGAAGACCGCCGAGGTGCTGGACGCCGACGGCTGGATGCACTCCGGCGACCTCGCCTCCATGGACGAGGACGGCTCCGTGCGCATCGAGGGCCGCATCAAGGACCTCGTGATCCGCGGTGGCGAGAACATCTCCCCGCGCGAGGTGGAGGAGTTCCTCTACACCCACCCGGACATCCAGGACGTCCAGGTGGTGGGCGTGCCGGACGAGAAGTACGGCGAGCAGCTCATGGCCTGCGTGATCATGAAGGACGGCGTCGAGCCGCTCACGGTGGACGCCGTCCGCGAGTTCGCCGCGGGCCGGATCGCACACTTCAAGATCCCGGCCCACGTCCGCGTGCTCGACGCCTTCCCCATGACCGTCTCCGGCAAGGTCCGCAAGGTCGAGCTGCGCGAAGAGGGCGCGAAGGTCGTCCAGGCCCAGGCCCAGGCCCAGGCCCAGGCCCAGAGCGTGGGCTGACGGCGGCCGTCACCCTCAGGCGGCGGGCAGCGGGAACACGTCCCAGATGGTGCAGACCGCCTCGGGGGCGGCGCCCAGGATGGCGGCACGGTAGGTGGTCGACCACGCCCTCGGGTCGGCGTCGCGCAGGCGCCACGTGCCGTCGGTGAGCACCGCGTCCACGAACGCGGAGGTGTCGGCGGGGCTGCCGTCCTCGTGGACCAGGGGGCCGCGACGCAGGGCCTCGCCCAGGTCGCCCGCCCGGCCGACGGCGTAGAGCGCGGTCTCGTCCGTGTCCAGCACGAGGCCGCAGTCCTCCTCGAAGGCGGTGATCCAGGCCATCGCGTGCCGCATGGCCTCGTCCGGGTCGGGATGGCGGGTCACGATGAGCACGGAGCCACGCGCGCCCGGACGCAGGGAGCCGGGCGTGCCGGGGCCGTGCGGGTCGGGCTCGCGCGGGGCGGCGGCGGTGTGCGGGCGGGGCTCGAAGGCGGTGGTCATGGCGGTCTCCTCCCGGGTGGGGACGCATCAGGGTCCCGGCGGCGCCGCACCGGTCGGGGCGGCATCGCCCACGCTAGGAACCCGGGGCGGGCGGCCGGTCGGGCCCGGCCGGGCTGGGGAGGACACGCCGGGAGCAGCGGCCTGTGCAGGAGCGGACGGGCCGCGCGGACGCGCCGGCACGGCCTCGGCCACCCGGCGTCGCGTCAGTGGGCGCGGTGGTCGGCCGGGGCGAGCTTGGGCCCGAACGCCTGCTTGCGCTCTCCGGAGAGCCCGATCATCCGCACCACCCGCTGCCGGTGCCCGGCCCACGGCGCGAGCAGGCGGAGCATCCCGGCGTCGTCGGTCCGGCGTCCCGTGAGGACCTGCCCCACGAACTGCGCCAGGTGGTAGTCGCCCACGGAGACGAGGTCCGCCGCCCCGTGGCTGCGCTGCAGCGCCTCGGCCGTGGTCCACGGTCCGATCCCCGGCACCGACTCCAGACGCCGGGCCAGCGCGGCCAGCCCAGCCGTGTCCCCGGGGGCGACCGCGTCGCCGAGCCGGTCGATGCTCGCGGCCCGCCGGGCGACCTCCAGCACGGTCCGCGACTGGGAGGGCTGCACCCAGGCCCGCGCATGCCAGTCCCACGAGGGGATCCGCAGGACGGCGGCCGGGGTCGGCGGCGGCAGCATCCCCGGCGGCACCGGGCCGGGGGCGGGCCCGTCGTCGTCGATCCGGGCGGCCAGCCGCACGAGGGTACGCCAGCCGTGCCGCGCCTGGTCGTGGGTGACCTTCTGCTCGAGCACGACGGTGAGCAGCTGCCGGGACAGCGCGCCCGCTGCCGGCAGCCGCAGTCCGACCCGCGTCCGCCGCGCCTCGCGCACGTGCCGCGGCAGCGCGGGCGCGCCGGAGTCCGGCCGCAGCAGGGCGTCGAAGGCGCCCCAGCCGTCGTCGTGCAGGCCGAGCAGGCGTTCCACTCCGGCGACGGCGGCGCTCGCGCCCGCGCCCCACGCGCGGGCCGTCACCGCGGTGCCGCCCCCTGCGGCCTCCCGGGCACCGGAGACCAGCAACGACGTCGGCCGGCCCGGCCCGCCCGGCGCCGCGTCCGGGGCAGGGGAGCGCAGAATGAGCCAGACGCCCTGCGGTGTGGCGCGGACCGTGGGGTCGGCCGCGCCGCGCTGCAGGGGGCGCAGGGTGAGCGCGACGTCCACGGGGACGGGCACGCGCACGCGGCGCACGGCGTCCGGGGCGGTCATGCCCGCACCGTACACCCGGGCCCGGACAGGACGACGCCGGCCGTGACGGCGCCCACGCCGGGCGTTGCCCCGCGTGTCCGGAGCCCTCCTCCAGCGTCCGGCCGCTGGCGTAGCGTGGGGTGCGTGACTGAACAGACCCCCGCGCCCACCCCTGCGCAGCCCATGCAGTATGCCGAGAACGTCCTCGAGCTGATCGGGCGCACCCCGCTCGTGAAGCTGCACTCCGTGACGGAGGGTATCGAGGCCACCGTCCTGGTGAAGGTCGAGTACCTGAACCCCGGCGGCTCCGTGAAGGACCGCATCGCGCTGAAGATGATCGAGGAGGCCGAGCGCGAGGGCCTGCTCGGCCCGGGCGGCACCGTCGTGGAGCCCACTTCGGGCAACACGGGCGTGGGGCTGGCCCTGGTCTCGCAGCTCAAGGGCTACCGCACCGTGTTCGTCACCCCGGACAAGGTGGGTCAGGAGAAGCGGGACGTGCTCAGCGCGTACGGCGCCGAGCTCGTCGTCACGCCCACGGCCGTGGACCCGACGTCCGAGGAGTCCTACTACGGGGTCGCCGACCGCCTCGTGCGGGAGATCCCCGGGGCCTATCAGCCCAACCAGTTCTTCAACCCCGCCGCCCCGGCCTCCCACTACGAGACCACCGGCCCGGAGATCTGGGAGGACACGGCCGGACGCGTCACCCACGTCGTGATGGGCGCCGGCACGGGCGGCACCATCACGGGCACCGGCCGCTACCTCAAGGAGGTCTCGGCGGACCGCCCGTCCGGTCCCGTCCGCGTGATCGGCGCGGACCCCAGCGGCTCGGTGTACTCCGGCGGTGCCGGCCGGCCCTACTTCGTCGAGGGCGTCGGCGAGGACATGTGGGTGGACAACTACGACCCCGCGGTCCCGGACGAGGTCATCGCCGTCGAGGACGCCGACGCCCTGGCCATGACCCGCCGTCTCGCCGCCGAGGAGGGCCTGCTCGTGGGCGGCTCCTCCGGCCTGGCCGTCGTCGCCGGCCTGCGCGCCGCGCGCGAGCTCGGCCCGGAGGACGTCATGGTGATCGTGCTGCCCGACTCGGGCCGCGGCTACCTCGCCAAGATCTTCAACGACCCGTGGATGGACGAGCGCGGCTTCGACTACGACGTCCGCGAGACCGTGCTGCCGGCGTGGGCGCGCGGGCGCACCCGCTCGGCGGTCCCGCAGACGGACGACGACGGCGCCACGGGGGCCGCCGGCGGGGCCGGCACGCCCGTCGAGGCGCTCGAGCACGCCGACGCCGAGCCGGCGACCCGCGCGGGCGCCCCCGCCGAGGCCGACCGCTGGTCCGCGACGGCGGGGGAGCTGCTGGCCGAGAAGGCCGACCTGTTCCCCGGCTCCGTGCCCACCCTCGTCACCGCGGCCCCGACCACCTCGGTGGCGGACGCCGTCGCGACCATGAACCGGTACGGCGTCGACGCCCTGCCCGTGGTCCTCGAGCCCCGACACGACCTGCGGATCGGTGAGGTCCGCGGCACCGTCTCCGCGGCCGCGCTCGCGGACGCCCTCGCCGCGGGGCGGGCCACCGCGCAGACCCCCGTGGCCGACGTCATGGGCCCCGTGCTGCCCAGCCTGGGGGCGCGCACCCCGCTGCGCGCCGTCGCCCGCCGCCTCGCCCAGGACCCCGTGCTGCTGGTGCTCGAGGCCGGCCGCGTCCAAGGCGTCGTCACCCTGCACGACGTCCTCGCCCACGTCACCGCCTGAGGCCGGCCGCACCGGCCGCGCCCGCCCCACCCGACCCGATCTCTCCGAGGAGGCTCCCGAGATGACCGAGCAGAACGTCCACGAGGACCC
>NZ_JABFAX010000006.1:0-85612 GCF_017168395.1 Micrococcus sp. KRD128 | reverse complement strand
GGACGACGGCGCCGAAGACGCCCCCGCCCACCCCCGAGGGGGAGGCTTCGGCACGCGCGCCGTGCACGCGGGCCAGCACCTGGATGAGGTGTTCGGCGCCGTCGTCCCGCCGATCCACCTCTCGAGCACGTACGCGCCGACGGCCGTCGGCGAGCTGCGGCGCGGCTACGACTACGGCCGCGGCACCAATCCCACCCGGGACGCGCTGCAGGAGCAGCTGGCCGCGCTCGAGGCGGGCGTCGACGAGTCCGGCGCCCCCCGGGCCACCGGCCTCACGTTCGCCTCCGGCCTGGCCGCGGAGACCGCGCTGATCATGGGCGCGGGCCGGCCGGGCATGACGATCGTGCTCGGCAACGACGTGTACGGCGGCTCCTACCGCCTCATCTCCCGCGTGCTCGCCCCGTGGGGCGTGGAGCACGTCGTCGTGGACATGGGGGACGCCGAGCAGGTCGCCGCCGCCGTCGAGCGCGCCGCCGCAGCGGGGCCGGTCATGGTGTGGCTGGAGACCCCGTCCAACCCGATGATGAAGATCTCCGACGTCGCCGCGGTCGCCGAGGCGGCCCACGCGCACGGCGCCCTGCTCGTGGTGGACAACACCTTCGCGACGCCGTACCTGCAGTCCCCGATCGCCCTCGGCGCGGACGTGGTGGTGCACTCCACCACGAAGTACATCGGCGGCCACTCGGACGTGATCGGCGGGGCGCTCGTGATCCCGGACGCCGCACTCGCCGAGCAGGTGAAGTTCCAGCAGTTCGCGGCGGGGGCCGTGAACGGGCCCCTGGACGCGTACCTGACCACGCGCGGCCTCAAGACGCTCGGGGTGCGCATGGACCGCCATCAGGCCAACGCCCAGGCCGTCGCCGAGTGGCTCACCGGCCGCGCCGAGGTCTCCCAGGTGCTCTACCCGGGGCTGCCGGACCACCCCGGCCATGAGCTCGCGCAGCGCCAGATGCGCGGTTTCGGCGGCATGGTCTCGATGCGCCTGGCCGGCGGCGCCGCGGCGGCCCGCCGCGTGGCCGAGTCGACCCGCCTGTTCCAGCTCGCCGAGTCCCTGGGCGGCATCGAGTCGCTGATGAACTACCCGGCGGAGATGACCCACGCCTCCGTGGCCGGCACCGAGCTGGCCGTCCCGGACGACCTGCTGCGCCTGTCGGTGGGCATCGAGGACGCCGAGGACCTCGTGGCGGACCTGGAGCGGGCTCTGGACAGCCTCTGACCCGCCGACGTCCGTGCCAGAGGTGAGCGCACGGGTGGGGAGCACCGGGCGGCGTAGTGTGACGGGCATGACCCTCACCGCCTTCGTCAATGCCCATGTCGTCCCCGTCGCCGCCGAGCCGTTCGACGGCACCCTGCTCGTCGAGGACGGCCGGATCACCGCGCTCGGCCCCGACGTCGAAGCGCCCGACGGCGCCGAGGTGGTGGACTGCGAGGGACGCTGGCTGCTGCCCGGCTTCGTGGACGCGCACGTCCACCTGGGCATGCACGCCGAGGGCGAGGTCGGTGCGACCGCGGACGTCAACGAGATGACGGACCCCGTGATGGCCGGGGTGCGGGCGATCGACGCCGTCGACCCGAACGAGCCGGGCTGGAAGGACGCCCTGGCCGGCGGGGTGACCACCGTGAACGTGAACCCCGGCTCGGGCAACCCGATCGGCGGCCAGGCGGTGGCGCTGCACACCCACGGACGCACCGTGGACGAGATGGTGCTGCGCAGTCCCTCGGGCGTGAAGTCCGCCCTCGGCGAGAACCCCAAGAACGTCTACAAGGAGAAGGGCCGCACCCCGTCCACGCGGCTGGGCACCGCCCTCGTGATCCGCGAGGCGTTCCTGCGGGCGCAGGGCTACATGGCCCGCCGCGCGGAGGCCGAGCGCGAGGACAAGCCCTTCACCCGCGACCCCCACCTCGACGCCCTCGCCCTCGTCCTGGAGCGCACGATCCCCTGGCGCCAGCACTGCCACCGCACCGACGACGTCGCCACCGCCCTGCGCCTGGCCGACGAGTTCGGCTACGACCTCGTCCTGGACCACGGCACCGAGGCGCACCCGCTGGCCGACCAGCTCGCGGCCCGCGGCGTGCCGGTGCTGATCGGCCCGCTGTTCACCACCAAGTCCAAGCCGGAGCTGCGGGGCCGCTCGATGCGCAACCCGGGCCGTCTGGCGCGGGCCGGCGTCGAGATCAGCATCATCACCGACCACCCGGTGGTGCCCATCGACTTCCTCGTCTACCAGGCGGCGCTGTCGGTGAAGGAGGGCCTGGACCGGGAGACCGCCCTGCGCGCCATCACCCTGCATCCCGCGCGCGTGCTGGGGCTGGACGACCGCATCGGCTCCCTCGAGGTGGGCAAGGATGCCGACCTGGTGCTCTGGTCCGGCGACCCGCTCGATGTCATGCAGCGGGCCCTGCGCGTGTGGATCGGCGGCCGTCAGGTCATGGAGTACGACCTCGCCACGGCCCGGCCCGTCGTCGCCTCCGCCCGTCCCGTGGAGGACTGAGCGGCGCCGCCGCCCGGCGGCGGGGGCGGGACGCGCGGGCTCAGCGCCGCACGCGCGAGCGCACGGGCGGCAGCCAGACGAGCGCGGCGCCCAGGAGCATCACGACGGCGAGGATGATCAGCAGGCCGTTGGCCCGCAGGAACGCGGGGGCGGCCAGCAGGACGGCGATGAACGTCAGGGTCCCGATCGCCGAACGACGGCGGCGCAGCAGACCGATCCAGCCCCACAGGGACGCCGCGGCCAGCAGGGCGACGGCGGTGCCCATCGTGAACTGCCCCGTCGCGCCGCCCAGCACGCCCACCGACTCCATGCCGGTGAGCGGATCGATGACGGGCTCGCCGCTGTCCTGTGCGCGGGCCCCGTTCCAGAGGAACGCGCCCGCGATGCCGATCAGCACCACGGTGACCGCGAGCCAGTAGAGGCGCGCGACCTTCAGGAGCGGGTGGACGAGGCCGGCGTCGGACTCGGCCGCGTCCCGCGCGACCAGGTCGCGCTCGCGGTCCGCGCGGCGCCGTTCCAGGCGCTCCTCGTCCTCGGCGGTGAGGCGGGCGCGCTCGGCGCGCAGCCGTGCGTCGTCGGCCCGCTGATTCTCCCGGAAGGACTGGGCGGCGCGGCCGGCGGCCCGGCCGAGCCCGCGGGCGAGGGGGCGGTCTTCGCTGTTCTGGGGCACCTGCCGAGCCTATCGCCCCGGCCGGTGAGCGACCGGGGTGTCCGAGGGCACAGCCCGGCCCGGGATCCGGTGGCGTAGACTGGGCGGACCGGATCCGGTCTCTCCCCCTGTGATGAATGAGCGTGGACGCGTGTGCCACGCCGGACTGCAGATGTCTGTGCAGATGTGTGTGCGGGTCACGAACGTCGTGGCCCTCGGGGGCTGCCGGGTGGACGGAATCATCTGACCCAGCTGGCCCCTGCGCCCCACGACGTCGACCCGCGACCGACGTCCTCCGGCGTGCGCCCGCGCATCCCCACAGGAGGACCCATGTCCGACATCCTCGATCCCCAGACCACCGCCGAGGTCGCCCCCGAGCTCGCCGAGGCGGAGCAGGAGGCCACCGGGACCGTCCCGCAGGTCGACGCCGCCGAGCCCGCCGCCCCCGAGGCCCCGGCCGGGCCCGCCGGCCCCACCTTCCTGGACCTCGGCCTGGACGCCCGCGTGCTGGCCGCCGTCGAGGACCTGGGCTACACCCGCCCCTCGCCGATCCAGGAGGCGACCATCCCGCTGCTGCTGGAGGGCCGCGACGTCGTGGGCCTGGCCCAGACCGGAACCGGCAAGACCGGCGCGTTCGCGCTGCCGGCCCTGTCCCGCCTCGCCGAGACCACGGACGTGACCGGGCGCGCGGACACCCCGCAGGTGCTCGCGCTCGCCCCGACCCGCGAGCTCGCCCTCCAGGTGGCCGACGCCTTCGACAGCTACGCCAAGCATCTCGACGACGTCTCCGTGCTCGCGGTCTACGGCGGCTCCCCGTACGGCCCGCAGCTGGCCGGACTGCGGCGGGGCGCGCAGGTCGTCGTCGGCACGCCGGGCCGCGTGATCGACCACCTCGAGCGCGGCTCGCTGGACCTCTCCGACCTGCAGACCCTCGTGCTGGACGAGGCGGACGAGATGCTGCGCATGGGCTTCGCGGAGGAGGTGGACCGCATCCTCGCCTCCACCCCGGACACGAAGCAGACCGCGCTGTTCTCCGCCACCATGCCCCCGGCCATCCGCCGCATCTCCGCCCAGTACCTGAACGCCCCGGAGGAGGTGGCCGTCGCCCGTCAGTCGACGACGTCCGCCACGATCCGCCAGCGCTACCTGCAGGTGGGCCACCAGTGGAAGTTCGAGGCCCTGAGCCGGATCCTCGAGACCGAGGAGCACGACGGCGTCATCGCCTTCGTGCGCACCCGTGCCGGCACCGAGGAGCTCGCCCAGAAGCTCACGCGCGCCGGGTTCAAGGCCGTGGCCATCTCCGGCGACATCGCCCAGAAGCAGCGCGAGAAGACCGTCGAGGACCTGAAGGCCGGCCGCGTGGACATCCTCGTGGCCACCGACGTCGCCGCCCGCGGCCTGGACGTCGAGCGCATCTCGCACGTGGTCAACTACGACATCCCGCAGGACGCCGAGTCCTACGTGCACCGCATCGGCCGCACCGGCCGCGCCGGCCGACAGGGCGACGCCGTGCTCTTCATGACCCCGCGTGAGCGCTTCCTGCTCAAGCAGATCGAGCGGACCACCCGCCAGCAGGTCGAGGAGATGGCCGTGCCCTCCGTCGCCGACGTCAACGCGGCCCGCAAGCGCCGCTTCGCCGACGGCATCACCCGCACCCTCGAGCGTGCCTCGGAGGAGGAGCTGGCGGTGTTCGGCGAGATCGTCGCCGCGTACGTCGACGAGCACGAGGCCGAGCCGGCGCGCGTGGCCGCCGCACTGGGCATGATGGCCCAGGGCGGCCGCCCGCTGCTGGCCCGCGAACAGGAGATCCCGTCCGGCGGCGGCCGGGACCGCAAGGACCGCAAGGACCGCGACTGCGGCCGTGAGCGCGGCACGAGTGACGGCCGCGGCTCGCGTGGCCCGGCCCGGGAGCCCGCGGCCGGCAACGCGACGTACTGGATCGCCGTCGGCCACCAGGACCGCGTGCGGCCGGGCAACATCGTGGGCGCGCTGGCGAACGAGGTGGGCCTGCCCGCCTCGGCCATCGGCGCGATCGACCTGCGCGGCAACCACTCGCTCGTCGAGCTGCCGGCGGACCTGACCTCGGCCCAGCTCGAGGCCGCGGCCAACGCGGAGATCAACGGCCGTCGCCTCGGCCTGCGCAAGGACACCGGTCGCCCGACCCGCGCCGAGCGCGACGGCGAGGACCGCGGTGAGCGCCGCGGCGGCTTCCGCAAGGACCGCGGCGAGCGCGGCGGCTTCCGCGGGGACCGCGACGGCGGCCAGCGCGGCGGGTACCGCAAGGACCGGGACGACCGCGGCTCCCGCGAGGATCGTGGCGGCTTCCGCAAGGACCGGGACGACCGCGGCTTCCGTGGCGACCGCGGGGGACGCCCCGGCGGCCGCAAGCCCCGCTGGGGCGCCCAGGAGCGCTCGGATCGGGGCGCCCGCCGCTGATCCGGCCGGGGTGCGGACCCCGCCGGAGGCCGTGCCCGGGGCCGATTTTGCATCGGCCCCGGGGCCCTGGTAGAGTCTCACCTCGTTGCCCCGATAGCTCAGTGGTAGAGCGCCATCTTGGTAAGATGGAGGTCCCGGGATCGATTCCCGGTCGGGGCTCTGACATGAGAGCCCGCCCTCGCGGCGTGAAAACCGTGAGTGCGGGCGTTCTCGTGTCGTGGCGGCGTAGCTCAGCTGGTTAGAGCGCACGACTCATAATCGTGAGGTCGGGGGATCGAGTCCCCCCGCCGCTACGGAATCGGACGGACCCGGTCACCTCCTCGGAGGGGCCGGGTCCTTTCGCGTTCCGGGGCCCGTCCGTCGCCCCGGTAGCCTGGCGGGCATGTCCACGCGTCGCCCCGCTCACCAGCCCGCCCGCGGCACCGCCGCGCCCCGCGGCTTCGTCTCCCCGTGGGAGCACGGCTCCCGGCTGTACCGGACGCTCGTGCTGACCGGCTCCGCACTGTTCCTCGTGGGCATCGTGCTGGCGGTCGTCGGCGGGACCACCGGACGCCTCGCCGTCTCCGGGACCGCCCTGGGCGTGCTCGGCGCGGGCGTCGCCGTGCACCTGTCCGCCCAGCTCGTGCGCTTCCGCCAGGCCGCCCGCCGGCAGGGGGAGCGGCGCCCCGGCCGTTAGGCTGGACGGCAGTCGAGAACCGTCCCGCAGGAGGCCCGAGTTGAGCGTGAACCCCGACGTCGCCGGGCGGAGCTATCCGCCCGCGCCCCCCTTCCAGGTCGGTCGTGAGGCGGTCCGCGGCTTCGCCGAGGCCGTGCAGGCCCGGCATCCCGCGCACCACGACGTCGCGGCCGCCCGGGCCCTGGGACACGCCGACCTGGTTGCCCCACCGACCTTCGCCGTCGTCATCGCCCAGCGCGCCGAGGCCGCCGTCGTCGCCGATCCCGAGCTGGGGATCGACTTCTCGCGCGTGGTCCACGCGGACGAGCGCTTCGTCCACCACCGGCCGCTGGTGGCCGGGGACGAGGTCGTGGCGACCGTGCGGGTCGAGGCCGTGAAGTCCCTCGGCGGCAACCGCATGGTCACCACCGTCACCGAGATCGCGGATCTGGACGGCGCGGCCGTCTCCACCGTCACGTCCACCCTGCTGGTCCGGGGAGAGGAGTCCTGATGAGCACCGCCCCCCGCCTGTCCGACCTCGCCCGGGGCGAGGTGGTCGGCACGCGCACCGTCACGTTCACCCGCGCCGACCTCGTCGCCTACGCGGGCGCCTCCGGCGACCGCAACCCGATCCACTGGTCCCCGACGTTCGCCGAGCACGTCGGCCTGCCCGGCGTCATCGCCCACGGGATGCTCACCATGGGCGCGGCCGTGCAGCTCGTCTCGGACTGGGCGGGCGACCCGGGCGCCGTCGTCGACTACCAGACCCGCTTCACCGGCATGGTGCCCGTCGCGGACACCACGGGGCGCACGGACGACGACGGCGCGCCCGTCCCCGGCGCCACGCTCGAGGTCGTCGGCACGGTCGGCGCCGTGGACGAGGCCGCCGGGACCGTGCGGATCGACCTGAACGTCACCAACCCGGACGCGGCGAAGCCGCGCGTGCTGACCAAGGCGCAGGCCGTGGTCCGTCTGGCCGACCCCGCGGGGGAGAGCGCGTGAGCGAGCGGCTGGCGGACCACACCACCACCCGCGTCGGCGGGCCTGCGCGCGCGTGGGTCACCGCGCGCACCGAGGCCGAGGCGATCGAGGCCGTGCGCGCCGCCGACGCGGCGGGCGAGCCCCTGTTCGTCCTCGGCGGCGGTTCCAACACCCTCATGGCGGACGCCGGCTTCCCCGGCACCGTCGTGCGGCTGGCCTTCGAGGGCATCCACGTGCTGGACGGGCCGCTGCCCGGCGAGGGCGAGACGCCGCCCGCCGGCGACGGGGCCCGGTCCGCGGACCACGAGGGGGGGGCCGTCGTCGTGCGGATCGCGGCGGGCCACCCGTGGGACGACGCCGTCGCATGGACCGTGGCGCACGGGCTCGGCGGGATCGAGGCGCTCTCGGGCATCCCGGGCTCGGCCGGCGCGACGCCCGTGCAGAACGTCGGCGCGTACGGCGCGGACGTCTCGCAGGTGCTCGTCGCCCTGCGCGCGTGGGACCGGGAGGCGGGCGACGTCGTCGAGCTGACGCCGGCGGACCTGCGCTTCGGCTACCGCGACTCCGTCATCAAGCGCTCCATGCTGGAGACCGGCGCGCCGAGTCCCCGGTGGATCGTGCTCTCGATCGACCTGCGGCTGCGCCGCGCCTCCTCCGACGCCGAGCCGACGGCGCCGGTCCGCTACGGGCAGCTGGCGGCCGCGCTCGACGTCGAGGAGGGCGCCCGTGCCCCGCTCGCGGTGGTCCGCCGCGAGGTGCTGGCCCTGCGCGCCGCCAAGGGGATGGTGTCCGACCCGGCGGACCCGGACACATGGTCCACGGGCAGCTACTTCACGAACCCGATCGTGCCCGCGTCCGTGCGGGCCGCCCTGCCCGAGGGCGCCCCGGCGTTCGCGGCCGGGGAGGCCGAGGACGGGACGCCGCTCGTGAAGCTCTCGGCGGCCTGGCTGATCGATCGCGCGGGCTTCGCGAAGGGCTTCGGGCTGCCCGAGGTCGCCCCCCGCGAGGGCGGGCCGGACGGCCGCGGAGCCGACGGCACCGGCCTGGCCGGAGGCCGCGCGTCGGTGTCCACGAAGCACACCCTCGCCATGACCAACCGCGGCGACGCGACCACCGAGGACGTCCTGACGATCGCGCGCACCGTGCGCGACGGCGTGCGCGAACGCTTCGGCGTCGAGCTGCACCCCGAGCCGATGATCATCGGCACCAGCCTCTGACCCCTCACTTTCGTTCGGGAAACGGCGCCCCCAGGAGTGCTTTCGTTCGGGAAACGGCGCCCCTAGGCGGCTCGGGCGCCGTTTCCCGAACGACGACGCCCGAACACCCGCCGTTTCCCGAACGAAAACGTGGGCCGGGGCGGGGCCGGGTGGGCGCCTCGGCGCTGGCGTCGCGGCTCAGAGGTTGCCGGTGGCGATCATCAGCATGCGGCGCACGGGCTCGGCCGCACCCCACAGCAGCTGGTCGCCGACGGTGAACGCGGAGAGGTACTCGGGACCCATGTTGAGCTTGCGCAGCCGGCCGACGGGGATCTGCAGGGTGCCGGTCGCGGCGATCGGGGTCAGGTCGGTGACCGTGGCCTCCTTGGTGTTCGGCACCACATGCACCCACTCGTTGTCCGCGGCGATGATCTGCTCGACCTCGTCCAACGGCACGTCCTGGGTGAGCTTGAGGGTGAGGGCCTGCGAGTGGGAGCGCATGGCGCCGATCCGCACGCACAGCGAGTCGAACGGGATCCGGTCCGCCCCGGTCAGCCCGAGCACCTTGTTGGTCTCGTCGTAGGCCTTGCGCTCCTCGCGGGAGACGCCGTCGCCCAGGTCGGAGTCGATCCAGGGGATCAGCGAGCCGCCCAGCGGCACGCCGAACTGCGTCGAGTCCAGGCCGCCGCGCTGCAGCTCGATCACCTTCCGGTCGATCTCGAGGATCGCCGACGCCGGATCGGCCAGCTCGGCCCGCACCGCGCCGCCCAGCTCGGCGTACTGGGTGAGCAGCTCGCGCATGTGCCGGGCGCCGCCGCCGGAGGCCGCCTGATAGGTCATGGCGGTGCCCCACTCGACCAGGCCCGCCTTGAACAGGCCCCCCAGGCCCATGAGCATGCAGGAGACGGTGCAGTTGCCGCCGATGAAGTCCTTCGTCCCGTTCGCCAGGGCGGCGTCGATCACGTCGCGGTTCACGGGGTCCAGCGCGATCACGGAGGTGTCCGCCATGCGCAGGGTGGAGGCGGCGTCGATCCAGATGCCGTCCCAGCCGGCGGCGCGCAGCTTCGGGTACACGGCCTGCGTGTAGTCCCCGCCCTGCGCGGTGAGGATCACGGGCAGGGCCGTGAGCGCGTCCACGTCGTACGCGTCCTGGAGCACGCCCGGGTCGCCGGCCATGCCCTCGAGCACGGGCGCGGGGCCGCCGGCGTTGGACGTGGAGAAGAAGACCGGATGGACGCGGGCGAAGTCACCCTCCTCGACCATGCGCTGCAGGAGGACGGACCCCACCATGCCGCGCCAGCCGACCAGGCCCACGGTGGGCACGGCGGCCGTGTCGGGGGCGTTCACAGATGCGGGGGCAGCGGAAGTCATGCCCTCCAGGCTAGCGGCCCTGCTGCGCGCGCTTCCGCTTGTTCCACGCGATGAGACCGCCCACGGCGAACACCTGGGTCAGCACGAGCAGGAACACCAGGCCGGCGATGGTCTTGCCCTGCAGCACGAGGATCAGCCCGAACACGGCGCACACGAACGCCAGCACGGGCAGGGCGACGAGCGCGAGGAACGTGACCGCCTGCGGGGAGAGCAGACGCTGGTCGGAGTCGGTCGGGGCCATGTCAGTCGCGTTCCCATCGTTCGAAGCGGTGGCGCGGGCCGGAGGCGGAGTCCAGCCACGCGTCGGGGGCGGGGTCGACGGCGGTGCGCCGCCAGCGGGCGTCGAGCGGCGGGGCGTGCGTGTCGCCGTCGACGTCCGCGTCGATCACGGTCACCTCGGCGCGCAAGGCCACGCCGAGGGCCTGCTCGTACAGCGTCGCCCCGCCGATCACCCACACGGTGTCACAACCGTCGGCCTCGGCCGCGGCGGCCAGGGCCGCCCCGAAGTCCGGCACGACGACGGCGCCCGCGGCCCGCAGCTCCGCGCCGGCCTCCTCGGTGGCCGTCAGGGTGCGGGAGACCACGATGTTCGTGCGCCCGGGCAGCGGGCGGAACCGCGCCGGGAACGACTCCCACGTGCGCCGGCCCATGATCACGGGGTGGCCGTGCGTGTGGGCCCGGAAGTGGGCGAGGTCCTCCGGGACGTGCCACGGCATGGTGCCGTCGCGGCCGATGACGCGCTCGGGGGTCTGGGCCCAGATCATGGCGATCACGGGCTCGGTGGGACGGGTGGCCCGGCTCATGGGGTCGCTGCGCATCCTCGGCTCAGACGGCGATCGGCGCCGTGATGGTGGGGTGGTGACGGTAGTCGAGGACCTCGAAGTCCTCGTAGTCATAGTCGAAGATCGACGCGGGGGTGCGCCGCAGCCGCAGCCGCGGGTACGGGTACGGCTCGCGGGAGAGCTGCTCGCGCACCTGCTCCTCGTGGTTCGCGTAGATGTGCACGTCTCCGCCGGTCCACACGAACTCGCCGGGAGTCAGCCCGGTCTGCTGCGCGACCATCACCGTGAGCAGCGCATACGAGGCGATGTTGAACGGCACGCCGAGGAACAGGTCCGCGGAGCGCTGGTAGAGCTGGCACGAGAGCTGCCCGGGGGCGCCGTCCTGACCGGGGGAGACGTAGAACTGGAACAGCGCGTGGCAGGGCGGCAGCGCCATCTCGTCCACCTCGGCGGGGTTCCACGCGGTGACGATGTGCCGGCGCGAGTCGGGGTTCGTCCGGATCTGCTCCACGACCTTGGCGATCTGGTCGATGTGGCCCCCGTCCGGGGTGGGCCATGAGCGCCACTGCACGCCGTAGACGGGGCCGAGCTCGCCGTCCTCGTCCGCCCACTCGTTCCAGATCCGCACGCCGCGCTCCTGGAGCCACCGCACGTTCGAGTCCCCGCGCAGGAACCACAGCAGCTCGAGCGCGACCGACTTGAAGTGCACGCGCTTGGTGGTGATCAGCGGGAAGGACTCGGCCAGGTCGAAGCGCAGTTGGCGACCGAACACGCTGCGCGTGCCCGTGCCGGTCCGGTCCGTCTTGACGGCCCCGTGGGCCATCACGTCGGCGAGGAGGTCCTCGTAGGGGGTCGGGATGCTCACCCGGCCCACTCTAGCGATCCGAGCGGACGCGCTGAGCGTCGTCGACGGCCCGGCGCAGGCGGGGCTGCATCCCAGCCCGCGGCCCGGACGGCGGGGAGGCGGGTGCCGGCAGGGCAGGCCCCCTGCCCCCGGTCAGCCGTGGAACACCATGTCCTGGTACTCGGGGTAGCGGCGCAGGTAGTCCTCCACGTAGGAGCACTCGGGCACGATCCGGTCACCCTCCGCGCGCAGCCGGTCCAGGACCATGGTCACGAGGGCGCGGGCAAAGCCGCGGCGGCCGAACTGCTCGTCGATGATGGTGTGCTGCAGGCGCAGGACCACGGTGTCCTCGCCGTCCTCGCCGCGCACGGTCTCCTGGTCGTAGCCGAGGAACCCGATGAACGTCCCGTCCTGGCGCAGCTCGAAGCGCTGTCGGTCCGGGTCCCGGGTCACCGTGAGGCGCTCGTGGACGATCTTCTCGGGCTGGCTCTGGGCGGCGGTGTTCTCCATGACCCGAGCCTAGGGCCGGGGGCGGGCCTGCTCAACGGTCGCCCGGTCGTGCGGGCCGAGGCCGGTGCGGGCGGCTCAGTCGTCCCAGGGGTCGTAGACCTCGACGGCCACCACGTCGCCGTCGAGGTCGAGGGCGCGGTGCGCCACGAGCACGGCGCCGGGCCGCAGCCACGGATCCTCGGTCGGCAGGGCCCGCAGCACGCGGTCCGCCTGGCCGGCGGCGGCGTCCTCGACCACCTCGAACAGCGTCGGCAGCACCGGCCGGTGCGTGCACACGACCAGGGGCCGGGAGCGGCCCATGAGCTCGGCCATCACCTTGCGGGTCTTCTTGGGCTTCTCCCGGGCCGTGGTCTCCGTGAAGGCGCCCTTGGTCTTCAGCGGCAGCCTGCTGGACTTCACGAGCGGGGCCAGCGTCTCCACGCAGCGGCGCCACGGGGAGGAGACCAGCCGCTCCGGCCGCCAGGCCGCCACGAGGCCCTCGACGGCGAGCGCCTGCCGCCGGCCCGTCGCCGCCAGCGGACGCTCCTGCTCGGCGCGCGACCACGAGGAGCGGGGCTTGGCCTTGGCGTGGCGCAGCACCAGCAGCGGCACGGTCCGCAGGCGCCCCCGGGAGGCGGCACGCAGCAGCAGGTCGAGCGGTTCGCGATCCGAGTCGTTCGTCAGCAGCCGCCGGGCCTCGTCCGGCCCGACCCAGCGGACCTCGTCCACCTCGTCGCCGTCGGGGCGGGCGCGCTGGCCGTCGACCTCGGCGGCCCAGTACCAGACCTCCTTGCTCCGACGGGCGCCCCGCTTGCCGGGCACCTCGTACTCGGTCACGCACAGCGGGATGCCCGGCCTCAGCTCGAGGCCGACCTCCTCGCGCAGCTCGCGCACCGCGCACTCCGGCAGCGTCTCACCCGGATCGAGCTTGCCCTTGGGCCACGACCAGTCGTCGTAGCGGGGCCGGTGGATCACCATCACCTCGAGGCCGCCGGGCACGCGGCGCCACGGCAGCATGCCGGCGGCCAGCACCTCGGCGCGGGGGCCTTCCGAGACGCGGTCCTCCGTGGACCAGCGGGCGACGCGGTCGGCGTGGGACGAAGGCATGGGGCGGGTTCCTCTCGGGTGCGGCGGCCGCGACGACTGCTGGGGCAGGGCACGGGGCGTGGTCGGCCCCACGGGGGCCGGCCCCACCAGGATACGAGGCCGCCGGGATGTGCCCGGCCGGTCCCCGCCTGAGGGTCTCAGGGGCGGCGGTACTGGGCGTCGGCGGCGAACAGCTCGAAGCCGAGGGACGTGTAGAGCGCGACGGCGGCCGTGTTGTCCGCGTCCACGTACAGGTCCACGACGTCGACCCCCTGCTCCGCCATCCGGTGCAGCCCCGCCAGGGTCAGGGCCCGGCCGAGGCCGAGGCCCTGGGCCTCGGGGGAGACGCCCACGGCGTACACCTCCCCGACGCGCGGGCCGTCGCCTCCGACATCCGGCTCCACCTTCGTCCAGTGGAAGCCGAGCAGCCGCCCGTCCGCCTCGCGGGCGGCGAGCAGGAGGCCGTCGGGGTCGAACCAGTCCTCCGCCATGCGGTCCTCGAGGTCGGCGCGGGTCAGGCTGCCCTGTTCGGGGTGGTCCGCGAAGGCGGCGGCGTTCACGTCCAGCCAGGCCTGCTCGTCCTGGCCGGGGACGAAGCCGCGCAGGGCCACCCCGTCGGCGAGCCGCACCTCCGGCAGGGCGGCGAGCGCCGCGTGCGACAGGCGCATCCGGCGCAGCTCGCGGACGGGCTCGAGGCCGTGCCGCCGGGCGAGCCGGACCGCCCCCGGGAGCATGCCGTGGGCCCAGACGCTCGTGGTGTCCTCCCGCGCCAGGTCTCGGACCGCGGCGGCCGCGGCGTCGGCCAGGGCCGTCCCCCGTCCGGTGCGGCGTGCGGCCGGGTCGACGACGAGCTCGAGCACGGCCGCCGCGCCCTCGGGCACGAGCACGGCCGCGCCGTCGATCGCCCCGTCCGGACCCTGGGTGGCCCCCCACCAGAGCTGCCCGCCGCGGGCGAGCAGCACGCGCGTCTGGTCCGAGAGCGGGGGATGACCGTCCGCCGCCCCGGCGCGGTCGGCCAGGTCCAGGACGGCGGACGCCTGCTCCGGGCGCGGGGTGACGACGCGCGGCGTTTCGTCGGCGTCGGAGGTCGTGGGGGTGGGGTGTTCGGCCATGCCGGCCACCCTACGGAAGGAGGGCGGTGGCCCGCGAGGTGCGCCCGCCGTCGCCCGCCCAGGGCCGAGCCGGTGCACACCTGGCAGGATGGGGCAGGTGATGCGCTTGTCCATGGCCCTGAGTGCGGCCGTCGCCGCCCTCGTCCTGGGCGGTGCCGCGTTGCTGGGCCCGGTCCCCGCCGCCCTCGCCGCCGCCGTCGTGATCCTGGTCATCGCCTGGGGCTGGCCGAGGCAGATGGGGGCGCCCGCGCGCCTCTCGCTCAGCGTCACCCTGGCCGTCGCCGGAGCCGTCGCGGTGCTGCTCATGCTGCTGTGGCCGCCGCCCGAGGACGGGCGCAGCGGGGCCTGGACGCTCTTCGAACCGCTCGCCGTCGTCGTCGCCTGGAGCACCATGGCCTCGTTCGTCGTCCAGCTGGTGCGCGGGACCGGCCGGCCGCTGCGCCTCGAGTCCACCGTCGCCACGATGGGCGGGGCGTTCATGGCCGTCGTGACGGCGTGCTGGGTGGCCGTCTCACGCTGGAGCGACACCCCCGCGGTCGCCGGGCTGGTCATCACCCTGGCGGTCACGGTGGCCGCGGTCTCCCTCGTCGGCCTCACCCCGTGGATGCAGGGCCGGCCGGGAGTCCTGGCGCTCGTCGTCATCCCCCTCGGCACGGTGCTCGCGTGGCCCGTCTCCGCGCTGGCCGGCGTGGGCGCCCGGGACCGGCCGGCCGTCATGGCCGCGGCGCTCGCGGTGGCCGTGCTGGTGTCCCTGACCGCCGCCACGGCACCGTCCTCGCGGCCGCGGCCCGAGGACCGGCCGGTGGGCACCACCCTGCGCCCGCGGCGGGCGGGCTACGCCCTCGCGTTGGCGCCCGTGGGGGCGGCCGGCGTCGTGGCGCACGTCATGGTGGGCTTCCTGGCCTGACAGGTCGGGCCCGCTCGGTAGGATGTCCCGCATGGATACCCTTCTTGCGCTCGAGATCTTCTTCCTGGCCCTCGTGGTCCTGGCCGGCCTGGGCATGGCCGCCGTCGCCGCGGTCGTCATCAGCGGCCTCTTCAAGGGCCAGCGCTGAGGACGCGCGGCCCGCTGGCGGGCCGCGCCGTGATCTGCCATGGCGACTGAACTCCCGTACGACCTCACCCCCGAGCTCGCCCCCCTGTCCTGGCTCATCGGCAGCTGGGAGGGCCAGGGCCGCCTCGGCGACGGCTCCGCCGACACCGAGATCTTCTACCAGCGGGTGGACTTCACCGAGCACGGTCTGCCGTTCGTGGAGTACCGCGCGGAATCGTGGCTGTGCGAGGCGGACGGCACGCTGCTGCGTCCGCTGACCGTGGAGTCCGGCTTCTGGCAGGTGGACCGGGAGCGGCGCGACGGCGACGTCGGCCCCGGCATGCGCCCGGCGGACATCGTCCCCGCGTTCCGCTCCGCCGAGGACGTCGAGCGGCTGCGCGCCGGTGACGAGGGCTTCGGCCTGACCGCCACCATCACGCATCCGGGCTCGTTGTCCGAGCTGTACTACGGCCGCATCAAGGGCCCGCAGCTGCAGTTGGCCACGGACGCGATCCTGCGCGGCTCCGCCGCCGGCCCGTACCACCGGGCCACACGCATGGCCGGTCTCGTGAACGGGCAGCTGTTCTGGCGCTGGGACGTCGCGGACGCCGCGGGTGCCGAGCTCGAGGCGCACGCCTCCGCCATCCTGGACCGCATGCCGAGCGCGGCCGAGGGTCGGCTCGCCCCGGGGGCCGAGCGTCCTCGCGGCGCCGGCGGGCGGAAGGAGGGGGAGCAGTCGTGACGGCCTCCCGCAGCCCGCTGCTGGACCTGGCCGTGGCCGAGCCGCAGGGGCCGGCCGGCGGTGCCGTCGAGGGCCGCGGCCCGGACAGCGGCGTCGCCGCGCACTACGGTCGCCCCCTGCCCGAGCAGCGCGCCCTCGCCCGGGGCCGCGCCCTGGTCGACCTCTCCCACCGGGCTGTGCTCTCCGTGTCCGGCCCGGACCGGCTGAGCTGGCTGCACACGCTCGGCACGCAGCACGTCGAGACGCTGCCCCCCGGCACGAGCACCGAGATCCTCTTCCTCGACGTGCAGGGGCGGATCGAGCACGCCGCCCACCTCCTCGAGGACGGCGCCGCGGCCTGGCTCGTGACGGACCGCGAGGACGGCCCGGGCCTGGCCGCGTGGCTCACCTCGATGCGCTTCTCCCACGACGTCACGCTGCGGGACCACACCGGGGCGGTCGCCGTCGTGGGTGCCACCGCGCCCGTGCCCGGCTGGGAGGACCGCACCGTGTGGCTGGACCCGTGGCCCCGCGTCGGGGCGGGCGGCTGGGCCTACACGGCCGATCCGGATCCCGAGGCCCACCCGGGGGCGGACTGGGCCTGGCGCGAGTACCTCATCACCCGGGCCGACCTCGAGGCCACCGCCCGCGCACTCGGCACGGGCGCGCTCGCGGGCTGGTCCCTGGCGGGCACGACGGCGGCTGAGGCGCTGCGCATCGAGGCCGGCCGCCCCCGCCGTGCCCTCGACGTGGACGACCGCGCGATCCCGCACGAGCTGGACCTGCTGCGCACCGCCGTGCACCTCGAGAAGGGCTGCTACCGCGGTCAGGAGACCGTGGCGCGCGTGCACAACCTGGGACGCCCGCCCCGCCGCCTCACCCGCCTGCTCCTGGACGGCTCCGTCCACGCGCTCCCCGAGCACGGTGCCCCCGTGATCCTCCGGCCGGCCGAGGACACGCCCGAGGCCCGCGCCGCCGCCCGTCCGGTGGGGACGGTCACCGCTGCGGCCCAGCACCACGAGGCGGGCGCCGTCGCCCTGGCGCTGCTCAAGCGCACCGTGCCCGTGGACGCCGAGCTGCTGGTCCGCGAGGACGCTCCCGGCGAGGACGGTGTCGCCGAGGGCGGCTGGATCGCCGCGAGCCAGGAGCCGCTCGTGTCCCCGGACGCCGGGCAGGTCGTCGGCCGACCGCGCGGCGTGGGCCGCCTGCGCTGACCGACTCTCCCGCTCAGTCCAGTGCGAGCACGGTCCGCGTGCCCGCCGCCTCCAGCCCGGCGGCGATCGCCACGTGGTGCGCGGCCGTGTGGCCCGCCGGCACCTCGGCGAACGGCAGCAGCCCCTCCAGCGCCGCCCTGTCCATCGCCACGGCCACCGCGTAGCGGCCGAGCCCACGACCGCGCAGCAGCGGTGGGGTGAGGGTGCCCAGCGAGGCCAGCACGCCGCCCGTCACGCGATACCCCGCGGCCGCCACCGGGGCCTCGATCGCCCGTCCCGCGCCGTCGTCGGGAACGAGCGCGGCCGAGGACTCCCAGGAGAGGACACCCGCCTCGGCCACGTCGTCCGCGGGGGCCTGCGCGGCCACGGCGTGGACGTGGGCGGGGTCGTCGGACACGGCGACGGTGCGCGAGGGGTCGACCGGCGGCGGTTCCTCGGCCGCGTAGAGCGTGAACTCGCCGCGCGAGCGCACGGCCTCCCCGGCGGCGGCCCGCACCGCCGTCCGCAGCAGGGCCGACTCCACGCCCAGCGCCTCGGCGGGCACGCCGCGGCAGGCACGCGTGAACCACGCCGGCCCCGCCACGACGGTGGCCCAGGGCAGGGCGAGCACCTCCGCCTCGGCCACGCCCTGCCGGGCCACCTCGAGGCGGCGCGGCTCGGCGCCCGCCGCCGGGGCGTCGTCGGGCAGGAGCGCCGTGTCGGGCAGGCCGAGCCGACGCGCCAGCCCGAGGGTCAGCACGCCGACGGCGGGGTGGTCGTGTCTCACCGGCCGAACAGGATCTTCGCCTCGTCGTAGCGGGAGACCGGCACCTGCTTGAGGCCCTTGAGGGCGGCGCTCATGGGGATGGAGATGATCTCCGTGCCGTTGGCCGCCACCATCTGTCCCCAGCGACGCTGGGCGACGAGGTCGACGGCGCCCATGCCGAAGCGCGTGGAGAGCACGCGGTCCGTGGCGGTGGGGGCGCCGCCGCGCTGGATGTGGCCCAGGATGGTGCTGCGCGTCTCGATGCCCGTCATCTCCTCGATCTCGCGGGTCACCCACTCGCCGATGCCGCCCAGACGCGGCCGGCCGGACGCCTCGACGCCGGCCTCGGCCAGCGGGTCGTCGTGGCCCTCGGGGATGAAGCCCTCCGCCACCACGACGAGCGGGGAACGACCGCGGCCGTGGACCTGCTGCACCCATTCGGCGACCTGGGACATGGGGGTGCGGACCTCGGGGATGAGGATCGCGTGGGCGCCGGCGGCCATGCCCGAGTGCAGGGCGATCCAGCCGACGTGGCGGCCCATGACCTCGGCGACCATGCACCGGTGGTGGGACTCGCCCGTGGTGCGCAGCCGGTCCATGGCGTCCGTGGCGATCTGCACGGCCGTGTCGAAGCCGAACGTGTAGTCGGTGCCCTGCAGGTCGTTGTCGATCGTCTTGGGCACGCCCACGATCGGCAGCCCGTCCGCGGCCAGGCGGTTCGCGCCGGCCAGGGTGCCCTCGCCGCCGATGGCGATGACGGCGTCGATGTCCAGCTCGCGCAGGTTGCGGAGCATGTTCTCCGGGCCGCCGCCCTCCGCGTCGTAGGGGTGCGTGCGCGAGGTGCCGAGGATGGTGCCGCCGGTGCGGGCCAGGCCGCGCACGCGGGAGCGGGGCAGGTCCTCGACGTCCTTCTCGATCAGGCCGGACCATCCGTTGCGGATGCCCACCATCTCCATGTCGTAGGACTTGATGCCGTGCAGGACGGCGGAGCGGATGACGGCGTTCAGGCCGGGGCAGTCGCCTCCGGAGGTGAGCATTCCGACGCGCATGGGGTCCTCTCGGGCGTTCTCGTGGGGGTCGGCACCACCCTAGGTGTAGGAGGGCATGACGTTGTTGACTCGGGCCGGTGCCAACGAGGTTGGCGGGGCGTCCCCGCAGGAGGTATGAGGCCGATGGTAGTTGTAGTGGTTCACCCACACCGCCAGGGCCTCACGCGTTAGCGTGAGTCATGAGCGGGTCTCTTCTGGCAGGTGGGTTGTTGAGGAACTTCCATCCTGCGGCAGGGGCCCGCTCGTCTCATCTCAGCCCGTACCCCGTGGCAAGAACCTCATGACCCACAACACCTAGGCGTGCCCGCCGCGTCGCGTCAGGGGACGGGCGACGGGCGGCGGGTCAGCCGAGGGCCACGAGGGCGGCGACCTGGAGGGCCGTCGCACCCACGAGGATGCCGCTCGCCGGGCCGAGGGTGCCGGGACGACGGCCGCTGAGCAGAGCGCCCAGCATGACGGGGGCGATCACCGCGAGCGCGGCCACGAGCATCGGCACGGCCAGCAGCGTGGGGGTCGGACCGACGCCGAGCAGCAGGCTTGTCCCGAGGGCGGCGAGCGCGGCGAGGACGGCCCCGGCGTAGGCGGCGGCCTGCGCGATCGGCCCGAGGCGCGGCTTCGCGGCCGTGGCTGCGGACCCCGAGCCGGTCGGGGCGGTGGCCGCCCGCGGGGCCTCGTCGGCCAGGCGCGCCGCGGCCCGCCGCTCGCGGGAGTGGAGGTGGTCGCGCCACGTGCCGGTCGCGGGGTCGATCCATTCGGGGCGGAAGCCGTGCGGGTCGGCGACCTCGGCTGTCCGCTCGCGCGGACCTCCGCCGACGTACCAGGCCGGGCGCGGCACGGCGTGGGTGGGCTGGTCGGCGTCGGGGGCCCGGCCCGGGGCCACGCGGGCCTGCGCCCGGCCGTCCCAGCGGGTCACGAGCCACCAGACGAGCACGGCCAGCGCGCCCAGGCCCACCAGGGAGCCGGGGCCGCCCACGGCCGGGGCGATGAGGGTGAACCCGGCGCCGAGCAGCAGGTTGAGGGCGCCGATCGCCCCGATCACGCCGATGGCCACGGTGGCGTCCTGCCACTCCCCGCGGCGCAGGCGGCCGAACTGCACGCGTCCGTCGGCGTCGGGGAGCACGGCCCAGGCGGCCGCGTAGGCCAGCAGGCCCAGGCCCGCGGAGACCATGCACACGGCGACGAACACGCCGCGGGCGAGCAGCGGGTCGATGCGGTAGCGCTCGGCCACGCCGCCGAGCACCCCGCCGACCCACGAGGCCGGCGAGCGGCGCACGCCCCAGCCCAGGACGGCGCGGCGCAGCCAGCCCGGCAGGGCGTCCAGCCCGTCGGGGCCGGTCTCGCCCGCGGCGGCTCCGTCGGGGGCGACGTGGGGGCCGGGGCCGGTGAACGGGTCGTGTGTGCTCGTCATGTCTCCATCCTCGTCCGCCCGCGGCCCCCGCCCATCCGGGAACTCCCGGAATCCTCCCCGGATGTGCCGCACCGTCCGACGCGGCAGGATGGGGGCATGCCCACCCCGTCCGCGCCCGCGCAGGCCCCGCGTCCGCCGTTGATGCGGCACGGGGCCGACCGCCCGGTGTCCGGCGTCGCCGCGGGGCTCGCCCGGCATCTCGGGGTGCCCGTCGGCCGCGTCCGCGCGGCCCTGGCGCTGCTGAGCCTGGTGGGGGGCGCGGGCCTGGCCCTGTACGTGTGGCTCTGGCTTCTCATGCCGGAGGAGGGCCCGGACGGCGCTCCCGCCGCCGACGCCCCCACCCTCCGTGGTCGCGCCCCCGAGGTGCTCGAGCGGGTGCGCGAGGGCGGCTGGCCGGTCCTGTTGGCCGCCGTGGTGCTCGGCGTGGGCGTGCTGACCGTCGCGGACGGCCTCGGCCTCGCCGTCGACTGGGCGCTCGTGGGCCCGGTGGCCGTCCTCGTGATCGGCCTCGGCCTGGCCTGGATGCAGCTCGACCTGGCGGGCGGGCCCCGGGCCGGGCGGAGCGGACGACTGGTCCGCCTCGTGCTCGGTACGGCCCTCGTGCTGCTGGCGGTGCTGTCCATCGTCCTGGGCGCCGTGAGCTCGGGCGAGCTGTGGCGGGCCCTGCTGGCCGCCGTCGCGATGCTCGCCGGCGCGGCGCTGGTGGCCATGCCCTACGTCCTGGCCTGGCTGCGCCGACGCGACGCGGAGCGGACCGCGTTCGCGGTGCAGGCCCAGCGCGCCGAGATCGCGGCGCACCTGCACGACTCGGTGCTGCAGTCCCTCGCCCTCATCCAGCGGCGCGCCCATGACGCGGACGCGGTGGCCCGGGTGGCCCGCGCCCAGGAGCGTGAGCTGCGTCAGTTCCTCGCCCTGGACTCCCGTGGCGGCCCGCACTCCCTGGCGGAGGCGCTCGAAGAGCACGCCGCCGCCGTCGAGGACGCGCACGGGTCCCGGGTGGAGGTCGTGGCCGTGGGGCGGGCCGCGGGGGCGTGGCTCGAGCCGCTCGCGGCCGCGGCACGCGAGGCCATACAGAACGCGGCCCGGCACGCCGGCGACGCGCAGGTCTTCGCGGAGGCCGGTGAGGACGACCACGGCCGCACCGTCGCGGAGGTGTTCGTCCGGGACCGCGGCCCCGGCTTCGACCTGCACACGGTCCCGGCCGACCGGCTCGGCGTGCGGGAGTCGATCCTCGGCCGCATGGAGCGTGCCGGCGGGGCCGCCCGCATCCGGTCCGGCCCGGGCGGCACCGAGGTCCACCTGACGCTGACCGAGCCCGAGGGAGCGCGAGCGCGCACCGGACAGGAGCACCCATGACCGACCCCGCCCCGCGCACGGCCGTCATCGTGGACGACCACGCGATCTTCCGCTCCGGCCTGCGCGCCGACCTGGACCCGGACCGGCTGGCCATCGTCGGCGAGGCCGGGGACGTGGACGAGGCCGTCCGCACCGTGCTGGAGCTGGCGCCGGATGTGGTGCTGCTGGACGTGCACCTGCCCGGCGGGGCCGGCGGCGGGGGAGCGGAGGTGGCCGAACGCGTCCTCGCGCGCCGACCCGCGCAGCGGTTCCTGGCACTGTCCGTCTCGGACGCGGCCGGGGACGTCGTCGCCGTGATCCGTGCGGGGGCCCGCGGCTACATCACCAAGACGGCCTCCGGCGCGGAGGTGGCGGACGCGGCGGTCCGCGTGGCCGACGGCGATGCCGTGTTCTCGCCCCGACTGGCCGGGTTCGTCCTCGACGCCTTCCGCGGCACGGCGCCCGCGCCCGCGCCCGTCCCCGCCGCGGCGACGAGCGGGGCTGCGGCCCCCGACGAGGACCTCGACCGCCTCTCGGCACGGGAGCGGGAGGTCATGCGGCTGATCGCCCGCGGCTACACCTACCGGGAGGCCGGGGCGGAGCTGTTCATCTCGGACCGCACGGTCGAGACCCACGTGTCCTCCGTGCTGCGCAAGCTCCAGCTCTCCAACCGTCACGAGCTGACCCGCTGGGCCGCGCGCCGCGGATACGCCTGAGCCCCGCGGCACGCGGCGTCGCGGGGCTCAGGGGCGGGGTTGTGCGGCTCAGGCGCTGAGCAGGGCGCGGATGCGCTCGACGCCCTCGGCGAGGTCCGCATCGCCCAGCGCGTAGGACAGACGCAGATAGCCGGACGGGCCGAACGCCTCGCCCGGGACCACGGCGACCTCCGCCTCGTCGAGGATGAAGGCGGCCAGCTCGGCCGACGTCGTGGGGGTGACGCCGCCGCGGTAGGTCTTCCCGAGCGCCTCCCGCACGTCCACGTACGCGTAGAACGCGCCCTGCGGGGTGGGGCAGTGGAAGCCCGGCACGGCGTTCATGGCCTCGACCATGGCCCGGCGCCGGCGGTCGAACGCCGTCTTCATCTCCGCCACGGCGTCCAACGGGCCGGCGACGGCGGCCAGCGCGGCCCGCTGCGACACGTTGGCCACGTTCGAGGTGGCGTGGGACTGCAGGTTCGTGGCGGCCTTGACCACGTCCAGCGGGCCGGCCATCCAGCCGACGCGCCAGCCCGTCATGGCGTAGGTCTTGGCGACGCCGTTGAGGATCACGGACTGCTCCGCCAGCTCGGGCACGGCGCGGACGATCGAGGTGAACGGCATGCCGTCGTAGGTCAGGTGCTCGTAGATCTCGTCGGTGACCACCCACAGCCCCCGCTCCCGTGCCCACTGGCCGATCGCCGCCGTCTCCTCGGGGGAGTACACGGCGCCGGTGGGGTTGGAGGGGGAAACGAACAGGAGCACCTTGGTGCGGTCCGTGACGGCCTCGTCGAGCTGGTCCACGGTGACCTTGTAGCCCTGCTCGGGGCCGGCGAACACCTCCACCGGCACGCCGCCGGCCAGGCGGATCGCCTCCGGGTAGGTGGTCCAGTAGGGGGCGGGGACGAGCACCTCGTCCTGCGGGTCCAGCAGGGCGGCGAAGGCGTTGTACACGGCCTGCTTCCCGCCGTTGGTCACGAGCACCTGGGCGGCCTCGAGGGACACGCCGGAGTCGCGCAGCGTCTTGGCCGCGATCGCCTCCCGCAGCTCGGGCAGGCCGGCGGCGGGGGAGTAGCGGTGGTTCTTCGGGTCCCGGGCCGCGGCGACGGCGGCCTCCACGACGTAGTCCGGGGTGGGGAAGTCGGGCTCGCCGGCGCCGAAGCCGATCACCGGGCGCCCGGCGGCCTTGAGCTCCTTGGCGCGGGCGTCGACGGCGAGGGTGGCGGAGGGCGCGATGGCGGACAGACGGGCGGAGACGCGGCGGGCGGGCGCGGCCATGGGGACCTTCTTCGAGCTCGACGGGGAGGGCGGGGCGGAGCGGGACTCCGTCCTGCCAGGGTACTGACTGCCCGGGGCCCGTTCGACTCCCGCCGCCCGATGGCGTATCCTGGATCTCCGGTACCGCGATCACGGTCGATCCCGCGAGGGTTCGGCCGGCTCCGTCGGTCCGAAGGGTAGTGGCGCAATTGGTAGCGCAGCGGTCTCCAAAACCGCAGGTTGCAGGTTCGAGTCCTGTCTGCCCTGCTCGATGCCGGGCCTCGTGCTCGGCATCGGACGTGTAGAAAGCGATTCGGCGATCCGACGAGTGAGGCCACGTGACTGAGATGGCGGCGAACGGCGGGGGGCCCACCCCCACGCCGAGCAGGCAGCGTCGCGGGCTGTTCGCGCGGATCGCGCTGTTCCTGCGCCAGGTGGTGGACGAGCTCCGCAAGGTCGTCACCCCCACGAGCGAGGAGCTGCTGCGCACGACCGGAGTGGTGCTCGCCTTCGTGGCGTTCATGATCCTGCTGGTCATGGGGCTGGACTGGGTGTTCGGCACCGTGGCGGGTCTCCTGTTCGGCGCCGGCGGCCTCTGAGCCCGGCGCGGACGGTCCCGACGTCGCAGGACGCGTCCCCCGCACGCCCGTGAGGGCCCTCCCCGACGGCAGGGCCCGCCGTCCGTCAGCAGAAAGCAGGAACCGTGTCCGAGCAGGAACTGGATCGTCAGCCCGCCGAGGAGTCCGTCCCGATGTCGGAGGACGCCGTGGCCGAGGAGACCGCCGAGACCGCGCAGGACGCCGGGACGCCCGTCGAGGACGCCCTGGACGAGGCCGCCGGCAGCGGTGACGAGACCGCCGAGGCCACCGTGCAGGAGGCCGACCTGGCCGTCGCCGAGGGCGAGGACGCGCCGACCCCCGTCGAGGAGCAGGCCGACGACGAGCCCGCCGTGGACCCCGCCGAGGAGCTGCGCACCCGCCTGCGCCGCCAGCCCGGCGACTGGTACGTCGTCCACACCTACGCCGGCTACGAGAAGCGCGTGAAGACGAACCTCGAGGCCCGCATCCTGACCCAGGACATGGAGGACTCGATCTACGAGATCGAGGTCCCCATGGAGGAGGTCGTGGAGATCAAGAACACCACGCGCAAGATCGTCTCGCGCGTGCGCATCCCGGGCTACGTGCTCGTCCGCATGGACCTCGACGACGCCTCGTGGGGCGTCGTGCGGCACACCCCGGGCGTCACGGGCTTCGTGGGCAACGACGCCCACCACCCGCAGCCGCTCAGCCTGGACGAGGTGTACGACATGCTCGCCCCGTCCGTGATCCAGGAGGCCGCCCGCGCCGCCGAGAAGGCCGGCCTGGCCGTTCCCGCCTCGGCCGAGTCCGGTGCGCCCGTCGCCCCCGCGATCCACGTGGACTTCGAGGTCGGCGAGTCGGTCACCGTCAACGACGGCCCGTTCGAGACCCTCCCGGCCACGATCTCCGAGATCAAGCCGGAGGCCCAGCAGCTCGTGGTGCTCGTCTCGATCTTCGAGCGCGAGACCCCCGTGACGCTGTCCTTCAACCAGGTGACCAAGGCCATCTGAGGACACCCGACGCTTCCGCACCGGGCCGGCCGCCTGCCGGCCCGGACGCGGCACCGGCCGCCGCGCCACGGCGGCCACCGCCCCCGGTGCGCTCCTGCGCCGAGGGTCCCCCAGTGAGAGAAGGATCCACTCATGGCTCCCAAGAAGAAGGTCACCGGTCTGATCAAGCTTCAGATCCAGGCCGGCGCCGCCAACCCGGCCCCGCCCATCGGCCCCGCCCTGGGCCAGCACGGCGTGAACATCATGGAGTTCTGCAAGGCGTACAACGCCGCCACCGAGTCGCAGCGCGGCAACGTGATCCCGGTCGAGATCACCGTGTACGAGGACCGCTCGTTCACCTTCGTGACCAAGACCCCGCCGGCCGCCGAGCTCATCAAGAAGGCCGCCGGCGTCGCCAAGGGCTCCGCCACCCCGCACACGGCCAAGGTCGGCACGCTGACCCAGGCCCAGTGCGAGGAGATCGCCCAGACCAAGATGGAGGACCTGAACGCCAACGACGTGCAGGCCGCCGCCAAGATCATCGCGGGCACCGCCCGCTCGATGGGCATCACCGTCGAGGGCTGACGCCCACCCCCACCCCCTTCCAGTGGCAGGGCCGAGCGCGGTCCGCAGACCACGACTGCACAAGGAGAAGAACGCAGATGGCACAGCGCAGCAAGGCATACAAGGCGGCCAAGGCCGCGATCGGCGAGGATCTGTACTCGCCGGTGGAGGCGATTCGTCTCGCCAAGGAGACCAACCCCTCCAAGACCGACGCCACCGTGGAGGTGGCCCTCCGCCTCTCGGTCGACCCCCGCAAGGCCGACCAGATGGTCCGCGGCTCCGTGAGCCTGCCCCACGGCACCGGCAAGACCGCCCGCGTCGTCGTGTTCGCCACCGGTGACCGCGCCGAGGCCGCCCGCGCCGCCGGCGCGGACGTCGTGGGCGACGACGACCTGATCGCCCGGATCGCCGAGGGCTGGGTGGACTTCGACGCCGCCGTGGCCTCCCCGGAGCTCATGGGCAAGGTCGGCCGTCTGGGCAAGGTGCTCGGCCCCCGCAACCTGATGCCGAACCCCAAGACCGGCACCGTGACCCCGGACGTGGCCAAGGCCGTGGCCGACATCAAGGGCGGCAAGATCGACTTCCGCGTCGACAAGCACTCCAACCTGCACTTCATCATCGGCAAGACCTCCTTCGAGGCCAAGGCCCTGGTGGAGAACTACGCCGCGGCCCTCGAGGAGGTCCTTCGTCTGAAGCCGTCCTCCTCCAAGGGCCGCTACATCTCCAAGTCCACCGTGGCCACCACCTTCGGCCCGGGCGTGCCCATGGACCCGAACGTGACCTCGGTGGACTCCTCGGAGCTCTGAGCCACGCGGCCCCGGTGACCGGGGCCCACGACGTCGGCCGGTCGTCCCCGCTGCGGGGACGACCGGCCGACGTCGTCCCGGGTCGATTTTGCGGGCCCGCCCCGGACGTGTACGCTGGTGCCTACCGAAGACCGCCGGTCGTGGTGCCCTGCCTCCGGGCAGAGCCCACCGAAGGATCTCCCTGACGGAGACGGCCCGCGCAGGTGAACGTGAGCCACGCTCGCATCCGCTCGTCGATCCTCCGGGTCCGATCGCGTCGATGCTCCTGCCGCGCCCCGTGCATCTGCACGGGGCGTTTTCTCGTCTCGGGGTGGCGGTTCCCACGCATCATCGAGAGGAGTGCCATGGCGACGTCCGCGAAGGAGTCGGCGGTGGCTGAGCTCACGGACCTGTTCCGTGAGTCCAGCGCTGCTGTTCTGACGGAATACCGTGGCCTGACGGTGACGGAGCTCAAGCAGCTGCGTGACTCCATCCGTCAGGACGCGACCTACGCCGTGGCGAAGAACACGCTGGCCGAGATCGCGGCCAAGGACGCCGGTCTGGAGGGCCTCGAGGCTCACCTGTCCGGTCCCACCGCGATCGCGTTCGTGACCGGGGACCCGGTCAACGTCGCGAAGGCCCTGCGTGACTTTGCCAAGGATCACGAGAAGCTCGTGCTCAAGGGCGGCTACATGGATGGCCAGCCCCTGGACGAGGCCGGCATCAAGAAGCTCGCGGACCTCGAGTCCCGCGAGGTGCTGCTGGCCAAGTTCGCCGGCGCGATGAAGGGCAGCATGTCCAAGGCTGCCGCCCTGTTCCAGGCGCCGCTGTCCAAGACCGTCCGCACGGTCGAGGCGCTGCGCGCCGCGCAGGGCGAGGCTGCCTGAGCAGTCCGCCCCGGGCTGCACGGCCCACCACTTCACACGTAGTCAAGACGTACCCGTAAAGGAGCCATCATGGCCAAGCTGACCACCGAAGAGCTGCTCGCCGCGTTCGAGGAGCTGACCCTCATCGAGCTGTCCGAGTTCATCAAGGCGTTCGAGGAGAAGTTCGACGTCACCGCCGCCGCCCCCGTGGCCGTGGCCGCCGCCGGCGGTGCCGCCGGTGGTGCCGAGGCCGCCGCCGAGGAGAAGGACGAGTTCGACGTCATCCTCGAGGCCGCCGGCGACAAGAAGATCGGCGTCATCAAGGAGGTGCGCGCCCTCACCTCCCTCGGCCTGAAGGAGGCCAAGGACCTGGTGGACGGCGCTCCCAAGCCCGTCCTCGAGGGCGTCAACAAGGAGGCCGCCGAGAAGGCCAAGGAGCAGCTCGAGGGCGCCGGCGCCACCGTCACCCTCAAGTGATGATCGCGGCCTGAGCCGCATCACGCTTCCTCACGAGGCCCCCGGACCCGCACTGCGGACCGGGGGCCTCGTGGCGTCCCAGGTCACGCACCCGCGGCTGGACAGGGGCGACGGGCGCGGATAGGATGGATCTTTGCATCTCCCCTGTTCCGTGCCGCCCGCAGGACCCCGCGTCCCGCCGTGGCCCGCACGGTTCCGCACGGCCTTCATATAGCGGTGGGCCGGCGCCGCCGTCTCGCGGCAGGGGAGCGAACGGAACCCAGAAGGCCTGTGGAAGGATCCTACGTGGTCGCCTCGAGCACCTCCAACGAAACCGCTACCGTCTCCCCGCGATCCGGCGCCTCCGCCGGACGCGTCTCCTTCGCCAAGATCTCCGAGCCGCTGGACGTGCCGGACCTGCTGGCGCTGCAGACCGAGTCGTTCGACCGCCTGATCGGCAATGAGCGGTGGGCCGCGCGCGTCGACGCCGCCCTGGCCGCCGACGACCACTCCGTGCCCGTCACCTCGGGACTGACGGACATCTTCGAGGAGATCTCCCCGATCGAGGACTTCCAGGGCACCATGTCCCTGTCCTTCGCCGAGCCGGAGTTCGCCGACGCGAAGATGACGGAGGAGGAGTGCAAGGATCGCGACGCGACCTTCTCCGCCCCGCTGTACGTCAAGGCCGAGTTCATGAACAACACGACCGGCGAGATCAAGCAGCAGACCGTCTTCATGGGCGACTTCCCGCTGATGACCCGCAACGGCACGTTCATCATCAACGGCACCGAGCGCGTCGTCGTCTCCCAGCTGGTCCGCTCCCCGGGCGCCTACTTCGAGCGCACTCCCGACAAGACCTCGGACAAGGAGATCTTCTCGGCGAAGATCATCCCCTCGCGCGGCGCCTGGTTCGAGCTCGAGGTGGACAAGCGCGACCAGGTCGGCGTCCGCCTCGATCGCAAGCGCAAGCAGCCCGTGACGGTGCTGCTCAAGGCCATGGGCTGGACCGAGTCCCGCATCCTGGAGGAGTTCGGACACTACGACTCCATCCGCGCCACCCTCGAGAAGGACGGCACCGCGGACCAGGACGAGGCCCTGCTCGACATCTACCGCAAGCTGCGCCCGGGCGAGCCGGCCGCCGTCGACGCCGCGCAGTCGCTGCTGAACAACCTGTACTTCACCCCGAAGCGCTACGACCTCGCCAAGGTGGGCCGCTACAAGCTCAACCGCAAGCTCGGCGTGGACGTGCACCTCGGCGACCCCAACGCGTCCGTGCTCACCGAGGACGACATCGTCCAGATGGTGCACTTCATCGCCGCGCTGCACGCCGGCGAGACCGCCATCAAGGGCACGCGCGACGGCGAGCCGGTGGACGTGCGCGTGGAGATCGACGACATCGACCACTTCGGCAACCGTCGCATCCGCGCGGTGGGCGAGCTGATCGAGAACCAGATCCGCACCGGCCTGTCCCGCATGGAGCGCGTCGTGCGCGAGCGCATGACCACCCAGGACGTCGAGGCGATCACCCCGCAGACCCTGATCAACATCCGCCCCGTGGTGGCGGCGATCAAGGAGTTCTTCGGCACCTCGCAGCTGTCCCAGTTCATGGATCAGAACAACCCGTTGGCCGGCCTGACGCACAAGCGCCGCCTGTCCGCGCTCGGCCCGGGCGGCCTGTCCCGCGACCGTGCCGGCATGGAGGTCCGTGACGTCCACCCGTCGCACTACGGCCGCATGTGCCCCATCGAGACCCCGGAAGGCCCGAACATCGGCCTCATCGGCTCGCTGGCGACCTTCGGCCGGATCAACTCCTTCGGCTTCATCGAGACCCCGTACCGCCGCGTGGTCGACGGCCGGGTCACGGACACCGTGGACTACCTGACCGCCGACGACGAGCTGGCCTTCCAGATCGCCCAGGCGAACGCCCCGGTGGACGAGGACGGCCGGTTCGTGGAGGAGCTCGTGCTCTGCCGCCAGCGCGGCGGCGACGGCGAGCCCGTGCTCTCGACCGTGGACGAGATCGACTACATGGACGTGTCCCCGCGCCAGATGGTGTCGGCGGCCACCGCCCTCATCCCGTTCCTCGAGCACGACGACGCCAACCGCGCGCTCATGGGCGCGAACATGCAGCGTCAGGCCGTGCCGCTGCTCCGCTCCGAGGCCCCCTACGTGGGCACCGGCATGGAGAAGTACGTGGCCGTGGACGCGGGCGACTCCGTGACGGCCACCCAGGGCGGCGTCGTGACCGAGGTGGCCGCGGACCTGGTGACCGTCATGAACGACGACGGCACCACCACGCACTACCCGATCATGAAGTTCGCCCGCTCGAACCAGGGCAACGCCTACAACCAGCGCGTGCGCGTGTCCGAGGGCGAGCGGGTGGAGCCGCTGAGCATCATCGCCGACGGTCCCGCCACGGACAACGGCGAGCTCGCGCTCGGCAAGAACCTCCTCGTCGCGTTCATGCCCTGGGAGGGCCTAAACTACGAGGACGCGATCATCCTGTCCCAGCGCATGGTCTCGGAGGACGTCCTCACCTCGATCCACATCGAGGAGCACGAGGTCGACGCCCGCGACACCAAGCTGGGCGCCGAGGAGATCACGCGCGACATCCCCAACGTGTCCGAGGAGGTGCTGTCGCAGCTCGACGAGCGCGGCATCATCCACATCGGCGCGGAGGTGGAGGCCGGCGACATCCTGATCGGCCGCGTGACCCCGAAGGGCGAGACCGAGCTGACCCCGGAGGAGCGCCTGCTGCGCGCGATCTTCGGCGAGAAGTCCCGCGAGGTCCGCGACACGTCCCTGAAGGTGCCGCACGGCGAGTCCGGCACCGTCATCGGCGTGCGCATCTTCGACCGCGACGAGGACGACGACCTGCCCCCGGGCGTGAACCAGCTGGTGCGCGTCTACGTGGCGCAGAAGCGCAAGATCACCGACGGCGACAAGATGGCCGGCCGCCACGGCAACAAGGGCGTCATCTCGAAGATCCTGCCGCTGGAGGACATGCCGTTCCTGGCGGACGGCACCCCGGTGGACATCGTGCTGAACCCGCTCGGCGTCCCCGGCCGCATGAACCTCGGCCAGGTCATGGAGCTGCACCTGGGCTGGGCCGCCTCGCGCGGCTGGGACATCCAGGGCGAGCCGGAGTGGATCAAGGACCTGCCGAACTTCCCGCGCCAGTCCGGTCCGGTCAACGTGGCCACCCCGGTGTTCGACGGCGCCGAGGCGTACGAGATCACGGGCCTGCTCGGCCACGTGAACGTGACCCGCGACGGCGACCGTCTCATGAGCGACAGCGGCAAGGCGCAGCTGTTCGACGGCCGCACCGGCGAGCCGTTCCCGGACCCGGTGTCCGTGGGCTACATGTACATGCTCAAGCTGCACCACCTGGTGGACGACAAGATCCACGCCCGTTCCACGGGCCCGTACTCGATGATCACGCAGCAGCCGCTGGGCGGTAAGGCCCAGTTCGGCGGCCAGCGCTTCGGCGAGATGGAGGTGTGGGCGCTCGAGGCGTACGGCGCGGCGTTCACCCTCCAGGAGCTGCTGACCATCAAGTCGGACGACATCCACGGCCGCGTGAAGGTCTACGAGGCCATCGTCAAGGGCGAGAACATCCCGGAGCCGGGTGTTCCCGAGTCCTTCAAGGTGCTCATCAAGGAGATGCAGTCCCTCTGCCTGAACGTGGAGGTCCTCTCCGCCGACGGCCAGGCCATCGAGATGCGTGACGCGGAGGACGAGGTCTACCGCGCCGCCGAGGAGCTGGGCATCGACCTCTCCCACGCCGAGCCGAGCTCGGTGGAGGAAGTCTGAGCCGGGCCCGATCCGCATCCACAAGACGTCACCTGAGAACCACTGAACCAAGGGAGTTCACCGGAGCATGAGCGTGAACAGCATGTCCACTGACAACTCTTTCGGCCTGATGCGCATCGGCCTGGCCACGGCGGAGGACATCCGCCGCTGGTCCTACGGCGAGGTCAAGAAGCCGGAGACCATCAACTACCGCACCCTGAAGCCGGAGAAGGACGGACTCTTCTGCGAGAAGATCTTCGGCCCCACCCGCGACTGGGAGTGCGCGTGCGGCAAGTACAAGCGCGTGCGCTTCAAGGGCATCATCTGCGAGCGCTGCGGCGTCGAGGTGACCCGCTCGAAGGTGCGCCGCGACCGCATGGGCCACATCGAGCTCGCCGCGCCGGTCACCCACATCTGGTACTTCAAGGGCGTGCCCTCGCGCCTGGGCTACCTGCTGGACCTGGCGCCGAAGGACCTCGAGAAGGTCATCTACTTCGCGGCCTACATGATCACCTCGGTGGACGAGGAGGCCCGGCACCGCGACCTGGCCAACCTCCAGGCCGAGTACGACCAGGAGACCCGTGTCCTGGCCGACCAGCGCGACTCCGACATCGCCGCGGTGGCCGCCGACCTCGAGAAGGACCTGGCCAAGCTGGAGTCCGAGGGCGCCAAGGCCGCCGAGAAGAAGAAGGCCCGCGACGCCGCGGACAAGACCATGGGGCAGATCCGCAAGCGCGCGGACGCGGAGCTGGACCGCAAGGAGCAGGTCTGGGACCGCTTCAAGAACCTCAAGGTCGCCGACCTCGAGGGTGACGAGGGCCTGTACCGGGCCATGCGGGACAAGTACGGCCAGTACTTCGAGGGCTCGATGGGCGCGGAGGCGATCCAGCGTCGCCTGCAGACCTTCGACCTCGAGGCCGAGTCCGAGATGCTGCGTGAGACCATCAAGACGGGCAAGGGCCAGCGCAAGACCCGCGCCTTGAAGCGCCTGAAGGTCGTCAACGCGTTCCTGACCACGGACAACTCGCCCGAGGGCATGGTCCTGGACGCCGTCCCGGTGATCCCGCCGGAGCTGCGTCCGATGGTGCAGCTGGACGGCGGCCGCTTCGCGACCTCCGACCTCAACGACCTGTACCGTCGCGTGATCAACCGCAACAACCGCCTGAAGCGGCTGCTCGACCTCGGCGCGCCCGAGATCATCGTCAACAACGAGAAGCGCATGCTGCAGGAGGCCGTGGACTCGCTGTTCGACAACGGCCGCCGCGGCCGGCCGGTGACCGGCCCGGGCAACCGCCCGCTCAAGTCGCTCTCCGACATGCTCAAGGGCAAGCAGGGCCGCTTCCGTCAGAACCTGCTCGGCAAGCGCGTGGACTACTCGGGCCGCTCGGTCATCGTGGTGGGCCCCCAGCTCAAGCTGCACCAGTGCGGCCTGCCCAAGCAGATGGCGCTGGAGCTGTTCAAGCCGTTCGTGATGAAGCGTCTCGTGGACCTGAACCACGCGCAGAACATCAAGTCCGCCAAGCGCATGGTGGAGCGCTTCCGTCCGCAGGTCTGGGACGTGCTCGAGGAGGTCATCACCGAGCACCCGGTCCTGCTGAACCGCGCCCCCACCCTGCACCGTCTGGGCATCCAGGCCTTCGAGCCGCAGCTCGTGGAGGGCAAGGCCCTGCAGCTGCACCCGCTGGTCTGCTCCGCGTTCAACGCGGACTTCGACGGCGACCAGATGGCGGTCCACCTGCCCCTGTCGCCGGAGGCCCAGGCTGAGGCGCGCCTGCTCATGCTCTCGAGCCACAACATCCTGAAGCCCTCGGACGGCCGCGCGGTCGCCGTGCCGGCCCAGGACATGATCATCGGCCTGAACCACCTCACCACGGTGCGTCCGGACGAGGTCGGCGCGGGCAACCTGTACGCGACCGTCGCCGAGGCCATCATGGCGTTCGACGGCGGCGACCTGCACCTGAACGCGCCCGCACGGATCGGCGTCGAGGGCTTCGTGCCGTCGGCGGCCGTGCCTGCCCCCGAGGGCTGGTCCGAGGGCGAGATCGCCCTCATCGAGACCACCCTGGGCAAGGTGCTGTTCAACGAGCTGCTGCCGGACGACTACCCGTGGCTGGACAAGCAGGCGACCAAGGGCACCCTCGGTCAGCTGGTCAACGACCTGGCCGAGCGCTACCCGATGGTCGTCACCGCGCAGACGCTGGACAACCTCAAGGACGCCGGCTTCCACTGGGGCACCTGGTCGGGTGTGACCGTGGCGATCTCGGACATCACCTCCGACTTCGACAAGGCCGCCATCATGGAGGGCTACGAGGAGCAGGCCCAGCGCGTGCAGCAGCAGTACGACAAGGGCCTGATCGCGGACGACGAGCGTCGCTCCGAGCTGATCGACATCTGGAACAAGGCCACCGACGAGGTCGCCGCGGCCATGAAGGACGGCCTGCCGGAGCTCAACACCATCAACCGCATGGTGTCCTCCGGTGCGCGAGGCAACTGGCTCCAGGTGCGCCAGATCGCGGGCATCCGCGGCCTGGTGGCCAACCCGAAGGGTGAGATCATCCCGCGTCCGATCAAGTCCTCGTACCGCGAGGGCCTGTCCGTGCTCGAGTACTTCTCCGCCACCCACGGTGCCCGCAAGGGCCTCGCGGACACCGCGCTGAAGACCGCGAACTCGGGCTACCTGACCCGTCGTCTCGTCGATGTGTCCCAGGACGTCATCGTCCGCGAGGATGACTGCGGCACCGAGCGCGGCCTGTCCGTGACGATCGCCGCGCCGAACGCCGACGGCGAGCTGGTGGCCCACGAGCAGGTCGAGAACTCGGCCTTCGCCCGCACGCTGGCCCAGGACGTCACGGGCGAGGACGGCACGGTGCTGGCCTCGGCCGGCGCGGACGTGGGCGACGTGCTGATCGGCGAGCTGGTGGCCGCCGGCGTCACGGAGATCAAGGTCCGCTCGGTCCTGACCTGCGAGTCCGCCGTGGGCACCTGCGCGAAGTGCTACGGCCGCTCGATGGCCACCGGCCAGCTGGTGGACATCGGCGAGGCCGTCGGCATCATCGCGGCCCAGTCGATCGGTGAGCCGGGCACCCAGCTCACCATGCGCACGTTCCACACCGGCGGTGTGGCCTCGGCCGACGACATCACGCAGGGTCTGCCCCGCATCCAGGAGCTCTTCGAGGCCCGCACCCCGAAGGGCGTCGCCCCGATCTCCGAGGTCGCCGGCCGCGTGACCATCGAGGACACCGAGGCGTCCGTGCGCCTGCTGCTCACCCCGGACGACGGCTCCGAGGAGATCGCCTACCCGGTGCTGCGCCGTGCACGCATCCTCGTGGCGGACGGCGAGCACGTGCCGGTGGGCACGCAGCTCGTGGCCGGCGCCGTGGACCCGAAGCAGGTCCTGCGCGTGCTCGGCCCGCGGGCCGCGCAGCGGTTCCTCGTGGACGAGGTGCAGAACGTGTACCAGTCCCAGGGCGTGGGCATCCACGACAAGCACGTGGAGGTCATCGTCCGGCAGATGCTGCGTCGCATCACCGTCATCGAGTCCGGTGACACCGACCTGCTGCCGGGTGAGCTCACGGACCGGGCGCGCTTCGTGGCCGCCAATCGCGCCGCCGTCGCCGAGGGCCGCCAGCCGGCCTCCGGCCGCGACGAGCTGATGGGCATCACGAAGGCCTCGCTGGCCACGGACTCGTGGCTGTCGGCCGCGTCCTTCCAGGAGACGACCCGCGTCCTGACGCAGGCGGCCATGGAGGGCAAGTCCGACCCGCTGCTGGGCCTGAAGGAGAACGTGATCATCGGCAAGCTGATCCCGGCCGGCACCGGCCTGGATCGCTACACGAAGATCGTCGTGGAGCCGACGGAGGAGGCGAAGGCCAACCTGTTCGCCTCGCCGGCCGGGTTCGCGGACTTCGACTACCCGGGCCTGGACCAGTCGCTCGGCGAGAACGACTTCCACGCCGTCTCGCTGGACGACTACGGCCGCGGGGGCGACTTCCGCGCCTGATCCGCGTCCCCCAGGGGGCCCGCTGCTCCTCCGCTCACGCGGGGGAGGGGCGGGCCCCTTGGCCGTGCGGGGCCGGCTCGTCGATGACGCCGGGGCGTGCTATGCTGTCAAGGATTGTTTTTCGTGTGGCAAATTGGACGCTGTCCGGGTCGCGGGGTCATTGCGCGGCAGATGCCACACTTTTGCACGCCTGCGGACGTCTGCTCGTTGCGAGCCCCCAGGGAGAGGCAGAGCAGAGGAACGAGCAGCCGGCGCCCCGGGCGCCGGTCGATCACGTCAGCGATCACCGAAACACAGGAAGGCTGAAGAGTGCCTACGATTCAGCAGCTGGTCCGCAAGGGCCGCTCACCCAAGGTCGTCAATACGAAGGCCCCTGCGCTGCAGGGGAACCCCATGCGTCGTGGCGTGTGCACCCGCGTGTACACCACCACGCCCAAGAAGCCGAACTCGGCGCTGCGCAAGGTCGCCCGTGTGCGCCTGAACGGCGGCATCGAGGTCACCGCCTACATCCCCGGCGAGGGCCACAACCTGCAGGAGCACTCGATCGTGCTCGTCCGCGGCGGTCGTGTGAAGGACCTGCCCGGCGTGCGCTACAAGATCGTGCGCGGCGCCCTCGACACCCAGGGCGTGAAGAACCGCGGCCAGGCCCGCTCCCGCTACGGCGCCAAGAAGGAGAAGAAGTAATGCCTCGTAAGGGTCCTGCGCCGAAGCGCCCCCTCGTCGTCGATCCCGTCTACGGCTCCCCGCTGGTCACGCAGCTGATCAACAAGGTGCTCATCGACGGCAAGAAGTCCACCGCCGAGCGCATCGTGTACGGTGCGCTCGAGGGCGCCCGTGCCAAGAACGGCGCCGATCCCGTGGCCACCCTCAAGAAGGCCATGGACAACATCAAGCCGGCCCTCGAGGTGCGCTCCCGCCGCGTCGGCGGCGCCACCTACCAGGTGCCCGTCGAGGTCAAGCCGGGCCGCTCCACGGCCCTGGCCCTGCGCTGGCTGGTCGGCTTCTCCAAGGCCCGCCGTGAGAAGACCATGACCGAGCGTCTGATGAACGAGATCCTGGACGCCTCGAACGGCCTGGGCGGCGCCGTGAAGCGTCGCGAGGACACCCACAAGATGGCCGAGGCCAACAAGGCCTTCGCCCACTACCGCTGGTGATCCGTGTGGCCCGGGGCGCGCGATCCGCGCCTCGGGCCGCAGGTGCGTCCTCTTCGGACGGGCCACCCACCGCATCCACCTCACGAGCCCCCCATTCCACCCGACCAAGGGAGACACCGTGGCACAGGACGTGCTGACCGACCTGCACAAGGTCCGCAACATCGGCATCATGGCCCACATCGATGCCGGCAAGACCACCACCACCGAGCGCATCCTGTTCTACACGGGTGTCAACCACAAGCTGGGCGAGACCCACGACGGCGGCGCGACGACGGACTGGATGGAGCAGGAGAAGGAGCGCGGCATCACCATCACCTCCGCCGCGGTGACCTGCTTCTGGAACGACCACCAGATCAACATCATCGACACCCCCGGCCACGTGGACTTCACGGTCGAGGTGGAGCGCTCGCTGCGCGTGCTCGACGGCGCCGTCGCCGTGTTCGACGGCAAGGAGGGCGTGGAGCCCCAGTCGGAGACCGTGTGGCGCCAGGCGGACAAGTACGACGTCCCCCGCATCTGCTTCGTCAACAAGATGGACAAGCTGGGCGCGGACTTCTACTTCACCGTCGACACCATCGTGAAGCGCCTCGGCGCGCGTCCGCTCGTGATGCAGCTGCCGATCGGCGCCGAGAACGACTTCGTGGGCGTCGTCGACCTGATCTCCATGAAGGCCTTCGTGTGGCCGGGCGACGCCAAGGGCGACGTCACCATGGGCGCCTCCTACGAGACCCGCGAGATCCCCGCCGAGCTCCAGGAGAAGGCCGAGGAGTACCGCAACCAGCTCGTCGAGGCCGTCGCCGAGAGCTCCGAGGAGCTCATGGAGAAGTACCTCGAGGGCGAGGAGCTCACCGTCGAGGAGATCCAGGCCGGCGTGCGCCAGCTGACCGTGAACGCCGAGGCCTACCCGGTGTTCTGCGGCTCCGCGTTCAAGAACCGTGGCGTGCAGCCGATGCTGGACGCCGTGGTCGCCTACCTGCCGAACCCGCTGGACGCCGGCGCCGTCAAGGGCCACGCCGTGAACGACGAGGAGCAGGTGCTGGAGCGCGAGGCGTCGAAGGAGGCCCCGTTCTCGGCCCTGGCCTTCAAGATCGCCACGCACCCCTTCTTCGGCACGCTGACCTTCATCCGCGTGTACTCCGGCCGCCTGGAGTCCGGCGCGCAGATCCTCAACGCCACCAAGGGCAAGAAGGAGCGCATCGGCAAGCTGTTCCAGATGCACGCCAACAAGGAGAACCCGGTGGACGAGGTGGTCGCCGGCCACATCTACGCCGTGATCGGCCTCAAGGACACCACCACGGGCGACACCCTGTGCGATCCCGCGAACCCGATCATCCTCGAGTCGATGACCTTCCCGGAGCCCGTGATCTCCGTGGCCATCGAGCCGAAGACCAAGGGTGACCAGGAGAAGCTGTCCACCGCCATCCAGAAGCTCGTCGCCGAGGACCCCACGTTCCGCGTGAACCTCAACGAGGAGACCGGTCAGACCGAGATCGGCGGCATGGGCGAGCTCCACCTGGACGTGTTCGTGGACCGCATGAAGCGCGAGTTCAAGGTCGAGGCCAACGTGGGCAAGCCCCAGGTCGCGTACCGCGAGACCATCAAGCGCAAGGTCGACAAGGTCGACTACACGCACAAGAAGCAGACCGGCGGCTCCGGCCAGTTCGCCAAGGTGCAGCTGTCCTTCGAGCCCCTGGACACCGCCGAGGGCGAGGTCTACGAGTTCGAGAACGCCGTCACCGGCGGTCGCGTGCCCCGCGAGTACATCCCCTCGGTGGACGCGGGCATCCAGGACGCCATGCAGTTCGGCGTGCTGGCCGGCTACCCGATGGTCGGCGTGAAGGCCACCCTGCTCGACGGTGCGTACCACGACGTCGACTCCTCGGAGATGGCGTTCAAGATCGCCGGCTCCCAGGCCTTCAAGGAGGGTGTCCGCAAGGCCAACCCGATCATCCTCGAGCCGCTGATGGCCGTGGAGGTCCGCACCCCCGAGGAGTTCATGGGCGACGTCATCGGCGACCTGAACTCCCGCCGCGGCCAGATCCAGTCCATGGAGGACGCGACCGGCGTGAAGGTGGTCAACGCCCTCGTGCCGCTCTCGGAGATGTTCGGCTACATCGGCGACCTGCGCTCCAAGACGCAGGGCCGCGCGGTGTATTCGATGACCTTCCACTCCTACGCCGAGGTCCCCAAGGCCGTGGCGGACGAGATCGTCCAGAAGTCCCAGGGCGAGTGACCGCAGGTCACCTGCTCTGAACGACCTGCCCCGGGTCGGCCGCCGCAGCGGCGGCCGACCCGGGGCGACCGGACCGCCCTCCCCGGCGCGGCGGTCCGCGATCAGGACGGGTCAGGTCCGGTCCGCTCTCGGCGGTCCCGACGGCCTGGAACCGGACTGGCCCTCGTGAGGCCGGGATTTCCCCAACCCCGTACCATCCGAGTAGACTCAGTCAAGTTGTCAGCACGTCCCAGGCGGCTGAGCAGTCTTCTTGACGATGAACCAGTTCTTAGGAGGAACTAGTGGCAAAGGCAAAGTTCGAGCGGACGAAGCCGCACGTCAACATCGGCACCATCGGCCACGTTGACCACGGCAAGACCACGCTGACCGCCGCCATCTCGAAGGTCCTGTACGACAAGTACCCGGACCTGAATGAGGCCCGTGACTTCGCGACGATCGACTCCGCCCCCGAGGAGCGTCAGCGCGGCATCACCATCAACATCTCCCACGTGGAGTACCAGACCGAGAAGCGTCACTACGCCCACGTGGACGCCCCCGGTCACGCCGACTACATCAAGAACATGATCACCGGCGCCGCTCAGATGGACGGTGCGATCCTCGTGGTCGCCGCCACCGACGGCCCGATGGCCCAGACCCGCGAGCACGTGCTCCTGGCCCGCCAGGTCGGCGTGCCGGCCCTGCTCGTGGCCCTGAACAAGTCGGACATGGTCGAGGACGAGGAGCTCCTCGAGCTCGTCGAGATGGAGGTCCGCGAGCTGCTGTCCTCCCAGGAGTTCGACGGCGACGACGCCCCGGTCATCCGCACCTCCGGTCTGAAGGCCCTCGAGGGCGACCCCCAGTGGGTCAAGTCCGTCGAGGACCTCATGGATGCCGTGGACGAGTTCATCCCGGACCCGGTCCGCGACAAGGACAAGCCGTTCCTGATGCCGATCGAGGACGTCTTCACCATCACCGGCCGTGGCACCGTGGTGACCGGTCGCGCCGAGCGCGGCACCCTGAAGATCAACTCCGAGGTCGAGATCGTCGGCATCCGCGACGTGCAGAAGACCACCGTCACCGGCATCGAGATGTTCCACAAGCAGCTCGACGAGGCCTGGGCCGGCGAGAACTGCGGTCTGCTGCTGCGCGGTCTGAAGCGCGACGACGTCGAGCGCGGCCAGGTCGTGGTGGCGCCGGGTTCCATCACCCCGCACACCAACTTCGAGGCGAACGTCTACATCCTGTCCAAGGACGAGGGTGGGCGTCACAACCCGTTCTACTCGAACTACCGCCCGCAGTTCTACTTCCGCACCACCGACGTCACCGGCGTCATCACGCTGCCCGAGGGCACCGAGATGGTCATGCCCGGCGACACCACCGAGATGTCGGTCGAGCTCATCCAGCCGATCGCCATGGAGGAGGGCCTCGGCTTCGCCATCCGCGAGGGTGGCCGCACCGTGGGCTCCGGCCGCGTCACCAAGATCACCAAGTGATCTGACGCATCCCGTCTCGTGGCTCTGTTGAGCCGCTGACGCGCGACGCCCCCGTCTCCGGGTCTCCCGGAGGCGGGGGCGTCGCCGTGTCCGACGACGGCGCGGCGGCGGCCGCTAGGCTGAGGACATGCCTGAACTGCTCATCCTCATCGTGGTGCTCGCCGTGGCCGCCGTGGCCGTGCGCTGGGCGCTGCGGACCTTCCGTCCCGAGATCGACCGTGCCCGGCGCATCCGGCGCGCGAACCGCGGTGGGGAGCTGGAGCGATGAACCTGCCCAGCCCGCGCCGCCTGTTCGCCGTCACGGCGATGGCCGAGATGTTCACCTGGGCCGGCCTGCTGATCGCCATGGGCCTCAAGTACGGCGGAGTCACGGAGCGGGTAGTGCCGGTCGCCGGCGGCGTCCACGGCTTCGTGTTCCTCTGCTACCTCGTGGTGACGGTCGCCGTGTGGATCGACGGGCGATGGTCGGTGACCCGCGGGCTCCTCGGCCTCGGCTCGACGATCGTCCCGTTCATGACGGTCCCGTTCGAGCGGGCCCAGCGGCGGCGCGGCGAGCCGGCCCCGCGGTGGCAGGTCGTGGACCGTGCGCCGGGGGAGCGGAGGCCCCTCGAACGGCTCCTCGTCGTGGTGCTGCGTCATCCGGTGGTCAGCGCGCTGGTGGCGGTCGCCGTGGTCGCCGTCGTCTTCGCGCTGCTGCTCAACGCCGGCCCGCCCACCGAGTGGGGCCGCTGAGCCCTGGTGACCGCCGGGCCCGGTCCGCCGATTGGCGGACCGGGCCCGGTTCTGTCTATACTGATTCGGTTGCTCAAGCGCCATTGCGCTGTCGTCGTGTGTCTCGCGGCGGCAGCTCGGCCCAGATGTGACGTCACCACTCCGACCCGCCGCAGGCGTGTGCCCTCCCAGGAATGCGACACGCCCGACCGCGTGGACCGGAGTCCGGCGGCGGCGAGGAACCCGGTCCGACCGGATTCGCCCCGCGCGGGTGGAGGACAAGAAGGCGGACCCGATCCGCCGCACAGGGACAGGAACAGCACACCCGACGAGAGAGGCGTGACGCCATGGCGGGACAGAAGATCCGCATCCGGCTGAAGTCGTACGACCACGAGGTCATCGACGTGTCGGCCCGCAAGATCGTTGACACGGTCACGCGCGCAGGCGCGACGGTGGTCGGCCCCGTGCCGCTGCCGACGGAGAAGAACGTGTACTGCGTTATCCGTTCTCCCCACAAGTACAAGGACAGCCGCGAGCATTTCGAGATGCGCACCCACAAGCGGCTCATCGACATCATCGACCCGACCCCGAAGGCCGTCGACTCGCTCATGCGACTGGACCTGCCCGCGGACGTCAACATCGAGATCAAGCTCTGAGAGGGAGGTGCTGAGAGACTATGACCAACACCCAGAACATCAAGGGCCTGCTGGGCACGAAGCTCGGCATGACCCAGGTCTGGGATGAGGACAACAAGCTCATCCCCGTGACCGTGGTCAAGGCAGACCCGAACGTCGTCACCCAGCTGCGCTCCGAGGAGACCGACGGCTACACCGCCGTGCAGATCGCCTACGGCCAGATCGATCCCCGCCGCGTGACCAAGCCCCTGGCCGGTCACTTCGAGAAGGCCGGCGTGACCCCGCGTCGCCACCTCGTCGAGCTGCGCACCGCCGACGCCGCCGAGTACGCGCTCGGCCAGGACGTGACCGTGGAGGTCTTCGAGGCCGGCCAGAAGGTCGACGTCGTGGGCACCACCAAGGGCAAGGGCTTCGCCGGCGCCATGAAGCGCCACGGCTTCGCCGGTGTGGGCGCCTCGCACGGTGCGCACAAGAACCACCGCAAGCCCGGCTCCGTGGGCGGCGCGTCCACCCCCGGCCGCGTGTTCAAGGGCCAGCGCATGCCCGGTCGCATGGGCGCCGTGCGCCAGACCACCATGAACCTGACCCTCCACGGCATCGACGTGGAGAACAACCTCCTGCTGATCAAGGGCGCGGTGCCCGGCTCCAAGGGCCAGGTCGTGCTCGTCCGCAGCGCCGTGAAGGGAGCCTGAGACCATGGCTGAGAACTCCGTGAAGACCATCCAGGTCGATCTGCCCGTCGAGCTCTTCGACGTGCAGTCCAACGTGCCGCTCATGCACCAGGTCGTCGTCGCCCAGCTCGCCGCCGCCCGCCAGGGCACGCACAAGACGAAGCGCCGCGGCGAGGTGTCCGGTGCCGGTCGCAAGCCGTTCAAGCAGAAGGGCACCGGCCGCGCCCGTCAGGGCTCCATCCGGGCCCCGCACATGACCGGCGGTGGCGTCGTCCACGGCCCCACCCCGCGCGACTACTCGCAGCGGACCCCCAAGAAGATGAAGGCCGCCGCCCTGCGCGGTGCCCTGTCGGACCGCGCCCGCAACGGCCGCGTCCACGTCATCGAGGCCCTCGTGTCCGGGACCACCCCGTCCACCAAGGCCGCCAAGGCGGGCCTCGCGTCCCTGAACACCGGCCGCAAGAACGTGCTGCTGGTGATCGACCGGGCCGACGACGTCGCCGCCCTGTCCGCCCGCAACCTGCCTGCGGTCCACACCCTGTACGCCGACCAGCTGAACACCTACGACGTGCTCGTCTCCGACGACGTCGTGTTCACCCAGGCGGCCTACGAGGCGTACGTGGCCCAGGCTTCCGGCGCCAAGAAGGAGGATGCCCAGTGAGCGGCTCCATCAACAAGGATCCCCGCGACGTGATCATCGCTCCCGTCGTGTCGGAGAAGAGCTACGGTCTGATCGACGAGGGCAAGTACACCTTCCTGGTCGACCCCCGCTCCAACAAGTCCGAGATCAAGCAGGCGGTGGAGCGCATCTTCAACGTCGACGTGGCCTCGGTCAACACCCTGAACCGTTCCGGCAAGCGCCGTCGCACCCGCTTCGGGTGGGGCCAGCGCAAGTCCACCAAGCGTGCCATCGTCACGCTCAAGGACGGGACCATCGACATCTTCGGAGGTCCGCTCGCCTGATCGGCGTGCGGAGACCACTTAATCGAGGAACTGACACATGGCTATCCGTAAGTACAAGCCGACCACCCCGGGCCTGCGCGGCTCGTCCGTGGCCGACTTCGCAGAGATCACCCGGTCCACGCCGGAGAAGTCCCTTCTCCGTCCGCTGCACAAGACCGGCGGCCGCAACAACACCGGTCGCATCACCACCCGTCACAAGGGCGGCGGCCACAAGCGCCAGTACCGCCTGGTCGACTTCCGTCGCCACGACAAGGACGGCGTGCCCGCCACCGTCGCGCACATCGAGTACGACCCGAACCGCACCGCCCGCATCGCGCTGCTGCACTACGCGGACGGCGCCAAGCGCTACATCCTGGCCCCGGCCAAGCTGAAGCAGGGCGACGTGGTCGAGGCCGGCCCGAACGCCGACATCAAGCCCGGCAACAACCTGCCGCTGCGCAACATCCCCGTGGGCACCACCATCCACGCGGTGGAGCTGCGCCCCGGCGGCGGCGCCAAGATGGCCCGCTCCGCCGGCGCCTCCGTGCAGCTGGTCGCCCGCGAGGGCAAGTACGCCCAGCTGCGCCTGCCCTCCGGGGAGATCCGCAACGTCGACGTGCGCTGCCGCGCCACGATCGGCGAGGTCGGCAACGCCGAGCAGTCGAACATCAACTGGGGCAAGGCCGGCCGCATGCGCTGGAAGGGCGTGCGCCCGACCGTCCGCGGTGTCGTCATGAACCCGGTCGACCACCCGCACGGCGGTGGCGAGGGCAAGACCTCCGGCGGTCGTCACCCCGTCAACCGGAACGGCAAGCCCGAGGGCCGCACGCGTCGTCCGAACAAGGAAAGCGACAAGCTCATCGTGCGTCGCCGTCGTACCGGCAAGAACAAGCGATAAGGGAGCAGGGAAGACATGCCTCGCAGCCTGAAGAAGGGCCCCTTCGTCGATCAGCACCTCTACCTGAAGGTTCTGGCCGAGAACGAGAAGGGCAGCAAGAACGTCATCAAGACCTGGTCCCGCCGGTCGATGATCATCCCGGACATGCTGGGTCACACCATCGCGGTCCACGACGGACGCAAGCACGTCCCGGTGTTCGTCACCGAGTCCATGGTGGGTCACAAGCTGGGCGAGTTCGCCCCGACCCGGACCTACCGCGGCCACGTGAAGGACGACAAGAAGGGCAAGCGTCGCTGAGCCTGAGGGCACAGCACGCTTGACCTTCTCGAGAATCGAAAGAGAGAAGCAATGGAAGCCAAGGCAATTGCGCGCCACCTGCGCGTGACGCCGATGAAGGCCCGGCGCGTCGTCGACCTGGTCCGTGGCAAGCAGGCCACCGAAGCACTGGCCATCCTGAAGTTCGCCCAGCAGGGTGCTTCGGAGCCGGTGTACAAGCTGGTGACCTCCGCGGTGGCGAACGCCCGTGTCAAGGCGGACCGCGAGGGCCAGGCCTTCGACGAGGACGCCCTCTACATCACCGAGGCCTTCGTGGACGAGGGCCCGACCATGAAGCGGTTCCAGCCCCGTGCTCAGGGCCGCGCGTACCGCATCAACAAGCGCACGAGCCACGTGACCGTGGTCGTCGCGTCCAAGGACGAGAAGGGTGGGAACTGACAATGGGACAGAAGATCAACCCCAACGGGTTCCGCCTCGGCATCACCACCGACCACGTCTCGCACTGGTTCGCGGACTCCCACAAGGAGGGCCAGCGCTACGCTGACTTCCTCAAGGAGGACGTCAAGATCCGCGAGCTGATGACCACCGGCATGGAGCGCGCCGGCATCTCCAAGGTGGAGATCGAGCGCACCCGTGACCGCGTGCGCGTGGACATCCACACCGCGCGTCCGGGCATCGTGATCGGCCGCCGCGGCGCCGAGGCCGACCGCATCCGCGGTGAGCTCGAGAAGCTCACCGGCAAGCAGATCCAGCTGAACATCCTCGAGGTCAAGAACCCCGAGACCGATGCCCAGCTGGTTGCGCAGGGTGTGGCCGAGCAGCTCGCCTCCCGCGTGGCGTTCCGCCGTGCGATGAAGAAGGCGATCCAGTCCGCCATGCGCGCCGGCGCGCAGGGCATCCGCATCCAGTGCTCCGGCCGCCTCGGCGGCGCCGAGATGAGCCGCTCGGAGTTCTACCGCGAGGGTCGCGTGCCGCTGCACACCCTCCGCGCGAACATCGACTTCGGCAAGTTCGAGGCCAAGACCACCTTCGGCCGCATCGGCGTGAAGGTCTGGATCTACAAGGGCGACCTGACCGCCAAGGAGCTCGCGGCCAAGGAGGCCGCTCAGCCCTCCGGCCGTGGCCGTGGCGGCGAGCGCCGTGGCGGCGGCGAGCGTCGTCGTCGCAACGATCGCGCCGAGCGTGCTCCCCGCCAGGAGAACGCCGGCGCCGGCGCCGAGACCCCGGCCGCCGCTCCCGCTGAAGGAGGCAACGCCTGATGCTGATCCCCCGTCGCGTCAAGCACCGCAAGCAGCACCACCCCAAGCGTTCCGGCGCCGCCAAGGGCGGCACCACCGTGACGTTCGGCGAGTGGGGCATCCAGGCGCTCACGCCGGCCTATGTGACCAACCGTCAGATCGAGGCCGCCCGTATCGCCATGACCCGCTACATCAAGCGTGGCGGCAAGGTCTGGATCAACATCTACCCGGACCGTCCCATCACCAAGAAGCCCGCCGAGACCCGCATGGGCTCCGGCAAGGGCTCGCCGGAGTGGTGGGTCGCCAACGTCAAGCCCGGACGCGTGCTCTTCGAGCTGTCGGGTGTCACGGAGGACGTCGCCCGTGAGGCGCTCCGCCTGGCCATCCACAAGCTGCCGCTGAAGGCCCGTATCATCCGTCGAGAGGGTGGTGAGTGATCCCATGGCGATCGGCACCAAGGATCTGAACGTCGAGTCCCTGGACGGGATGGACAACGCCCGCCTGCTGGAGGCCCTGAAGTCCTCCAAGGAGGAGCTGTTCAACCTGCGCTTCCAGGCCGCCACCGGCCAGCTGGACAACGCCAGCCGGCTGAAGTCCGTCAAGCGTGACATCGCGCGCATCTACACGATCCTGCGCGAGCGCGAGCTGGGCATCCGCGGCGATGTCGCCGCCGAGGCGCAGGCCGAGAAGAACGAGGAGGCTGCCAAGTGACCGAGCAGACCCCGGCCGTCTCCGAGGAGCGCGGCTACCGCAAGGCCCTCCGTGGCATCGTCGTGTCCGACAAGATGGACAAGACCATCGTCGTCGAGGTCCAGGACCGCAAGAAGCACTCGCTCTACGGCAAGGTGATGAAGACCTCGAAGCGCGTGAAGGCGCACGACGAGGACAACACCGCCGGCGTGGGTGACCGCGTCCGCATCGCCGAGACCCGCCCGCTGTCCGCCTCCAAGCGGTGGCGCCTGGTGGAGGTCGTCGAGCGCGCCAAGTGATCGACCCGGCCCCCTGAGGGTCGGCGACGCAGAGGGCCGCCCCGTGCACTGGCACGGGGCGGCCTTGTGCGTTAGACTCTGATATTCGTGCGCCCTCTCGTTGGCAGGACCATCCATCCTGTGTGCCGAGGGCCGCGCACACCGATCCCGGATCCGCCTCGGCCCTGCCCTGCGCGCCCCTCCGCTCTCGACCTCCCCGACGCTGTCTGAACACGCGTCGCCGGGGGACGACGGCGGGCGGCCCGCCTCGGGGGAGGGGTAAGCGTCCCGGGATGCCCGTTCAACCGTTCCGCAAGGCTCGCCCATCGTGGGGGAGAACCGGCGCGACGCTAGGAGAGACAAGTGATCCAGCAGGAGTCGCGGCTCAAGGTCGCCGACAACACCGGTGCGAAGGAAATCCTGACCATCCGTGTTCTCGGCGGTTCCGGACGCCGCTACGCAGGCATCGGCGACACCATCGTCGCCACCGTGAAGGACGCCATCCCCGGCGGCAACGTCAAGAAGGGCGACGTCGTCAAGGCCGTGGTGGTCCGCACCCGCAAGCAGTCCCGCCGTCCCGACGGCTCGTACATCAAGTTCGACGAGAACGCGGCGGTCATCCTGAAGACCGACGGCGAGCCCCGTGGCACGCGCATCTTCGGCCCCGTGGGTCGCGAGCTGCGTGACAAGAAGTTCATGAAGATCGTGTCGCTCGCCCCGGAGGTGATCTGACCTCATGGCCAAGATCAAGAAGGACGACCTCGTCCAGGTCATCAGTGGCAAGGACAAGGGCAAGCAGGGCAAGGTCCTGCGCGTGTTCCCGACGGATGAGCGCGTGCTCGTCGAGGGCGTGAACCGCGTGACCAAGCACCTGCGCGCCGGCCAGGACAACAACGGTTCCACCGAGGGCGGCCTGCAGGTCGTCGAGGCCCCGATCCACATCTCGAACGTGGCCGTGGTGGACCCGGAGACCAAGAAGCCGACCCGTGTGGGCTACCGCTTCGAGACCGTCGAGAAGGACGGCGTGAGCAAGACCGTGAAGGTCCGCTTCGCCAAGGCCTCGGGGAAGGAGCTGTGATGACCGAGGTGCAGCAGACCGAGAAGGTCACCCCGCGTCTGAAGACCAAGTACCGCGAGGAGATCCGCGGCGCCCTGCAGGAGCAGTTCCAGTACGGGAACGTCATGCAGGTGCCGGGCCTCGTGAAGGTCGTCGTCAACATGGGCGTCGGCGAGGCCGCCAAGGACTCCAAGATCATCGACGGCGCGGTCACCGACCTCACCGCCATCACCGGCCAGAAGCCGATGATCACCAAGGCCCGCAAGTCCATCGCGCAGTTCAAGCTGCGTGAGGGCATGCCCATCGGCACGCACGCCACCCTCCGTGGCGATCGCATGTGGGAGTTCCTGGACCGCCTGGTCACGCTCGCGCTGCCGCGCATCCGTGACTTCCGCGGCCTGTCCGACCGCCAGTTCGACGGCAACGGCAACTACACCTTCGGCCTGTCCGAGCAGACCGTGTTCCACGAGATCGATCAGGACAAGATCGACCGCGTGCGCGGCATGGACATCACCGTGGTGACGACCGCCAAGAACGACGACGAGGGCCGCGCGCTGCTGAAGGCGCTGGGCTTCCCGTTCAAGACCGACCAGTAAGACCTCCACGCCACAGGTCCTCCACCGGTGAACCGGTGGCGGAAACCACGGCGAGAAAGGGCGTGAAGCCCACATGACCATGACCGATCCCGTCGCAGACATGCTGACCCGTCTGCGCAACGCAAACTCGGCCTACCACGACACCGTGTCCATGCCGTCCTCGAAGCTGAAGACTCGCGTCGCCGAGATCCTCAAGGCCGAGGGCTACATCCAGGACTGGCGCGAGGAGGAGGCCGAGGTCGGCAAGAAGCTGACCATCGACCTGAAGTTCGGCCCGCAGCGTGAGCGTGCGATCGCCGGCCTGCGCCGCATCTCCAAGCCGGGCCTGCGCGTGTACGCAAAGTCCACGAACCTGCCCCACGTGCTGGGCGGCCTCGGCATCGCCATCCTGTCCACCTCCTCTGGTCTCCTCACGAACCAGCAGGCCGCCAAGAAGGGCGTGGGCGGAGAAGTCCTCGCCTACGTCTGGTGACGGGCAAGACGGAAGAAAGGCTGAACTGACATGTCTCGAATCGGACGTCTCCCGATCACCATCCCCGCCGGCGTCGATGTGACCATCGACGGCGACCGCGTCTCCGTGAAGGGCCCCAAGGGCCAGCTCGAGCACTCCCTGCCCACGCCCATCACGGCCACCCTCGAGGAGGGGCAGGTCACCGTGGCCCGCCCCGACGACGAGCGTGAGTCCCGCTCCCTGCACGGTCTGACCCGTACCCTCATCAGCAACATGGTCGAGGGCGTGACCAACGGCTTCTCCAAGCAGCTCGAGGTCGTCGGCACCGGCTACCGCGTGCAGGCCAAGGGCCAGGACCTCGAGTTCGCCCTGGGCTACTCCCACCCCGTCCCGGTGAAGGCGCCCCAGGGCATCACCTTCACGGTGGAGGGCAACAGGGTCACCGTCGCCGGTATCGACAAGCAGCAGGTCGGCGAGACCGCCGCCAACATCCGCAAGCTGCGCCGCCCCGACCCGTACAAGGGCAAGGGCGTGCGCTATGCGGGCGAGCAGATCCGCCGCAAGGCCGGAAAGGCAGGTAAGTGATGTCTACTCTGAAGGTGAAGGGCAAGGGCAAGTTCACCGCCCGCACCCGCCGCCACCTCCGGGTGCGCAAGCGGATCTCCGGCACCACCGTCCGTCCCCGCCTCGTCGTCAACCGCTCTGCACGGCACATGTTCGTGCAGGTCGTGGACGACACGCAGAGCCGCACGCTCGCGTACGCCTCCACCATGGAGGCCGACGTGCGTGCGCTCGAGGGTGACAAGACGGCCAAGGCCAAGCGCGTGGGCGAGCTCGTCGCCGAGCGTGCCAAGGCGGCCGGCATCGAGGCCGTGGTCTTCGACCGCGGCGGCAACAAGTACCACGGGCGCGTCGCGGCCGTGGCCGACGGTGCGCGAGAGGGTGGGCTGCAGCTGTGACCGAGAACATCAACCAGAAGGACACTCAGGTGACCGAGAGCACCGAGACCACCGTCTCCGAGACCGGGTCGGGCTCGGCGAGCCAGACCACCGAGCGCGCCACCGGTGGCCGCGGCGGTCGCGACGGCGGCCGCGGTGGCCGTGACGGCGATCGTCGTGGCGGCCGTCGCGACGACCGCAACCGTCGTGGCGCCCAGGACGACGAGAAGGACCAGTTCCTCGAGCGCGTCGTGGGCATCAACCGCGTCTCCAAGGTCGTCAAGGGCGGCCGCCGCTTCTCCTTCACCGCCCTCGTGGTGGTGGGTGACGGCGACGGCACCGTCGGCGTCGGCTACGGCAAGGCGAAGGAGGTCCCCGCTGCGATCCAGAAGGCCGTGGAGGAGGCCAAGAAGTCCTTCTTCCGCGTCCCCCGCGTCGGCTCCACCATCCCGCACCTGGTGCAGGGTGAGGACGCCGCCGGCGTCGTGCTGCTCCGCCCGGCCTCCCCGGGTACCGGCGTGATCGCCGGTGGTCCGGTGCGCGCCGTGCTCGAGTGCGCCGGCATCCACGACGTGCTCTCCAAGTCCATGGGCTCCGTGAACGCGATCAACATCGTGCGCGGCACCGTGGACGCCCTCAAGAAGCTGGAAGAGCCCCAGGCCGTCGCCGCCCGCCGCGGCAAGGCCCTGGACGAGATCGCCCCCCATGCGATGCTGCGCACCATGGAGAACGATCGCGCCCAGAAGAGCGCGAAGGCAGGTGCGTGAGCCGTGTTTGAGCCCACTCGCAAGAACATCCAGCCCTCGGACGCCACCCTGGTCATCACCCAGACCCGAGGCGTCACGGGCTCCAAGCAGAACCATCGGGACACCCTGCGCTCGCTGGGCCTGAAGCGGATCGGCCACCAGGTCACCCGCAAGGCCGACGCGGTGACGGTCGGCATGGTCAACACCGTGCCGCACCTGGTGTCCGTGGAGGAGGTCAACAATGGCTGACAACGACGCCATCAAGGTCCACGACCTGCGTCCGGCCCCCGGTGCCAAGACCGCCAAGACCCGCGTGGGTCGCGGTGAGGCGTCGAAGGGCAAGACCGCCGGTCGCGGCACCAAGGGCACCAAGGCCCGTTACCAGGTCCGTGCGGGCTTCGAGGGCGGCCAGCTGCCCCTGCAGATGCGTCTGCCGAAGCTCCGCGGCTTCAAGAACCCGTTCCGCACGGAGTACCAGGTCGTGAACCTGGACAAGCTCTCCGCGCACTTCCCCGAGGGCGGTGAGGTCACCGTGGACGCGCTCGTGTCCAAGGGCCTCGTCCGTCGCGGCCAGCCCGTGAAGGTGCTGGGCACGGGGGAGATCACCGCGGCCGTGCAGGTGAAGGCGAACGCCTTCTCCTCGTCCGCCGTGGAGAAGATCCAGGCCGCCGGCGGGTCCACCGAGACCCTCTGACACGCCGACCCATCGACCGAGGGCCCTGGTCCGGAGCAGCCGCTCCGGACCAGGGCCCTCGGTCCGTCCGTGTAGACTCGCACAGCGGCCGCCCCGGTGTGGCCGCCGTCTCGTGCCCCGCCCCGCGGCCGGCGCGCGCCCCACAGGACCACCGCAGGAGGACTCGTGCTCAAGGCCATCGCCCGGATCGTCCGGACGCCTGACCTGTTGCGGAAGATCGCCTTCACGCTCGGGCTCATCGCCGTCTACCGGATGGGCGCCTTCGTGCCGGCCCCCGGGGTGGACTACCCGGCGGTGCAGCAGTGCCTGGCGGCGGGCAACGCCCAGGGCGGCCTGTACTCCTTCGTGAACATGTTCTCGGGCGGGGCGCTCCTGCAGGTGTCCGTCTTCGCGCTCGGCATCATGCCCTACATCACGGCGTCGATCATCGTGCAGCTGCTGCGCGTGGTGATCCCGCGCTTCGAGCAGCTCCACCAGGAGGGCCCGCAGGGCCAGGCGACGCTGACGCAGTACACCCGCTACCTGACCCTCGCCCTCGCCCTGCTGCAGGCGACCACGATGGCCTCGCTGGCCCGCACCGGGGCCCTGCTCGGATGCAGCCTGCCGCTGCTGCGCGACGGCTCCATCCTCACGGTGCTGCTCGTGGTCATCGCCCTGACCACCGGATGTCTCATCGTCATGTGGTTCGGCGAGCGGATCACCGAGAACGGCGTGGGCAACGGCATGTCCCTGCTGATCTTCACCTCCATCGCGGCGGGCTTCCCGGCGGGCCTCGGCCAGGTGGTCCAGACGCAGGGCTGGCGCGTGTTCGCGATCGTCATGGGGATCGGCCTGCTCACCATGCTGGCCATCGTCTTCGTGGAGGAGTCGCAGCGCCGGATCCCGGTCCAGTACGCCAAGCGGCAGATCGGCTCGCGGACCGTGGGCGGGTCGAGCACCTACATCCCGGTCAAGGTGAACATGGCCAACGTCATCCCGGTCATCTTCGCCTCCTCCGTGCTGATGCTCCCGGGCATCCTCATCCGGTTCAACACGCCGCAGGACGGCAGTGCGCCGGCCCCGTGGATCACGTGGCTGAGCCGGTACTTCGGCACCGGCGACCACCCGGTGTACATGGCCCTGTACTTCCTGCTCATCATCGGCTTCACGTACTTCTACGTGTCCATCACGTTCAACCCGGTGGAGATCTCGGACAACATGAAGCGCTACGGCGGGTTCATCCCCGGCGTCCGCGCCGGCCGGCCCACCGAGCGTTACCTGCAGTACGTCATCAGCCGCATCACGCTCGTCGGCGCCCTCTACCTCGGTATCGTGGCCATGATCCCGCTGATCGCCTTCGCGGTGATCGGCACCAGCCAGAACTTCCCGCTCGGCGGCACGTCCATCCTCATCATGGTGGGCGTCGGCCTCCAGACCGTGAAGCAGGTCAGCGCACAGATGGAGCAGCGCCACTACGAGGGCCTGCTGCGCTGAGCCCCGACCCGATCCCGCAACGCCGTCCGTATCGACAGTGAGGAACACACGATGACCCGCATGCTGCTCATGGGCCCTCCCGGTTCCGGCAAGGGCACCCAGGCCACCCGGATCGCCGACAAGCTCGGGATCGTCCCGATCTCCACCGGTGACATCTTCCGCCACAACGTGAAGTCGATGACGCCGCTCGGCGTCGAGGCCAAGAAGTACATCGACAACGGCGACTTCGTCCCCGATGAGGTCACGAACCGCATGGTCGCGGACCGCATCGCCCAGGCCGACGCGGAGCACGGCTTCCTGCTGGACGGCTACCCGCGCACGAAGGGCCAGGTTGAGGCGCTGGACGCCATGCTCGCCGAGGCGGGCCAGTCGCTGTCCGCCGTCGTCGAGCTGGAGGTGCCCGACGAGGAGCTCGTGGAGCGCCTGCTCAAGCGTGCCGAGATCGAGGGCCGCGCGGACGACACCCAGGAGGTCATCGAGCACCGCCTGGACCTGTACCACCGCGAGACCGAGTCCGTCATCCAGGAGTACGTGGAGCGCGGCATCGTCGCCCGCGTGGACGGCACCGGCCAGATCGACGACGTCACCGAGCGCCTGCTGCAGGCCGTGTACTCCGTGCGCTCCGCCACGGGCTCCCTGCCCGTGATCCAGCCGGGTGCGGAGTCCTGACCCCGTGATCGGCCGCCGCTCGCTCGAGCTCAAGACCGTCCCCCAGCTGCAGGCCATGCAGCGCGCGGGGGTGGTCCTGTCCGAGGCCCTGGACGCCACGCTGGCCGCGGCCGCGCCGGGCGTCACCACCGCGGAGCTGGACGCCGTGTTCGCAGGTGTGCTGGCCGAACGCGGTGCGACCTCCAACTTCCTGGGCTACTACGACTTCCCGGCCTCGATCTGCACCTCGGTCAACGACGAGGTCGTGCACGGCATCCCCGGGGACCGGGTCCTGCAGACCGGCGACGTGCTGAAGGTCGACGGGGGTGCGATCGTGGACGGCTGGCACGCCGACTCGGCCCGCACGGTGATCCTGGGCTCCTCCGCGGCCGGCACCGCGGACCCGGCCGACGAGCGCCTCTCGGCGATCACGCGGGAGGCGCTCTGGGTCGGCATCGCGGCCTTCGCCTCCGCCACCCACGTCGGGGACATCGGGGACGCCATCGACGACTTCGTCTCCGCGCAGCCGGGTGAGGAGCTCGGCATCCTCGAGGAGTACGTGGGGCACGGCATCGGCTCGGCCATGCACCTGCCGCCGGACGTGTTCAACTACCGCACCGGCCACCGGGGGCCCACGATCCGCCCCGGGCTGGCACTCGCCATCGAGCCGATGCTGGTGCGCGGCTCCATCGACACGAAGGTGCTCGCGGACGACTGGACCGTGGTGACCCTCGACGGCGCCCGCGCGAGCCAGTGGGAGCACTCGGTCTGCCGGCACGACGGCGGCCTGTGGGTGCTCACCGCGCCCGACGGCGGTGCCTCCGAGCTCGCCCGGTTCGGCGTGGTCCCGGTCCCGCCGGGGGAGTGAGGGGCCCGAGCTGTCGGCCGTCCGTCCCGCCCGTCCGGCGGACCGGGCGGCCGTCGTCGTCTGTGCTGGTTCGCAGGCCGAAGATGCGGTATCATCGAACGTTGTTCGTGTGCGCGCACTCGTGTGCCCGCGAGCAGACCCGTTCCCGCCCCGTCATCCGGCCCTCCGCGGCCGTGTCCGGGGCATGACGATTGTGGAGGACATGGCTAAGAAGGAAGGTGTCATCGAGGTCGAGGGCACGGTGTCGGAGGCATTGCCGAACGCGATGTTCCGGGTCCGTCTGCAGAACGAGCACGTCGTGCTCGCCACGATCTCCGGAAAGATGCGTCAGCACTACATCCGCATCCTCCCCGAGGATCGCGTCGTGGTGGAGCTTAGCCCGTACGACCTCAACCGGGGTCGGATCGTGTACCGATACAAGTAAGAACCCCCGTCCAAGCGAGCGCAGGAGGAAGAGCCGTGAAGGTTCAGCCGAGCGTGAAGCGGATTTGTGACAAGTGCCAGGTCGTGCGCCGTAAGGGCCGCGTGCTGGTGATCTGCTCGAACCCGCGCCACAAGCAGCGCCAGGGCTGATCGCCTCCCCGGGAGCCCGGGGAGCGACGCCGTCGCGTTGACCACACCACCCACCGGCCATCGGGCCGAACAGCAGGGACAGCGGTCCACCCCGTGAGGGGAGGGCCCCCACCTCCGGCCGCAGGGGCCGGAGACCGACGACGGCGGACGCACGCCGCGGAGCACGCCGGATCTTCCCCGGCGCCGCGACGACGGGTCCGCGTGGCCGAGTGCCGCGTCGTACGGGACGTCCCTGGTGCAGACCCCTGCTGCAGAAGAACAGGAGGACGGCCACATGGCTCGTCTTGCAGGCGTTGACATTCCGCGCGAGAAGCGCGTGATCATCGCACTCACGTACATCTACGGTGTGGGCAAGACCCGCGCTGAGGAGACCCTCTCCGCCACGGGCATCGACCCGAACATCCGCGTGAAGGACCTCTCCGACGAGCAGCTGGTGCAGCTGCGCGACCACATCGAGGGCAGCTACAAGGTGGAGGGCGACCTCCGCCGCGAGGTGGCCGCCGACATCCGTCGCAAGGTGGAGATCGGCTCCTACGAGGGCCTGCGCCACCGCCGCGGCCTGCCGGTGCGCGGCCAGCGCACGAAGACCAACGCCCGTACCCGCAAGGGCCCCAAGAAGACGGTCGCCGGCAAGAAGAAGTGATCCTGCACCGGCGGTGACCGCGTCCGCGTCCGGACGCCCCGCCCGCAGCATCAGCACCAGCAGCTTTCCCGGAGGAGAATCACATGCCCCCCAAGACTCGCGCATCGGCTGCCCGCAAGCCGCGTCGCAAGGCCAACAAGAACATCACCGTGGGCCAGGCCCACATCAAGAGCACGTTCAACAACACCATCGTGTCCATCACGGACACCACGGGTGCCGTCATCTCCTGGGCCTCGTCCGGCGAGGTCGGCTTCAAGGGGTCGCGCAAGTCGACCCCGTACGCCGCGCAGATGGCCGCCGAGCAGGCCGCCAAGCGTGCGCAGGAGCACGGCATGAAGAAGGTGGACGTCTTCGTGAAGGGTCCGGGCTCGGGCCGCGAGACCGCCATCCGCTCCCTGCAGGCCGCCGGCCTCGAGGTGGGGTCCATCCAGGACGTCACCCCCATGGCCCACAACGGCGCTCGCCCGGCGAAGCGCCGCCGCGTCTGACCTGAGCGCTGTGTCCGCGTCCGCCCCCGTCCGGGGCGGGCGCGGACAGGTCTGCGGACCTGCCCCCACCCCGTCCTCGTTTCCACCCACCGCGTGCGTCATATGGCGGACGCTCGCCGAAAGGAAATGTCCGTGCTCATTGCACAGCGCCCCACGCTGACCGAAGAGGTCGTCTCCGACCATCGTTCCCGGTTCGTCATCGAGCCCCTGGAGCCCGGTTTCGGCTACACCCTCGGCAACTCCCTGCGCCGCACTCTGCTCTCGTCGATCCCCGGTGCTGCCGTGACCAGCATCCGCGTGGACGGCGTGCTGCACGAGTTCAGCACCGTCAACGGAGTCAAGGAGGATGTCACCGAGATCATCCTCAACATCAAGAAGCTCTCCGTCTCCTCGGAGAACGACGAGCCCGTGGTGGCCTACCTGCGCAAGCAGGGGGCCGGCGTCGTCACCGCCGCGGACATCACCGCGCCGGCCGGCGTCGAGATCCACAACCCGGACCTGCACATCGCGACCCTGAACGCGAAGGGCAAGTTCGACATGGAGCTGACCATCGAGCGCGGTCGCGGCTACGTGACCGCCGCCCAGAACAAGTCCGCGGATGCGGAGATCGGCCGCATCCCGGTCGACTCCATCTACTCCCCGGTCCTCAAGGTGACCTTCAAGGTCGAGGCCACCCGTGTGGAGCAGCGCACCGACTTCGACCGTCTGATCCTGGACGTGGAGACCAAGGAGAACATGCTGCCGCGTGACGCGGTGGCCTCTGCCGGCTCCACCCTGGTCGAGCTGTTCGGCCTGGCCCGCTCGCTCAACGTCGAGGCCGAGGGCATCGACCTGGGCGACGAGCCCGAGGTCGTCGAGGGCTCCGCCGACCTGGCCCAGCCGATCGAGGAGCTCGAGCTCACCGTGCGCTCGTACAACTGCCTCAAGCGCGAGGGCATCCACACCGTGGGCGAGCTCGTGGGCCGTTCCGAGGCCGACCTGATGGACATCCGCAACTTCGGTGCGAAGTCCATCGACGAGGTCAAGGAGAAGCTCCAGGAGCTGGGCCTGTCCCTCAAGGACTCGCCGGCCGGCTACGACCCGCAGGCGCACGCGCGCCAGATGGACGACGACCCGTTCTCGGACTTCTGAGCCGATTCCGCACCACCTGACATCTTCGACCCGACGCCGCAGCCGGCTCCGGGTCCCACCCGAGGAGAAACACCATGCCTACCCCCACCAAGGGTCCGCGTCTGGGCGGCAGCCCGGCCCACGAGCGCATCATGCTGGCGAACATGTCCGCCCAGCTGTTCGAGCACAAGTCGATCACCACGACGCTCACCCGCGCCAAGCGCCTGCGCCCGTACGCCGAGCGCCTGATCACCTTCGCCAAGAAGGGCGATCTGCCTGCCCGCCGCAAGGTGCAGGGTCTCATCGCCGCCAAGAACCGCACCAACAAGGCGGTCGTGCACGAGCTGTTCACCGTGATCGGCCCCGCGATGGCCGAGCGCAACGGCGGCTACACCCGCATCACCAAGATCGGCAACCGCCATGGCGACAACGCGCCCATGGCCGTGATCGAGCTGATCATGGACCCGATCTCCGGCAAGCAGGCCGTGGTGCGTGAGGCCGAGCAGGCCGCCGCGTCCGCGCCGGCCGCCCCGGCCGAGTCCGCCCCGGTGGAGGCCGTCGACCCGGCCGCCACCGAGGAGGTCACCGTGGCCGAGTCGCAGGAGACCGCCGCCGAGATCGACGGCGCCGTGCCCACCAACGAGGACGGCTCGGCTCCGGCCGAGGCCACCATCAAGGGCAACGCCAGCTCGAAGAAGTACCACGTCCCCGGCTCGCGCTGGTATGACCAGACCACCGCCGAGGTCTGGTTCTCCACCGTCGAGGAGGCCAAGGCCGCGGGCTTCGAGCCCGCCGGTGGCGAGGCCGCCCAGAAGATGGCCTGACGCCATCGCCTGAGTCCGCGTCCGTCCCCGTGACGACGCATCGGCGAGGGCCGTCCACCACTCGGTGGGCGGCCCTTCGCCGTCCCCGGCCCCGCGCCGCTGAGAGGAGCAGCATGAGCGAGCAGCACCGCCCGGACGCCCCGCCGGCGCCCGGGGAACCCGCGTCCGTGCGAGTCCGCCTGGACCTGGCCTACGACGGCGGCGCCTTCCACGGCTGGGCCCGCCAGCCCGGTCTCGACTCGGTTCAGGGTGCGCTGGAGGACGGGCTCGAGCGGATCCTGCGCCGGCCCGTGCGCACGGTGGTCGCCGGCCGCACCGACGCGGGGGTGCACGCGCGCGGCCAGGTCGCCCACCTCGACCTGACCGAGACGGAGTGGGCGGGCCTGACCCGCGGCCGGCCCGGCCTGGAGCCGGCCGCCTCCCTCACCCGACGCCTCGGCGGGGTGCTCTCCGGGTGGGGCGGGGCCGTCGTCGTGCACGGGGCGGGGCGGGCCCCCGCGGGCTTCGACGCGCGGTTCAGCGCGCTATGGCGCGAGTACGAGTACCGGATCGACGACGCACCCGCCGCGCGTGATCCGCGCACGCGGGGCTTCACCCACTGGCACGGCGCCGCCCTGGACGATCGCCTCATGGCGCTGGAGGCCGACGCCGTCCTCGGACTGCACGACTTCCTGTCCTTCTGCCGGCCCCGCGCGGGCGCCACGACCATCCGCGAGGTCCAGCACCTGGAGGTGCGACGCGATGAGGACGGCGTCGTGCGCGTCCGGATCCGGGCCGACGCGTTCTGCCACAACATGGTCCGGGCGATCGTCGGGGCGCTGCTCCAGGTGGGGGAGCGGGCACGCGAGCCCGGCTGGCTCGCTCACCGGGTGGCGAGGCCTGCCCGCGACTCCGAGGTGCGCCTCGCCCCGCCCGGGGGGCTGACGCTGCTCGCCGTCGGCTATCCCGACGAGGCGGAGGAGCTGCACCGGCGCGCCGAGGGCACCCGGGCGAAGCGGACCCTGTGAGCCGGGGTGGCCCGCGGTGGCGGCTTTTGGCTCCGGGGCCCGCGTTCGGTAGGATGGGTGGACGTTGCGCATGCCCGCACCCGGATGCGTCGTGCCGCGAGTGGCTCAGTTGCATGGCCTTCAGCTCGCGCCGCACCCCCGGGGCATCGGGCCCGGACGCCTTCCAGCCCTCACCTGGGGGACCGGCGCGCACGGAGAACTGACAGCGCGAGCGCGCCGGAATCACGACCCGGCGGGCAGGTGCTGTGGACCACCACCGACCCTGAAGGCAGACAACGTGCGTACGTACTCTCCCAAGCCTGGCGACGCCGACCGTCAGTGGCACATCATCGATGCCACCGACGTCGTCCTCGGCCGCCTGGCCTCCCACACCGCCACCCTCCTGCGCGGCAAGCACAAGCCGACGTTCGCCCCCCACATGGACATGGGCGACTACGTCATCATCGTGAACGCCGAGAAGGTCGCCCTCACCGGCGCCAAGCTCGAGAAGAAGCGCGCCTACCGCCACTCGGGCTACCCGGGCGGCCTGAAGTCGCAGTCCTACGCCGAGCTGCTCGAGACCAACCCGGTCCGCGCCGTGGAGAAGGCCGTCAAGGGCATGCTCCCGAAGAACTCGCTGGCCGCCCAGCAGCTCTCCAAGCTGAAGGTGTACAAGGGCGCCGAGCACCCGCACACCGCCCAGCAGCCCCAGACCTTCGAGATCGGCCAGGTCGCCCAGTGACCCCGGCGGGCCACTGACGCAGACCTTCCCTGAGGAGAACCATGAGCATCAACGAGAACGACGACGTGGAGCTGACGAGCTACACCTCTGAGTCCACCGCCGCCGCCGAGGCCCCCGTCGCCTCCGAGCGCCCGGCCCTGACCGTGCCCGGCTCCGCCGTCGGCCGCCGCAAGGAGGCCGTGGCCCGCGTGCGCCTCGTCCCCGGCTCCGGCCAGTGGACCATCAACGGTCGCGCCCTGGAGAACTACTTTCCGAACAAGCTGCACCAGCAGGAGGTCTCCGACCCCTTCACGCTGCTGGAGCTGACCGGCGCCTACGACGTGATCGCCCGCATCCACGGCGGCGGCCCCTCCGGCCAGGCCGGTGCGCTGCGCCTGGGCATCTCCCGCGCCCTCAACGAGATCGACCGCGAGCACAACCGCCCGGCGCTCAAGAAGGCCGGCTTCCTGACCCGCGACGCCCGCGTCATCGAGCGCAAGAAGGCCGGCCTCAAGAAGGCCCGCAAGGCCTCGCAGTTCTCGAAGCGCTGATCCTGCGCCGCACGGTGCCCCCACCGTGCCCCCGCCGACGCCCCGTCCCGCTCCTCACGAGCGGGGCGGGGCGTCCGCCGTCTCCGTGGGCCGGCGGCACCTGACCCAGGGGTAATATGAAGGCGCATGGCGACGACGCCATGACGGGCCGCTCGCCCGTCCGGTGCGCGGTCCGATCGGAGACACCCTCGGGAGCCGCCGTGCCCGAGAACACGAGTCCCACGCCCGACCCCCGCACCCGTGGCGAGCACGGCACGGAGCACGCCGCGCAGGCCCCCTTCGCCGTGACCCGTGACTACGCCGCCGAGGTGGACGAGATCCGGGAGCTGGGCCGCAAGCTCGGCGGGGAGAAGAAGACCCCCCACCCCGGACCCGCAGGCCTGGCGTGAGGGCTACCCGTACAAGACCAAGCTCAGCCGCAAGAGCTACGAACGACGCAAGCGCGAGCTGCAGATCGAGCTGCTGAAGATGCAGCTCTGGGTCAAGGAGACCGGCCAGAAGGTCCTGATCATCTTCGAGGGCCGCGACGCCGCCGGCAAGGGCGGCGCCATCAAGCGCTTCAACGAGCACCTCAACCCCCGCGGCGCCCGGACCGTGGCCCTGGAGAAGCCCACGGAGGAGGAGGCCTCGCAGTGGTACTTCCAGCGCTACATCCAGCACCTGCCCTCCGGCGGTGAGATCGTGATGTTCGACCGCTCCTGGTACAACCGGGCCGGCGTCGAGCGCGTCATGGGCTACTGCACGGCGCAGCAGTACCTCGAGTTCATGCGCGAGACCCCTGAGCTGGAGCGCATGCTCGTCAACTCCGGCGTGCACATCATCAAGTTCTGGTTCTCCGTGTCCCAGCGCGAGCAGCTCAACCGCTTCGCCGCGCGGGAGACCGACCCCGTGCGTCGCTGGAAGCTCTCGCCCACCGACCTGGCCTCCCTGGACAAGTGGGACGACTACACGAACGCGAAGGAGGCCATGTTCTTCTACACGCACACGGCCGACGCCCCGTGGACCGTCGTGAAGTCGAACGACAAGAAGCGCGCCCGCCTCGAGGCCATCCGCCATGTGCTGCACACGCTGCCCTACCCGGACAAGGACGAGCGCATCGTCCACCGCCCCGACCCGCAGATCTGCGGCCCGGCCAACGAGCTGGCCGAGTACGGCGAGGTCTCCGGCGGATCGTTCCCGCGCGTGCGCTGACCGGGCCGCGCACGACGGCGCCCCTCACCGTCCGGTGAGGGGCGCCGTCGTGGGGAGCGGGGGCGGGTTCAGCCGCGCTCCTCCTCCACGTACTCCGGGGTGACGTGTGCGTCGTCGAAGAGGTTGTCCGCCCCGAAGCCCTCCGAGACGTGGTACTCGCCCGAGGCCAGGGAGAGGCGGACGTCCTCGCGCAGGATCGGCAGCTTGGCGTAGAACGCGTCGCCGCAGCAGCTGGTGGCGGTGACGTCGCGGTGGCCGATGATGCGGGACGGCGGCAGCTCGTACTGCTGGCAGATGTAGGCGACGAGCGGCACCAGGCCGGCGTAGAGGCTCTGCGGCGGCGGGTTCAGCATGTACAGCCCCTCGCACTCGATGCCGAGCGCATACGCGTTGAACCCGAGCGCGTGGACGCCGAGCATGAACGTCTGTCCGCCCTCGAGCGCGTGCCGGGAGCCGTGGCGGCCCTCCATCGCGAAGCCGCCGCGGGAGACGGTGAAGTGCTGCCCGGTGTCGCCCCAGTCGTTCGCGGGGCTCATGTGCGCGTTCTGGACCACCTGCGCGATGCTCTCCGCCGCCTCCCGGGAGCCGTCCGTGACGTTCGGCGTGGTGGTGTGGTGGATCACCAGGTAGGAGGGGCGCTCGTTCAGGGTCTGCAGGTAGTAGTTGGGCTGCATGGCGCCCCACTGCGCGGTGGTGATGATGTCCGGGGCGGGCAGGCGGGTGGCCTGCTCGTCGCCCTCCGAGCTCTGCTCGGCCTGCTCATCACGCCCGCAGCCGGCCACGCCGGCAGCGATCGCCAGGCCCGTGCCGCCCAGCACGCTGCGGCGCGTCCAGGAATGGGGGAGCGGGGGCGGGGTCACGTCGGGCATGGATCGAGGTCCTTCGGGTTCGGGGCGGGGCCTCCCGGGCGGATGTGAGCGGACGGGCGCGGCCGCGGGGGCTCGACCGGTCCGATGCTACCGCCCCCCGGCCCGTTTCGTGACCCTCCCGTGATGCAGGCCGCAGGGGCGGCCCCTACACTGACTGATCATGTCGAGATTGTTCGGAACCGATGGCGTCCGTGGCCTGGCCAACGAGACCCTCACCGTGGAGTTGTCCGTCCAGCTGGCCCAGGCCGCCTCGCCCGTCCTCGGCGCGGAGGCCTTCGACGCCGGCCGACGCCCGGTCGCCGTCGTGGCCCGGGACCCGCGCATCAGCGGCGAGTTCATCACGGCCGCCGTGCAGGCGGGCCTGGCGTCCTCGGGCGTGGACGTGTGGGACGCCGGCGTGCTGCCGACCCCCGCCGCCGCCTATCTCGTGGGGGACCTGGACGCCGACTTCGGCGTGATGATCTCCGCCTCCCACAACCCGGCCCCGGACAACGGCATCAAGTTCCTCGCGCGCGGCGGCGAGAAGCTGACCGACGCGCAGGAGGACGAGATCATCCGCCACCTCGAGGGCGTGACGCCGCGACGGCCCCAGGGCGCGGACGTGGGCCGCGTGCGCGTCTTCGCGGATGCCGAGGACCGCTACGTCCTCCACCTCCTGCAGACCCTCCCGCACCGGCTGGACGGGCTCAAGGTCGTCCTGGACTGCGCACACGGCGCGGCCGCCGGCTGCTCGCCCGAGGCGTTCCGCGCCGCCGGCGCGGAGGTCGTCGTGATCGGCGCGTCCCCGGACGGGCTCAACATCAACGACGGCTACGGCTCCACCCACCTCGAGAAGCTCCAGGCGGCCGTGCGCGAGCACGGCGCGGACCTCGGCATCGCGCACGACGGCGACGCCGACCGGTGCCTCGCCGTGGACGAGCGCGGCGAGGTCGTCGACGGCGACCAGATCATGGGCGTCATGGCCGTGGCACTCAAGGACCGCGGCGTCCTGCGCGACGACACCCTGGTCGTGACCGTCATGTCCAACCTGGGCCTGAAGCTGGCCATGGGCCGGGAGGGCGTCCAGCTCGTCGAGACCCAGGTGGGCGACCGCTACGTCCTGGCCGGCATGAAGCTCGGCGACTACTCGCTCGGCGGCGAGCAGTCCGGCCACGTGATCTTCTCGGACCACGCCACCACCGGCGACGGGGTCCTCACCGGCCTGCAGCTCGCCTCGCGCGTCGCCGAGACCGGCACCCCGCTCTCCGAGCTGGCCGCGGTGATGGACCGGCTGCCCCAGGTCCTCGTGAACGTGCGCGGCGTGGACAAGTCCCGCGCCGCCGAGGACGAGGCCGTCCAGGCGGCGGTGGCCGAGGCGGAGGCCCGCCTCGGCGAGACCGGCCGCGTGCTGCTGCGCCCGTCGGGCACGGAACCGGTCGTGCGCGTCATGGTCGAGGCCCCGGACGAGGAGACCGCCGGCCGGGAGGCCCAGGTGCTGGCCGACGTCGTGCAGCGCGAGCTGCGCCTGCACGACTGACCGGACCGATGACGTCGGACGCGGCCCCCCGGCCCCGCCGCTGGACCCTGTTCGCGGGGCTGCTCGCGGGGCTGGCGGTCCTGTGGTCGGCCGCGTTCCTCGCCGTGGACGCGCCCGTGTGCGCGCGGCAGAGCGCCCCCGTGGAGTGGTTGCCGTGCCTGGATCCGGACCGGCAGGACTCGGAGGTCGCCCCGGACGCCGGGTCCAGCGCGGACCGGACGACGTCGCGGCCCTGAGGGCACGGCCCCGGTGCCGCCGAGGGCATGAAGGAAGGGCCCGGGGCGACTCGTGTGAGTCGTCCCGGGCCCTTCGGCGTCGGACAGGGGGAGATCAGAGGGTGGTGGTCCCGGAGGTGGGGCCGCCGCGGCGCTCGGCGAGCAGGTCGCGGATCTCGGTGAGCACGGCGACGTCGGCGGCCACCTCCTCCTCGGCGGGGTCGATGCCGAGGCGGCGGTTGCGGGCCTCGATCATCTTGTTCATCGGCATCACGATGGCGAAGTACACGGCCGCGGCGATGAGAAGGAAGTTGACGATCGCGGTGAGCAGCACACCGAACTTCACGTCGTTGCCGTTGACCGTCAGCACGGCGAACGAGTCGAAGTTCGGCGAGCCCACGGCGGCGGCGATGAGCGGCATGAGGACCGCCTCGACGAGCGCGTTCACGATCTTGCCGAAGGCGGCGCCGATGATGACGGCGACGGCAAGGTCGAGGACGTTGCCCTTCATGATGAAGTCTTTGAATCCCTGGAGCATGGGGAGAATCCTACGTGTCACGAAGGCGGCGCGGTACAGGGTCGAGCGAGTCGTGCGTCTCAGTCCGTGTAGTCCGGCGCCGGCGGCAGACCCCACGCGGTCTCGAGGACGCCGCCGGCCGCCTCGACCCGGGCCGCCTCCGCGGACCCGACGTAGCGCAGATGCCAGGGCTCGTGGGCGAAGCCCGTCACGTCCTCGGCCCCGGCGGGATAGCGGATGACGAACCCGTACTCGGCGGCGTGCGCGGCCACCCAACGGCCCGCGGCGGTGTCGCCGAAGCACGCTTCCAGGTCACACGCGGGGGTCGCGGCGTCGCCCACGTCCCAGGCCAGGCCGGTCTGATGCTCGGAGTACCCCGGACGCGCGGAGACGCGGTCGGCCTCGGCGCGGCCCAGCTCGTCGACCCAGTGGCCGTACGTCCGGACCTGGTAGTCGTACGAGCGGTAGGCGCTCAGGGTGGTGAGGCGGTGGCCCGCCGCCGCGGCGGCATCCAGCAGGTCAGCGGCCGCCGTCGCGGCCTCCGCCCGCAGGGGCAGCTCGCTGCCGGGCACGGCCACCAGATCCGAGGGCGCCCAGTCGGGCGGGGCCACGGGGCGGGTCTTGTTCACGACGACGTCGAGGGTGGCCGGGTCGGCGTGCGTGCCCGACGACGGCGCCGTGCTCGAGGCGGCGCGGGACGACGCGGCCGCGCTCGCGGAGCCGGACGTCGGCGTCGTCGGCGTCGAGGACGGGCCCGCGGCGGGCGTGCCGCAACCGGCCGCGAGCAGCGCGAGCGCGGCCAGCGCGGCGAGAGGGAGGGTGCGACGCATGGGTCAGACCTTCCTCAGCAGCACGCGGGTCACCTCGTGTTGCGCGTTCTTCGTGAGCACCAGCCGGGCGCGCCCGCGGGTCGGGCGCACGTTCTGCTCGAGGTTCGGGCCGTTGATGGAGTCCCAGATGGACTCGGCCGTCGCCTGAGCCTCGGCGTCCGACAGGGAGGAGTACCGGTGGAAGTAGCTGCGCGGGTCGGCGAAGGCCCCCGAGCGCAGACCCATGAACCGGTCGATGTACCAGGACCGGATCCAGGACGCGCGCGCGTCCACGTACACCGAGAAGTCGAAGAAGTCGGAGACGGAGAGCCCGGCGGTGCCGTCGGCCCGGGTGCGCGGCGGGGCCAGCACGTTGAGTCCCTCCACGATCAGCACGTCGGGACGGTGCACCACCTGTTCCTCGCCCGGCACGATGTCGTAGGTGATGTGCGAGTACACGGGCGCGCGCACCTCCTGCGCCCCGGACTTGACGTCCGCCATGAAGCGCAGCAGCGCGCGGCGGTCGTAGGACTCGGGGAAGCCCTTGCGGGACATGATGCCGCGCTCGTGCAGCACCGCGTTGGGGTGCAGGAAGCCGTCCGTGGTGACCAGCTCGACGCGCGGCGTCGTCGGCCAGCGGCGCAGCATCTCCTGGAGCACACGCGCCGTCGTCGACTTGCCGACGGCGACCGACCCGGCCACCCCGATCACGTACGGGGTGCGCCCCGTCCGCTCGCCGAGGAACGCGTTGGTCGCGCTGCGCAGGGCCGCGGAGGCCTCCACGTTGATGCTCAGCAGGCGCGAGAGCGGAAGGTAGACCTCGGCAACCTCGCGCAGGGACAGATGCTCGCCGAGGCCGCGCAGACGCTCCACGTCCGCCTGGTCGAAGGGCTGCGCCATCTCCGAGGCGAGACGGGCCCAGGTCTGGCGGTCCAGCTCCACGAAGGGGGAGCGCTGGTGGCCGTCGGGCACGGCGTCCGCGGGCTCCTCGGGGCCCACGAGGGGCAGCTCGGAGGTCGGGGGGGTGTAGGTCACCCGATCCATTATGGCCGCGGCCCGCCCGGAGCGGGCCCCCGCGTGACGTCACAGGGCCCGGATAGGATCGGCCCATGCGCGTTCTCGTGACCGGCGGTGCCGGATACCTCGGATCCCACACCGTGCTCACGCTGCTCGAGGCGGGCCACGACGTCCTCGTCCTGGACAGCCTGGTCACGGCGACGACGACGTCGCTGGAGCGCGTCGCCGAGCTCGCCGGAACGTGCCTGGGCGGGTCGCGGCTGCGCCTGCACGTGGCCGACATCCGCCGCCCCGAGGACTACCGCGGGGCGCTCGCGGACTTCGGCCCGGCCGCACTCGTGCATTTCGCCGGGCTGAAGTCGCCCACCGAGTCGATGACCCGCCCCGCCGCCTACTACGACGTGAACGTGGGCGGCACGGCCGCCGTCGCCGAGGCCGCGCTCGCGGCCGGCGCCCGCACGGTCCTGTTCTCCTCCTCCGCGACCGTGTACGGCGACCGCGCGCCGGTGCCGGTCGCCGAGGACGCGGCCACGGACCCGGTCTCGCCCTACGGACACTCCAAGCTCATGGCGGAGCAGGTGCTGCGCGACGTCTGCGCCACGGTCGACGGCGGCGGGCTGGCGATGCTGCGCTACTTCAACCCGGTCGGCGCGCATCCCTCCGGGCGGCTGGGCGAGGACCCGAGCGGGGTGCCGGCGAACCTCATGCCCTTCGTGGCGCGGGTGGCCTCCGGCGCGTACCCCGAGCTGCGGGTGTTCGGCGCGGACTTCGACACGCGCGACGGCAGCGCCGTGCGCGACTTCATCCACGTGATGGACCTCGCGGAGGCGCACGTGGCCGGGCTCGACTGGCTCGCGGCCCGGGTGGCGACCGGGGGCGGTACGACGACCCGGGTCTGGAACATCGGCCGGGGCGAGGGCGTCACCGTGTTCGAGATGGTGCGCGCCTTCGAGGCGGTCACGGGCGGCCGCATCCCCTACCGCGTGGTCGAGCGCCGGCCCGGGGACATCGCCGAGTCGTGCGCCGCCGTGGACGCGATCGGCGTCGAGGTGGGCTGGCACGCCCGACGCGATGTGACCGCGATGGTGCGGGACCTCTGGGCCTGGCAGGAGGCCAACCCCACGGGGTTCTCGTTCCGGACGGAGTGACCCGGCCCGCCGTGCGCCGAAGTCGGGTCCGGCCCGGTATTCTCGTGCGCATGTGCGGAATCGTCGGATACATCGGCCAGCCCCAGTCGGATCGTGAGCACGGCGCTCTCGACGTCCTGATGGAGGGCCTGCGCCGTCTTGAATACCGCGGATACGACTCCGCCGGTGTGGCCGTGGTGGACGGCGGTCAGCTGTACCACCGGAAGAAGGCGGGCAAGCTCGCCAACCTCGCCGGGGAGCTCGCCGAGCACCCCATCCCCACCGGCCTCGTCGGCATCGGCCACACCCGGTGGGCCACCCACGGCGGCCCCACCGACCGCAACGCCCACCCGCATGTGGCGGACGAGGGCCGGCTGGCACTGATCCACAACGGCATCATCGAGAACTACGCCGAGCTGCGCGAGGAGCTGCTCGCCAAGGGCGTCGAGTTCCTCTCCGAGACGGACACCGAGGTGGCCGCCCACCTCCTCGCCGACGTCTACCGGCACGCGGCCGGCCAGGACCTGACCCGCGCCATGCAGCTGGCCTCCCAGCGCCTCGAGGGTGCCTTCACGCTGCTGGCCGTGCACGTGGACCACCCCGACCGCGTGGTGGCCTCGCGCCGCAACTCGCCGCTCGTCGTCGGCCTGGGCGAGGGGGAGAACTTCCTCGGCTCGGACGTCTCCGGCTTCATCGACTTCACCCGCGAGGCCATCGAGCTCGAGCAGGACCAGGTCGTGACGATCACGGTCGACGCCGTCGAGATCTCGGACTTCCGGGGCGGCCCCGCCGAGGGCAAGCGCTTCACCGTGGACTGGGACGCCTCGGCCGCGGAGAAGGGCGGCTTCGAGACCTTCATGGAGAAGGAGATCCACGACCAGCCCCAGGCCGTGCAGGACACCCTGCTGGGCCGCACGGACGCCGCCGGCGCCCTGATGCTGGACGAGCTGCGGATCGACCCCGAGGAGCTCAAGGCCGTCGACAAGATCATCGTCCTGGCGTGCGGCACGTCCGCCTACGCGGGCACGGTGGCCAAGTACGCCATCGAGCACTGGTGCCGGATCCCCGTGGAGGTGGAGCTCTCCCACGAGTTCCGCTACCGCGACCCGATCATCGACCCGCACACCCTCGTGGTGTCCATCTCCCAGTCCGGCGAGACCATGGACACCCTCATGGCGGTCCGCTACGCCAAGGAGCAGGGCGCCCGCACCGTGTCCATCTGCAACACCAACGGCTCCACGATCCCGCGCGAGTCGGACGCCGTGCTCTACACGCACGCCGGCCCCGAGATCGCCGTCGCCTCCACCAAGGCGTTCCTGGCGCAGATCACCGCCGCCTACCTGCTGGGCCTGTACCTGGCCCAGCTGAACAAGAAGCTGTTCAGCGGCCAGATCAAGGACATCCTGGCGGACCTCGGGGCGATCCCCGGCAAGATCGAGGAGATCCTCGCCGGCAAGGACCAGGTCAAGGAGCTCGCCCGCTCGATGGCCGACGCCACCTCCGTCCTGTTCCTCGGCCGCAACGTCGGCTACCCGGTGGCCATGGAGGGCGCGCTCAAGCTCAAGGAGCTCGCCTACATCCACGCCGAGGGCTTCGCCGCGGGCGAGCTCAAGCACGGCCCGATCGCCCTGATCGACGACGGCCAGCCGGTCTTCGTGGTCATGCCCTCGCCCCTGGACCGTCACTCGCTACACGCCAAGGTGGTCTCGAACATCCAGGAGGTCCGCGCCCGCGGCGCCCGCACCTTCGCCGTCGCCGAGCGCGGCGACGCGGCCGTGCGCGGCCAGGCCGAGGTCGTCTTCGAGGTCCCCGAGACCCAGCCCATGCTCATGCCGCTGCTGACCACGGTCCCGCTGCAGATCTTCGCCCTCGAGCTCGCCACGGCGAAGGGCTACGACGTGGACCAGCCGCGCAACCTCGCCAAGTCCGTCACGGTGGAGTGATCCGCCGCTGAGCGATGACGGCGCCCGCCCCTCTCTCCGGGGGCGGGCGCCGTCGGCTTTCCGGTCTCCTGTGGCCGGCGCCCGGGTCCCCGTCGCAGCGGCGTCGCGGGCTAGAGTGTGACCACACCCGATTGGGTGATCGATGTCACATCCTCCGAAAGGACGCCTCGATGCGCCCCACCCGCCGCCAGTTCGCCCAGGGCATGGCCGCCGGTCTCGCCGGCCTCGCGCTGCCCTCCGCTGTCGCCTCCTCCGCCGTCGCCGCCCCGCAGGGTCCGAACCCGCGCTCCGGCCGCGGCCTGGACGAGCGGGCGATCCAGACCGCCCTCGACGCCGTCGTGCAGTGGCCCGCCGTCGGTGCCGTCTGTTCCGTGGTGGGCCCGGCCGGCCGCTTCGACACCGCCTCCGGCACCCGCGGCCTGCACGCGAACGCGCCGGCGCGGGCGAACTCGGTGGCCCGGATCGCCTCGGTCACCAAGGGCATGGTCGCCACCGTCGCCCTGCAGGAGGTCGAGCGCGGCACCCTGTCCCTGGACTCCACGATCGGTGACGTCCTCCCGGGCCTGTGGCCCGACGTCGAGGACCGGGTCACCCTCTCGATGCTCCTGAACCACACCTCCGGCATGCCGGACGCCATCTGGGTGATCATGCGCGGCCAGTCCCTCTTCGAGCTGGACTTCGACGAGCTCGCGGACGTCGTCTCCCGCTCCTATGGCCAGCGTGAGCTCGTCGAGCTGGCGAAGCAGGCCGACTGGTGGTTCGAGCCCGGCACCGACTACGGCTACTCCAACACGGGCTACGTGGTGGTGGAGATGATGGTCGAGGCCGTCACCGGCCGCCGGATGCCCGAGCTCATCCGGGACCGCGTCTTCCGCCCGGCCGGCATGCACCGCACCCGCCTCGAGCACGGCACCCTCGTCCGCGGCGCCGAGATGCAGGACGCGGCCGTGCGTCCGCACGAGGCCAAGGCCCTCGAAACGATCGACCAGTCGATCTTCGCCTCGGCCGCCGCGGTGAACACCACCGCCGCGGACGTCACCCGCTTCTATCAGGCCCTCATGCGCGGCGAGCTGGTCTCGCAGCAGACCGTGGACCTCATGGTCACCCCTGTCGGCCCGGCCGCCCAGGCCGGCTACGGCTACGGCCTGTTCCTGGTCGCGGACCCCGCGCCGGAGCACGCCGGCGAGGTGCTGGTCGGCCATGACGGCGCCGGCTTCGGCTCCGTCTCCCTGGCCCTGTGCTCCCGCGACGGCGAGCGTGCGTTCGCGTTCACCTACATCGGCCGGCCCTACTGGCAGGACGGCTGGGACGAGGTGTTCTCGAAGGAACTGGCGCTGATGCGCACCGCATTCGTGGTCAACGCCGCGGACGCCCCGGCCTCCCGCGACCGCCTGGTCCGCGGCGGTGCCGCCGCCTCGCGCCGTGCCGTGGCGGACATGGCCGCCCGGGGCGCCCGACTCGTCTGAGCGGATCGACGTCCCGGGACGGTGTCCGCCCGCGCCAGTAGACTCCCCGAGGAGGCCCGCCGCACCCGGCGGGCCGCACGACGAGACCCCGGAGAGTCATGCACACAGTGGAGATCGGCCAGCCGTACCCCCTCGGGGCCACCGTGGACGAGACCGGCACCAACTTCGCCCTCGCGGTCTCCCGCGAGGTGGAGGCGGTCGAGCTGTGCCTCGTCGCCGACGACGGCACGGAGACGCGCATCCCTCTCGAGGAGCGGCACGGCACCACATGGCACGCCCACGTGGCGGGCATCGGGCACGGGCAGCGCTACGGCTACCGCGTGCACGGCCCCTGGGACCCCGCCCGCGGCCTGTGGCACAACCCGGCCAAGATCCTCGTGGACCCGTACGCGCGGGCGTTCACCGGCGACTACGAGTGGGGCCAGCAGCACCACTCGTACGACTTCGACGAGCCGGACCGCATCGACACCTCGGACAACCTGGGCACGAGCATGCTCGGCGTGGTCGTCGCCGAGGACTTCGACTGGGGCGATGACGCCCCACCCGCCGTCGAGCTCACGGACACGGTGATCTACGAGACCCACGTCAAGGGCATGACCAAGCTGCACCCCGCCGTCCCCGAGGAGCTGCGCGGCACCTACGCGGGCATGGCCCACCCGGAGGTGGTCCGCCACCTGACCGAGCTCGGGGTGACCGCCGTCGAGCTGATGCCCGTGCACCAGTTCGTCAACGACGCCACCCTGCAGGAGAAGGGGCTGAGCAACTACTGGGGCTACAACACGCTCGGCTTCTTCGCCCCGCACGCCGCCTACGCCTCCTCCTCCGAGGTGGGCGGCCAGGTCCGCGAGTTCAAGCAGATGGTGAAGGACCTGCACGCCGCCGGTCTCGAGGTGATCCTCGACGTGGTCTACAACCACACGGCCGAGGGCAACGACAAGGGCCCCATGCTCAGCCTGCGCGGGCTGGACAACGCCGGCTACTACCACCTCGTCGAGGGCGACGAGCGGCACTACATGGACTACACGGGCACCGGGAACTCGGTGGACCTCTCCAGCCCCAAGGCCCTCCAGCTGGTCATGGACTCCCTGCGCCACTGGGTCACCGAGATGCACGTGGACGGCTTCCGGTTCGACCTGGCCACCACCCTCACCCGGGTGGAGGGGGAGCAGGGCCCGGACATGTTCTCCGGGTTCTTCGACGTGGTCCGCCAGGACCCGGTGCTGCGCACCGTCAAGCTCATCGCCGAGCCGTGGGACGTGGGCTGGGGCGGCTACCAGGTGGGCAACTTCCCCGGCCTCTGGTCCGAGTGGAACGGCATGTACCGGGACACGGTGCGCGACTTCTGGCGGGGCGAGCCCGGCACGCTCGGCGAGTTCGCCACCCGCCTGACCGGCTCGGCCGACCTCTACGAGGGGGACGGGCGCAGCCCCGGCGCGTCCGTGAACTTCGTCACGGCCCACGACGGCTTCACCCTGCGCGACCTCGTCTCCTACAACGAGAAGCACAACGAGGCCAACGGCGAGGACAACAACGACGGCGACGCGCACAACCGCTCGTGGAACTGCGGCGTCGAGGGGGAGACCGACGACCCCGAGGTCGTGACGCTGCGCGCCCGCCAGCGCCGCAACTTCCTGGCCACCCTGCTGGTCAGCCAGGGCGTGCCCATGATCAGCCACGGCGACGAGCTGGGCCGCACCCAGGGCGGCAACAACAACGCCTACTGCCAGGACAACGAGATCTCGTGGATCGACTGGTCCGCCATGGACGACTCGCTCGTGGCGTTCACCCGCGACCTGATCGCGCTGCGCCGTGACCACGCGGTGTTCCGCCGCCGCCACCACTTCGACGGTCGCCCCGCGGCCCGCGACGTCGAGGCGCCCCTGCCGGACATCGTGTGGCTCGAGCCGGACGCGACCGCCAAGACGGAGGACGACTGGGGCGCCGAGGCCCGGTCGATCGGCTTCTACCTCAACGGGCACATGCTCACCCGCGGGGACGAGGACGGGGAGGAGCCCTACCGGGACTTCTACGTCCTCATGAACGCGTGGTGGGAGCCCGTGCCGTACACCCTGCCCGGGCCCACGTTCCCGGCCGAGTGGGAGGTCGTCGTGGACACCTCGTCCCACGTCGCCCCGAGCGGCTCGCACCCCCGCGTGCGCGCCGGGGACGTGCTCGAGGTCCAGGCCCGCTCCACCGTCGTGCTGCGGCAGGTCCCCGAGGGCGCATGAGCCCGCAGGCCGACCGGGGGCGCGTCCGCCGTGGCCTGCCGCGGTGGACGCGGGCCCTCTGCGCCACCGTGGCGGCCCTGACGGCGCTGGGACTGGCCTTCGGCGCGGGGTGGGCCACGCACGCCGTGACGGACCCGCACCCGGACGACGCCCCGCGCGTGGACGCCCTCCTCGTCCTCTACAGCCAGCCCCGCGTCTATGACGCCGCGATCGAGCTCGCCGCGTCCGGCGTCACCGACCGGCTCTTCGTCTCCGCGTACCTGGGGCCGGACGGGCACGAGAAGCTGTGCGGCGGCCCGGAGGAGCGCGACCCGCGGCTGGCCGGCGTCACCGTCGAGTGCTTCGCGCCCGATCCGGTGACCACCCAGGGCGAGGTCGTCCACGCGGCCGACCGCATGCGCGAACTGGATCTGCACCACCTGGGCGTGCTCACCTTCCACCAGCACGTGGAGCGCGCGCGGCTGCTGGCGGAGCGGTGCTTCACCCCCGAGGAGGGCCGTGTGTCCCTGTACGCGTTCGACGCCGGTTTCGACCGGCTCGGCCGCCTGCGGCACGGCGTCTACGGCGTGCTGGCCTACGGGAAGGCGATGCTCACGCCGGGCTGCGACCAGCAGCTGCCCGGCGTGCTGCAGTGGCCGCTGGACCTGGCCAAGCGACTGCGCGGGCAGCCCGTCGGGGACGAGGCCGGCGCCGTCGTCGTGGGCGCCCGGCGGGCGGGGGCGGCATGATCGTCGGCGTGGGGGTGGACGTGGTGGACGTCCCGCGGTTCCGGGCGCAGCTCGAGCGCACGCCGGCGCTGCGCGCCCGCCTGTTCACCGCGGAGGAGCGGGACCTGCCGCTGCGCTCGCTGGCCGCGCGCTTCGCCGCCAAGGAGGCGATCGCCAAGGCCATGGGCGCCCCGCCCGGGATGATGTGGCACCACTGCTGGATCCCGCGCCCGGACCACGGCGACGGCCGCCCCACCGTGCACCTGACCGGCACCGTCCAGGCCCAGGCCGAGGCCCTGGGCATCACCCACTGGCACCTCTCCCTCAGTCATGACGGGGACGTCGCCACCGCCTACGTGGTCGCCGAACGCCGCGCGGCCGAGGAGGAGCCCGCATGACCGCCGATGACCTGACCCACATCGCCCTGACCGGCTCGGCCGTGCGCACGGCCGAGGAGCCCCTGCTCACGGCCGGCCGCGGCCCGGAGCTGATGCGCGCCGCCGCCTGGGCCCTGGCCGAGCACGCCGCCGCCCTGCTGCGTGAGCGCGGCCCGGTGGCCGGGACGATCGTGGCCGCCCTCGTCGGCCCCGGCAACAACGGCGGGGACGCGCTGTTCGCCCTCGCCTTCCTGCGCCGCCGGGGCGTGGCCGCGGTCGCCGTGCCCGTCCGCCGGGACGACGACGGCGCCCCGCGCTGGCACGCCGAGGGCTGGGCTGCGCTGCGAGCGGCCGGGGGACGCCGCGCCGACGCGGTGCCGCCCGAGGCCGCGCTCGTGGTGGACGGCGTGCTCGGCACGGGCTTCACCGGCGAGTATGAGCTGCCCGCCGCGGCGCGCGCCCTGCCGGCGGACGCGCTCGTGCTGGCGTGCGACGTGCCCTCCGGCGTGGACGCGGACACCGGCGAGGTGCGGGGGGAGGCCCTGCCCGCGGACGCGACCGTGACGTTCGGCGCCCTCAAGTCCGGCCTCGTCCTCGGGGAGGGGGCGGCGCGCGCGGGCACCGTGCACGTGGTGGACATCGGGCTGGGCCCGCACCTGCCGACGTCGCCGGCCACGCGGCTGGGCGTGATGGACGAGGCCGCCGCACGGGCCGCCCATCCGGCCCCCGCAGCCGAGGCCCACAAGTACACGCGTGGCGTGGTGGCCGTCGTCGCCGGATCGGAGCGCTACCCGGGGGCCGCCGTGCTCGCGAGCGCGGGCGCGCTGCAGACGGGCGCGGGCATGGTGCACCATGCCGGCCCGCAGACCACCCGGGACCTGGTGCTCGCCGCCCACCCCGAGGCGCTGGTCTCGGCGGAGGGGCCCGAGCCGTCGCGCGCGGACGCCTGGGTGGCCGGTCCCGGCCTGGACACCGAGCACGACGCGCGGCGGCGCTGGGCCGGTGTCCTCGCCGCGCTCGAGGAGCGGCCCGAGGCGGCCCTCGTCGCCGACGCCTCGGCCCTGGACCTGGTCACCGCCGCCGAGCTGCGGACGCTGCGCGCGGCCGGCACGCCCGTGGTCCTGACGCCGCACGCCGGGGAGTGGTCCCGCCTGCGCGAGCGCGTCCCCGCGGACGGCGCCGACGCCGCCGACCCGCTCGCCGCACTGCGGGCGTGGACCGCTGCGCACGGGGCCACCGTCCTGCTCAAGGGTCCGCGCACCCTCGTGGTCGCCCCGGACGGCGAGGCATGGGTCGTGATCGGCGGCGGTCCCGACCTCGCGATGGGCGGCACCGGCGACGTGCTCTCCGGGGCGATCGGCGCCGTCCTGGCTGCGGACGTGGCGCGGCGCTCGAAGGCGCGCCAGGCCGGGGAGGATCCGGGCCCGGCGCCCACGGCTCGGCTCGCGGCGGCGGCCGCCTGGCTGCACGCCCGGGCCGGGGCCGACCAGGCCCGCGCCGGGCGGATCACCACGGCCACGCTGCCGGCCGCGCTGGGCGCGCGCGTCGCGCACCTGTGGTGGCCGGACGACGCCGAGCCGGAGGCCGTCCGATGAGCCGCGCCGACGTCAGCCCGGTGGACACCGAGCGCGCCGCACGCATCGACCTGGCGGCCGTCCGGCACAACGTGGGCGTGCTGCAGGAGCGGATTCGCCGCCCCGACGGCAGCCGGCCGCTGCTGACCGCCGTCGTCAAGGCCGACGCCTACGGCCACGGCGCGGTGGCCGTCGCGCGCGCCGCCGCGGCCGCCGGCGCGGACCGGCTCGGGGTGGCCCACGTGCGCGAGGCCCTGGCCGTGCGCACGGCGGGGGTGCGTCTGCCCGTGCTCGCGTGGCTGCACACCGGGGCCACGGACTTCGCCGCCGCGGTGGAGGCGGAGGTGACCCTCGGCGTCTCGGGCTGGGACCTGGACGCCGTCGCCGACGCCGTCCGCGGGCTGCGGTCCCGCGGCGGGGCCGGACCCGAGGCCCGCGCCGTCCTGCACCTGAAGGCGGACACCGGCCTGGGCCGCCACGGCTGCCCGCCCGCGCGGTGGCCCGCGTTCGTCGAGCGGGCCGCCGAGCTCGAGGCCGCGGGCCTCGTGCGGGTGGAGGGCGTGTTCTCCCACCTCGGCGTGGCGGACGAGCCGGACCGGGCCGCCGAGACCACGGCGCAGCTGCTGCGGTTCGAACGGATGGCCGCCGAGGCCGCCGAGACGCTCGGCCACCCGCTGCTGCGGCACCTGGCCAACACGCCCGCCACCCTCTCCCGGCCGGACACGCACCTGGACATGGTGCGCGTCGGCCTGGGCCTGTACGGGCTCTCCCCGTTCGCGGACGTCACCGCCGCCGAGCTCGGGCTGCGCCCGGCCATGTCCCTCGTCACCGTCCTGGCCAACGTCAAGGCCGTCCCCGCCGGGCAGGGCGTGTCCTACGGGTTCCGCCACGTCACGGCGGAGCCGACCACCCTCGGGCTCGTGCCCGTCGGCTACGCCGACGGCGTCCCGCGCGTCGTCGAGGGCACGCGCGTCCACGTCGGCGGCCGGACCGTCCCCGTGGTGGGCCGCATCGCGATGGACCAGTTCGTGGTGGACCTCGGCCCGGACGCCACGGACGCGCCCGGCGACGCCGTCGAGCTGTTCGGACCGGCCTCCGGCATCCCGGTGGAGGAGTGGGCCGCGGCCGCCGGGACGATCAACTACGAGCTCGTGACCCGCATCGGAGGCCGCGTGGACCGGCAGCACGTGGACCCCACGCCGACCCAGGAGGCCCGCCCATGAGCGACCACGCGATCCCCGCCCCCGGCCCGACCCTGCCGGAGCCCGTGCTCACGGCGACGGTCCCCCTCGAGGGCGCCGATGGCACCCGGGCGTTCGGCCGCGCCCTCGCCGGGGTGCTCCGCGCCGGCGACGTGCTGATCCTCACGGGCGACCTCGGCGCGGGCAAGACGACCTTCACCCAGGGGCTGGCCAGCGGATTCGGCGTGGCCTCCGGCGTGGTCTCGCCGACGTTCGTCCTCTCCCGCGTCCACCCCGCCCCGGCCGACGCCCCGGCGGGCACCCCGGACCTCGTGCACGTGGACGCGTACCGGCTGCGCTCGGCGGGGGAGCTCACGGACCTCGACCTGGACGCGAGCGTGGACCGCTCCGTGACCGTCGTCGAGTGGGGCCGGGGCATGGCCGAGTCCCTCGCCGGGTTCCCCGAGGACCCGGACGCCTCGTGGCTGGACATCGAGATCGTCCGGGCCCGCGGGGGTGAGGACGCCCCCGCGGCCTCGGCGGGGGAGGGTGAGGACGGCATCGTCACCGACTTCTCCGACGAGGACGGGGGCCAGGCCGAGGAGCTGCGTTCGGCCATCGTGACCGGCCGCGGCCCGCGCTGGGCCGGCGTCGTGCTTCCGTAGACTGGCCGCCATGGCCCTGCTCCTCGCGATCGACTCCTCCGCCGCCGCCTCCGTCGCCGTCCTGCGGGACGGTGAGGAGCTCGCGCGCTGGGCCACGGACGACACCCACGCCCACGCCGAGGTGCTCGCCCCCGCGGTGCAGACCGTGCTCGACCAGGCCGGCGTCACCGGCACCGCGCTGGACGCGCTCGCGGTCGGCGTCGGCCCCGGACCCTTCACGGGACTGCGCGCGGGCCTGGCGACGGCGGCCGCCCTCGGCCTGGCGTGGGACGCGCCCGTGCACGGGGTCCGCAGCCTCGACGCGCTCGCCCACACGGCCGGCGTCGACGCCTTCCGCCACGGGATCGAGGAGTTCGTGGTCGCCACGGACGCCCGCCGCCGCGAGGTCTACTGGGCCCACTACGCGCAGGTCGGCGGGCAGCCGACGCTGCTGCACGGCCCCTTCGTCTCGCCCGCGGACGAGGTCACCCCGCTGCCCGTCTACGGCGCGGGGGCCGGGCTCTACCCCGAGGCGCTGCGCGCGGTGCCGGACTGGGAGACGGCCACGCCGTCCGCCGTCGGGGTGGGGCAGGTGGCCGAGCTCGCCCTGCGGCGCGGCCGCGGCCTCGTGCCGGCCGAGCCGCTCTACCTGCGCGAGTCCGACGCCAAGGTCCCCGGCCCCCGCAAGCGGGCGGGCGCGTGAGTCCGGCCGAGCCGGCCCCGACCGGCGACGGGCGCCCCGCCGAGGACGGGCACGGGCTGCCGCCCGGGTACCTGCTGCGCCCCATGACCGTGTGGGACGTCCCCGAGGTGCTCGCCCACGAGGCCACGCTCTTCCCGCTCGACGCCTGGCCCGCGCACTTCTACGAGGAGGAGCTCGCCCAGACCGGCCCCGCCGGCGGGCGGGACGCGCACGGCCGCCCGCCCACCCGGGACTACCGCGTGGTCGTCCGCGACGTGGCCGCGCCCGGCGCCGCGGACGACGACGGCCCCGCCCCCGGCGAGATCGTCGGCTACGGCGGGATCATGGTGGTCGGCGACGTCGCCGACGTGCAGACCGTGGGCACGGTCGCGGCGGCGCAGGGGCGGGGGATCGGGGCGGCCCAGCTGCGCTGGATGGCCGCGGAGGCCGCGGCGCGCGGCGCGAGCTCGCTCATGCTCGAGGTCCGGGCCTCCAACGCCGTCGCCCGGCGCCTCTACGCGCGGCACGGCTTCGAGGAGCTGCACGTGCGTCGCCGCTACTACCCGGGCGGCGAGGACGCCGTGATCATGCGCAAGGCCCTGTGACCGGGCCGCTCACTAGACTGGAGCCCATGCCCACCGCCACCGCAGCCCCCCTCGTGCTCGGCATCGAGTCCTCCTGCGACGAGACCGGCGTCGGAGTCGTCCGCGGCACCGCCCTGCTGGCCCACGAGGTCGCCTCCTCCGTGGAGGAGCACGTGCGCTTCGGCGGCGTGATCCCGGAGATCGCCGCCCGCGCGCACCTCGAGGCCCTCGTGCCCACGATCCGCCGCGCCCTGGACACCGCCGACGTCACCCTCGCGGACCTCGACGCGATCGCCGTCACCTCCGGTCCGGGTCTGGCGGGCGCCCTCATGGTGGGGGTCGCGGGGGCCAAGGCGCTGGCCACGGCCCTCGGCACGCCCCTCTACGGCATCAACCACCTCGTGGCGCACGTGGGCGTCGGCATGCTGGACGGCGTGCGGCCCGCGCAGTGGGACGACCTGCCCGCGGACCTGGGCGCGCTGCTCGTCTCCGGCGGACACACCGAGATCCTGCGCGTGGGCCGGATCAGCTCCGAGGTCGAGCTGCTGGGCTCGACCATCGACGACGCGGCCGGCGAGGCGTACGACAAGGTCGCCCGGCTCATCGGGGCGGGCTACCCCGGGGGCCCCGTGATCGACCGGCTCGCCGCCCAGGGCGACCCGACGGCCTTCCGCTTCCCGCGCGGGCTCACCGCGGGCAAGTTCGTCGGCAGCGCCGAGGAGCCCGGCCCGCACCGGCACGACTGGTCCTTCTCCGGGCTGAAGACCGCCGTCTCCCGCGCCGTGGAGCAGTTCGAGGCCCGCGGCCTCGAGGTGCCGCGCGCGGACATCGCCGCCTCCTTCCAGGAGGCCGTCGCCGACGTGATCACCGCCAAGGCCGTCCGCGCCTGCCGCGAGCACGGGCTCACCCACCTCATGCTCGGCGGCGGCGTCGCGGCGAACTCGCGCCTGCGCGCCCTGCTCACCGACCGGTGCCGCTCCGCCGGCATCGAGCTGACCGTCCCGCCCGTGAACCTGTGCACCGACAACGGGGCGATGGTCGCCGCGCTCGGCGCACGCCTGGTGCGCGACGGCGTCGCCCCCTCCGACGCGTGGTTCGGCGCGGACCCGGGACAGCCGGTCGAGGTCGTCAGCGTCTGAGCGCGCCCGGCCTCTTGCCGCCACGCCCGCGCGTTCCGTAGACAGGGCCCATGACCGGCCATGAGCACCCTCGCCCCGGGTCCACCTCCGCCGCCGTGGACGAGCAGATGCTGGAGGACTTCCTCAATCAGCACCTGCTCGGCTCCCGCTCGGGTGTGAAGGCGTTCCGCGCCGCCGAGCAGACCTGGGCCGGCACCCCGCAGGAGGCCGCGCTGCGCCGCCTCGGCGACGCCGTCCAGGGCGACCAGGACCGCCTCGAGGCGCTCATCGGCGAGCTGGGCCTCCGCACCCCGCTGGTGGACCGGGCCGCCGGCGCGGCGGCCGAGGTCGGTGGACGCCTCAACCCCGTGAACGCGCTGCGCACGCGCGGCTCCGGCTGGACGCAGATCGAACTGGACCTGCTGCAGGGCATGCTCCAGGCCAAGTCTGCGATGTGGGACGTCCTCGAACAGCTCGCGCCGCACCTGCCAGCGGTCGACGCCGCCGAGATGCAGGCACTGCGTCAGAGGGCCGCCGACCAGCAGCGCGAGGTCCAGCGCATCACCTCCGCCACCCTCGAGGGACGGTTCCTGGCAGGCTGAGGCCCGGGCTACTCCTCGCCCGTCTGATGCTCCCCGGACCGACCGCCGTGCACCTCGGCGGGCAGCTCGTCCACCGGCGCGACGACGACGTCCTGCAGCTTCCAGTCCAGCGCGGCGATCGCGTCCCGCAGCGCGCAGCAGCGGGCCACCGTCACGTCCGCCCCCTCGTGCGGCACCACGAACATCTCCACGTGGAACACGTGGCCCTCGTCCCGGACGCGGGCGCCCGCGTGGCGTACCCACGGCTCCGCCCAGGCGACCCGCTCGGCACGGTCTATGAGCGGGTGCGGCCGGGCGCCGTCGATCGTGGCGGCGCGGCGATCCGCCAGGTTCGTGACGGCCTCCTTCAGGTTCTTCCAGCCGTCCAGCAGGATGCTCACGCCCACGAAGATCGCCGCAGCGGAGTCCGCCCACCACCAGCCCAGGCCGATGCCGGCCACGCCGACGATGGTCGCCACGCCCGTCTGCCAGTCCGCCTTGTTCATGTCCGCGTCCGCGTACAGCACGCGGTCGTGGAGCTGCTCGGCCAGCCTGAGCTTCTTGTGGCCGAGGATCATGGGCCCCGGCACGGACAGGGCCATCACGGCCATCATGAACCAGCCCTGCCACACGGTGTGCCCGAACAGGTCGAACGTGCCGATGGGCGGGTGCTCCGCCGTCACCAGGCCCAGGATGGAGTCGCCGACGAGGACCACGCCCATCACGGACAGGGCGACGGCGGCCACGAGGTGCCCCACCCCGACGGACCGGTGAGAGCCGTAGGGCCGGGCCCGCGTCGGGGCCATGCGGGCCACGCGCAGGGCGATGAGGAACGCGATCGGCGGGATCAGGGAGAGCAGGTCCTCGATCCACGCGGCCCGCATGGCCTGCGAGGAGCCCATCACGATCGCCACGAGGACGATCGTGACCACGATCACCCCCAGCGTCACCCATTCGAGCCGCTTGGCCTGCTGGACCACGCGCTCGATCTCCGGGGGCAGCTCCGTGGCGCCGAACCGGCGCCCGCTCGGCCCCGTCTCCCAGGTGTCCCGCCGCGTCATCGGGCCTCCTCCGCTGCGCGCTGGTCGAAGTACGCCTCGAGTGCCGTGAGCATCTGATTCTCACCCAGGGGCACGGCCATCACGAGCTTCACCGGCTCGCCGTCCGGACCCTGCGCCTCGGCGTAGTCGCGGGTGATGCTCGCGTGCGACGTCCACGGGGACGCCGAGGTCAGGCCGCCGGCCACCAGATCCATGTCACCCTTCTCCAGCGCGGTCATGAGCGCCTCCTCCCCGGCCACGGTCCACTCGACGCGTGCGTCGTGCGCCGCCGCGAAGCCGCGGATCAGGTCGGGCTCGGGGCCGACGGGCTCGGCGCCCGAGGCGTCCACGTGGGGCGGGTGGTGCACGACGCCGGCGCGCAGCACCCCGCCCGTGACGCGGTCCAGGGTGCCCTCCGGGTCGGCGGGATAGCCGGAGGAGGTGCAGGCGGTGAACCCGAGGGCGGCGCTCCCGAGCAGGCCCGTCAGGGCAGCCCGGCGGGTGAGGGTCATCGTCCTCATTCCGTGGGCGAGTGCGAGCGGTGCCCGGCGTTGCCGAGGCCTTCGGCGCCGTCGAGATGGTCGAGCACGAGGCGGACCGCCTCCCGGGCGTCGGTGGTCTCGGACCAGCCGGTCGCGGCGCGCAGGGCCGTGGTGTCCATGATGGGCACCGCCGCCGCCATGTCCACCCACCCCGGGTCGGTGGGCTGCAGCCGTGCCCGGTAGGTCAGCGCCGCGGCCGCTCGGAACAGGCCCACGGGCAGCTCCAGGATGCGGCGCGCCCCGAGGACGGTGCCCATGGTGTGCGCGTCCAGCACGGGGTCGGCGGCCACATTGAAGGCCCCGCCCGCGCGGTGGGCGATCACGCGCCAGTACGCGTCCGCCACGTCCTGGGCCGTGAGCGCCTGGAACCGCAGGCCCCGCGGGAACGGCAGCACCGGGGTGCGCAGGCGGGCGACCAGCCGGGCGGGGACGAGGTCCCCCAGGAAGTAGTCCTTGATCTCGGGCCCGGCGGCGGACTGGAAGATCAGCCCGGGGCGCAGCCGGGTCACGAGCAGCTCGGGGTGCTCGGCCTGCACGCGGTCGAGGATCGACTCGACCTCGGCCTTCTGTGCGGCGTAGTGCGAGGTGGGGACCCCGGTGGTGGGATGGGACTCGGCCACGGCGCGGCCCTTCGGCCCGGGCCCGTACGCGCCCACCGAGGACGCGTAGACCAGGTGCGGCACGCCCGCCTCGGCCACGGCCCGGAACACCCGCTCGTTGCCGGCCACGTTGACGGCGCGCAGGTGGTCGCGGTCGCGGTTGGGGCGGATCACCCACACCAGGTCGACGACGGCGTCCGCGCCGGCGACGATCTCGCGCAGCCGCCCCGCCGCCGTGGGCTCCGCGACGTCCAGGCGGTGCCACTCGACGCCGTCGTAGGGCGCTCCGGCCCGGTCCGGGCCGCGACGGCTCACGCCCACGATCGAGCTCACCTCGTCCGCGGCCTGGAGGCGGCGCAGGACAGCGGTGCCGACGTTGCCCGTCGCGCCCAGGACGACGATCCTCACGGCTTCAAGACCACCTTCACGCAGCCGTCCTCCTTCTTCTGGAACGTCTCGTAGAGGGCGGGCGCGTCCTCGAGCGGGGCGGTGTGCGTGGCCAGGTCGAGCACGCCGAGGGGGTCGGACGGGTCGTCGAGCAGGGGCAGCAGGTCGTCCACCCAGCGACGGACGTTGCACTGGCCCATCGTCAGGGTGATCTGCTTGTCGAACAGGGTGAGCATCGGCATCGGGTCCTTCATGCCGCCGTAGACCCCGGAGAGCGACACCGTGCCGCCGCGGCGGACCGCGTCGATCGCGGTGTGGAGGGCGCTCAGGCGGTCGACGCCGGCGGTCTTCATGGCCGCCCGGCCGAGCGCGTCGGGCAGCAGGCCCACGGCGGTGTGGGCCGCGTGCCCCACCGGGGAGGCGTGCGCCTCCATGCCGACCGCGTCCAGGACCGCGTCGGGGCCGCGGCCGCCGGTGCGCTCGCGGAGCACCTCGGCCTCGCCGCCGTCGGCGTCCAGGACCTCGATGCCGTGCCGGGCCGCCATCGCGCGGCGCTCGGGGACCGGGTCGACGCCGATCACGCGGTACCCCCGGTGCACGCCGATGCGCGCCGCCAGCTGACCGATGGGGCCGAGGCCGAGCACCGCGAGCGTGCCGCCGTCGGGGACGTTCGCGTACTGGACCCCCTGCCAGGCGGTGGGGACCACGTCCGAGAGGAACAGCCACTGCTCATCCGGGCCGGTGTGCGGCACCTTCACGGGGCCGTAGTCCGCGTGGGGCACACGCAGCAGCTCGGCCTGTCCGCCGGGGACGGAGCCGTAGAGCCGGGAGTAGCCGAAGAGCGCGGCGCCGCAACCCTGCTCCCGCACCTGGGTGGTCTCGCACTGGGACTGCAGCCCGCGCTGGCACATCCAGCACCGACCGCAGGAGATGGTGAAGGGCACGACCACCCGGTCACCGGGCCGGATGTGGGTGACCTCGGACCCGACCTCGCGCACGATGCCCATCGGCTCGTGACCGATCACGTCCCCCGCGTCCATGAACGGCCCCAGGACCTCGTACAGATGCAGGTCCGACCCGCAGATGCCGGTCGAGGTGACCTCGATGATCGCGTCCGTCGGCTCCTGGATCCGCGGATCCGGGACGTCCTCGACGGCGACGTTGCGCTTTCCCTGCCATGTGAGTGCTCGCATGGTGCGACCGTAACCGCGCCGGGCGCGCCGGCGGAAGCGTGCAGGCGCGGCGGGACCGCCACCTCGTCGGGGGAGCGGCCGCTCAGCCGGCGCGGCCGTCCAGCGACGCGCGGGTGCGGGCGGCGGCGTCCAGCACGACCGCGCGCAGCGGGGCCACCGCGTCATCCGTGTCCTCACCCGCGGCCGGCGGGCCGGCCAGGGCCTGCGCCTCCACGCGACGCTGACGCGCGGCGCCGCCGTCGTCGATCATCGCCTGGACGCCGGCGAGCTCCGCCGCGCAGCCCAGCCGCTCGGCGACCGGGGTCAGTCGCTCGATCTCCGCCGGCAGGTGCTCCGCCAGCGGGACCTGGGTGCCCCGGGCGTCCACGATCACGGTGGCGTCCATGCCGTACCGGGCGGCGCGCCACTTGTTCTCCTGCACGTGCCACGGCGGCAGGACCTCGACCGTCTCACCGCGCTCCAGGCTCGCGGACAGGTCGTCCACGAGGCACTGCGTGTAGGCGGTCACGGCGGCGATCTCCTCGAGCGTGGCCAGGCCGTCGCACGCGCGCATCTCCACCGTGCCCAGGCGCGGCACGGCCCGCACGTCCCAGCGGCACTCGGTGACGTCCGCGATCATGCCCACCTGCTCCATCTGGGCCACGCAGCGCTCGAAGTCCTCCCACTCCTGGAACTGGAACGGCAGGCCGGCCGTGGGCAGCTGCTGGAACAGGAGGGTGCGCTGGGACTGGTAGCCCGTGTCCGTGCCCGCCCAGAAGGGGGAGGAGGCCGAGAGTGCGAGCAGGTGCGGCACGCGGTTGACCAGGCCGTTCACCACCGGCATGGCCTTGGAGACGTCGTCCAGGCCCACGTGCACGTGCACGCCGAAGATCAGCAGCTGCCGACCCCAGTACTGGGTGAGATCCAGCATGCGGTCGTAGCGCTCACTGGGTGTCGAGGGCTGCGCGATCGCGTCCGCGAACGGGTGCGTGCCCTGGCAGAACAGGGAGATGCCCCGCGCGGCCGCGGCGTCGGCCACGCGCGCGGCGATCCGGCCGAGGTCCGCCGTCGCGGCGTCGACGCGCTCGTGCACGCCCGTGACGAGCTCCACCGTGTTCTGCAGGAGCTCGCTGGTCATGTGCGGGTTCACGTCGTCGTCGGCCAGGCCCTCGGCCACATGCAGGGCGCGCAGCAGGTCCGGGGCCTCGGAGCGCAGCTCGCCGGACACGGCGTCCACGAGCGCGAGCTCCCACTCGATTCCGAGAGTGGACTGCGCGGAGTCGGCGAAGGGCAGAGTCATGCCGCCCATCCTAGAAGCCCCTGCCGGGTCCGCGCCCGGTGTCCACGCTTCGGACCTAGGGTGGGGCGCATGGCCCGCCCC
>NZ_JABFAX010000058.1:0-430 GCF_017168395.1 Micrococcus sp. KRD128 | reverse complement strand
TCGCGGGGCTGGCCTCGGCAATCCCGTCGGTCTTGGCCAGCTCGGCCTGAACCGTCTTCCCGGCGGCCTGATCGCCCATGACCAGGACGATCAGGGGGCCGTTGAAACCGGGGCCGAAGCCCTCGGCAAGCAGGTCATATGCCTGCCGGGAGGTGGTCTCCTTGGGGTCGTTGCCGGAGTCGGCAAAGCCCAGGCGCATGCCCAGAGCCGGTGCCGACAGGGCCAGCAGAGCGATGACACCGACCAGCAAGGTCGGGATCGGGCGGCGCTGCACGACGCGCGCCATCGCACGCCAGCGGTTGCCTTCGGTCTTGCCCCTCTCGGTGGCCTTGGCCGCCTGCTTGAGCACGTGGCGCTGGATGCGCCCCCCGAACAGGGCCAGCAGCGCGGGCAGCAGCACCAGGGAGGCGGCCATGGTGATCAGCACGGT
>NZ_JABFAX010000057.1:0-385 GCF_017168395.1 Micrococcus sp. KRD128 | reverse complement strand
ATAGATCTCCTATTGACTGACATGACTCTATATTCAGTTATAGTTCATTTTTTTTAAATAATCAGCATTACTATTTTAACAATGATGCCTACACCAATAACTAAAGACAATGATGTCACCATTTGCTTTCCAATTAATTTTAGTGCTGACTGACCACCTAAATGTTTCAAAAGCATCGTCATTGTGACCGAGCACGCTGTAAAAGTTGAACTAAAAAACACAAGTAGTAGTAACTGTGTTGCTGTCATTCCTTGTAATAAGGCGCCCTGATGCAAATTAAACAAGAGCATGCCGTCTTTTCGAATCATTGAAAATAAAATCCCTGGTGACAATTCTGACGAGATGCCTAATAACGATAATATAGGTGTAAATATTTGTGATAAAA
>NZ_JABFAX010000056.1:0-605 GCF_017168395.1 Micrococcus sp. KRD128 | reverse complement strand
CCATGATTCATAGTAATTGCTAACGGTTGCGCACCACCCATACCACCTAAACCTGCTGTCAGTGTAACAGTGCCTGCTAAATCTCCATTAAAGTGTTGATTACCTAGCTCGGCAAATGTCTCATAAGTACCTTGCACAATACCTTGAGAACCAATATATATCCAACTACCGGCTGTCATCTGCCCATACATGATTAAACATTTTTTATCTAATTCATTAAAATGATCCCAGTTTGCCCATTCAGGCACTAATACTGAATTTGAAATTAATACACGTGGCGCTTCTTCATGTGTTTTAAATACAGCAACTGGCTTTCCTGATTGTACTAACATTGTCTCATCTGATTCTAATTCTCGTAACGTTTTCTCTATTGCTTCAAAAGCTTCCCAATTACGTGCTGCTTTTCCAATACCACCATAAACAACTAAATCTTCTGGTCTTTCAGCAACTTCTGGGTCTAAATTGTTGTATAACATTCTAAGTACTGCTTCTTGTTCCCAACCTTTACACTCAATACTCAAACCTTTTTTTGCTTGAATTTTTCTCATAAAATTCGCTCCTGTTCTTTTAAGAAGTTAATTCCACTAAATTTAAAACGCTTATAT
>NZ_JABFAX010000055.1:0-835 GCF_017168395.1 Micrococcus sp. KRD128 | reverse complement strand
GACGCTGCCGTGGTCGGAGTGGAAGATCGCGCCGACCAGCGACCCGCGGTCGTGGTGCGCGGCACGGAGGGCGTCTTCGACGAGTTCGGTGCGCATGTGGTCGGCGACTTGCCAGCCCGCGAGCTTCCGGGAGCCGAGATCGATGCAGGACGCGAGGTAGAGGTTCGTGCCGTCGGCGATAGGCAGGTAGGTGATGTCGCCCACGTAGCGGCGGCCGGGGTCGCCGACGGAGAAGTCCCGTCCGATCAGGTCGGGGAAGCGCCTGGCGGACTGGTCCGGGATCGTGGTCTTCACCCGTCGTCGCAACCGGATCCCCGCGAGACGGTGCTCACGCATTACCCGCGCGACGCGCTTGTGATTCACCCGCTCCGCAACGGGCACACCGTCGTTGAGGTCGGCGGTGATCCTGGGCGCCCCGTAGGCGCGGTCGCCACCCTGAGCGGGGTCTTGCAGCACCCGGATCCGCGCCGCCAACACCGCGTCGTCTGTCGCCTTCGCGGCTCGCCGCCCGGCGGAGTCCAGCCAGGCGTAGAACGACGAGCGGGCGACCTCGACGACCTCACACAACCGCTTCACGCCGTAGGCGTCCTTGTGATCCTCAACAAACTGGAAGCGGTTCACCAGTTCGTCTCCCCGGCGAAATACTTCGCCGCCTGACGGAGGATGTCCCGCTCCGTCTCGAGCTTGCGGGCCTCGGCCTGCAAGGCTGCGAGGTCGGCCTCCAACCGGAGGACCTTCGCCGCCTGCGACTCCGGTCGCCCCGTCGCCCCCGGCGGCGACGCAGCGGCAACCGTGACCCCGGAGCCGAACTTGTCGACCCACTCTTTCAGCGCAC
>NZ_JABFAX010000054.1:0-384 GCF_017168395.1 Micrococcus sp. KRD128 | reverse complement strand
ATCTAATAGCAGTACTGTGCTTCACGGTCTTAGCAATTGTACTCATGCCGTTTCTATACTTCACTACAGCGTGGTCAATTGCGGGATTCGCAAGTATCGCAACTTTCATATTTTATAAAGAATACTTTTATGAGGTGGATGATTAAATGACTTGGTTCGAAGAACACGTTGAACCTAGTGTGGAATGGGAAAGAAAAGCAGAACAAGCTGTGTTAAGTGATGATGAAGTTAAGACGATTACTGAATACAGAGAGAAGTACAACAATCCATATATTTACATGTCGGTTCAAAACAAAAATTATCTTGTTGAATATGTAGACAGACATACCGGTGACATAGTATTACACAATTTAAAACTTAAGAAATCATACAGAAGAAGAGCGC
>NZ_JABFAX010000053.1:0-2938 GCF_017168395.1 Micrococcus sp. KRD128 | reverse complement strand
AGATGTAGCTCCGTCTCGTGGGCTCGGAGATGTATATAAGAGACAGATCTACATGACGTCAGGGCGGGCCGAGGAGCTGTTCATGGGGGTCCTTGCGTGCGGGGGCCGCTGGGCGGTGAGCTGGTCGAGGGTGTGCATGGGGGCTCTCCTGGGTGCTGGGGGTGAGATGTAAGCAGTGCTGGTCTCAGGGGTGCTGCTCAGGTTCACGGTTTCGCTCTTAAGCACCGGGTGGGGTGCTGCGGAGCGCGTGGAGGTGGGCGTCGAGGCGTTCCTCGGCCAGGGGGATGTTCGTGGCGTACCACTTCTTCCAGGCCCCGGCCTTGTCCCCGGCCACCAACAGGATTGCCTGCCGGCGGGGGTCGAAGGCGAAGAGGATCCGGATCTCGCTGCGCCCGCTCGAGCCGGGGTGCAGCTCCTTAAGGTTCTTGTGCCTGGAGCCGGTGAGTGTGTCCACCAACGGTCAGTCCAGGGTCGGCCCGGGCTTGCTGGCGAGAGTTGTTGTCAATGACTGCTGAAACGCGAGCAGGAATCGACACCTGAAAACCGAGCAGGTGGGCCCAGCAAACAGCGGCATGAGCGCGTGTATGGCGGTGCATCCACGAAGCACGCCTCTCGGAAACGCGGGGACACCAGCGTTCAGCCGGTAGAATCATGAACAGACACGGCCGAGCCGCATGCAGGCGCTCGCCCCTTCCAGGAGAGACCATGACCAAATGGTTCCTGCTCGCCGGCGCCGTCGGTAGCGAAGTCATCGCATCGCTGTCACTCAAGGCAGCACTCACCCACCCCGCGCTGTACGCGGTCGTCCTGCTGGGCTACGTCTCAGCCTTCACCTTCCTCACCCTGGTACTAAAGCGCGGAATGGCCCTCGGTGTCGCTTACGGCATCTGGGGCGCGTTGGGTGTCGCCGCAACGGCGGTGCTGTCCGCCGTCCTGTTCGACGAACGGATCACGGCCATGATGGGGATTGGGATCGCCCTGGTGATCGCCGGCGTTCTGATGGTTGAACTGGGATCGCACCATACCCCCGACACCGACGAGCAGCAGGCGGGGGCAGCGTGATGCAGTGGCTATTCCTAGCCGGGGCCGTCCTGTCCGAGGTGGCTGCCACCCTGTGCCTGCGTGTGGCGGCCGCCGGCCGTCGTGGGTTCTACGCGGCCGTGGTCGTCGGTTACGTGCTGGCCTTTGTCTTCCTGACCCTCGCGCTGCGCGTCGGGATCGGGCTCGGTGTCGCCTACGGGATCTGGGCCGCCGCGGGGGTTGCCTTGACCGCGATCGCGTCCCATGTCCTATTCAAGGAACCCCTGACCCGCACCATGATCTTGGGGATCTTGCTGATCATGGCCGGTGTGCTGGTCATCGAAATCGGTTCCAGCTCCCACTGACCTGCGGCGGTGGCCGCGCCGCGCACTCATCGCCAAGGTGGTGATGTCACGCGCAACGTCTGATCGTGGCCGATCGGCGCGGATCAGTGGGGTGCCACCTTCCTCCGCGCCGGTTTAGTGACTAGCGTGCGGCGCATGAGCGGGGGTGCGCAGTCCGTCAGCGTCCGTGTGTATGGGGACTCGATTCTGGGGCAGGAGTGCCTGAAATCCATGATGTGGCCATGGAGTGTGGAGCGGCTCGGGTTGCCCTGTGTCGGTCTGTCGTGGGGGGTGCCGGGGGAGACGTTCAAGGTGCAGGGTGCCTATGCCCAGGAGCCGGTCCGGTATGAGGATCTCAACTTCCAGGAGATCGGTCTCGTGGGGGAGGACTTCGGCCGCGGGCGGCCGGCGTGGCCGGACCGGTGCTTCTCCCTCGAGCTGTTCCTGGAGTATTCCCCCGAGGTGGCGTGGCTTCGCCTGCGGGTGGTGGAGGAGGCAGGGGCGCAGGAGTTCCGAGCCCAGGTCACGTTGCGTCCCCGTTCGCAGGGCAGGGGCTGCCAGGCCGACCTCGACTGGTGGGAGTCTCGACTCGGAGCTCTTCCAGCCCAGATGAGGGAATGGGCTCGGTCCTGATCCGTTCCTCGGGGTCAGGGGCCCGGGCCCTCCTTCGTCCCGGGGATGCGCATGTTTCGGACGGGGCCCCGGCGGTGCAGGGGTCTCTCTGGGTCCGTGTCCAGTCGGGTATACCCCTTTACACGCCCCGCCCGCCCACGAGACCATCACGTCAGAGACGGTGTGAATCGCAGCGCTAAATGGCGTGGTTTTTGTAACGCTTTAAGGCCTGCTAATCAGGTGGGTGATCGGATCTGAGCTTTCCGCAGACGACAGGTTCTACGTCCGGCTGACGGCGGGTTTCATAGGCACCCCTGGCGCAACAAACGTTTTGTCGTGAAATCCTAGACCCCGCCCTAGAGGGCCTGTGGTTGAAGAGTCGGTCTTACGATGGACAATGGTCCAAACCAGCGACACCAGTGCGCACTGTTCGTGCTGTGGGCGGCGTCTGCCGTTGAGCAGGTTGCACGCGTTGGCGGATGGCGCGGCTTACGTCTGCCGGCGGTGCGGCTTATGGATTGCGGTCCGTCGTCGCTGAGTGATTCCGTTGAAACGTCTGGTTGTGGATGTGCCGATGATCAAAGGTAGCTACAGAGGCGCTTGACCCCTGATCTTGGACACGCTGATTCCAGCACGATGCTGGGGAAGCGAGAATCCAAGGGATGGCTAGGAAGAACTACACGGACGAGTTCCGGCAGCGCGCGGTGGACTTGTATGAGTCCACGCCGGGTTCGACGCTCAAGGGCATCGCCGGGGATCTCGGGATCTCTCGGGGTGTGAATCGCCCCGGGTCTGGTGGAGGCTCTGATCCAACGGAAGGATGCAGAGCATGCCAGCACCACGGAAGTACCCCGACGAGCTCCGCGAACGCGCCACGCGGATGACTCTGGAAGCCCGTCAAGACCCCGCCACGAGGACCGGAGCGTTCCGCCGTGTGGGAGAACAGCTCGGGATCAATCCCG
>NZ_JABFAX010000052.1:0-826 GCF_017168395.1 Micrococcus sp. KRD128 | reverse complement strand
GCATCGGCGCGTCGGCCGCGTTCACCCCGACCTCTCCACTGTGCGGGGAGAACGTGACGCCGGACATGCACCACATGCCCCTGTGGATCAAGGCGACGTACCGCGTTCCCGACACGTGGCCCGCTGGTCACCGCGCGGTGGTCGTCCTGCGGTCCAGCGGGCATTCCACGGCGGCGAAGGTCGGGGACCAGATCACCGTCGAAAAGCCGTACGGCTACCTCGAAGCCGAGCGCATCAGGGAAGGGGCCTGACATGACCAGAACCGGACCGCAGCGCTACCCCGGCGCCGACCAGACCCGCCGCTACCAGGGCACCTACAGCGGCAACGCGGTGGAGGTGAACGTCGCCGTCCTCCACACCACGGAGGGCCGGTCCCTCCCGGACTACGGCGGCGGAGCCTCCGCCCCGAACCTGACCGCAGTCCCCAACATCGCCAGCCGGAAGCTGCGCTGGTACCAGCACTTCGACATCGACACCTCCGCGCGCGCCCTCGTCAACGCGGCCGGCGGGGTGGAGACGAACACACTGAACGTCTGCCAGGTAGAGCTGGTCGGCACGTGCGACCCGGCCACCCGCGACAAGTGGGTGAAGGCGGGATACCGGCAGGACGCCGACTTCATCTTCTGGCCGGACGCCCCGGATTGGGCGCTCGCCGAGGTGGCCGTGTTCCTCCGGTGGCTGAACACCGAGCATCGTGTGCCGCTCACCGGGCCCACGAAGTGGCCGGCCTACCCCAAGTCGTACGCGAACGGCGGCGGGCAGCGGATGACGGCCGCGCAGTGGAACGCCTTCAAGGGCGTCTGCGGGCACATGCACGTCCCCGAGA
>NZ_JABFAX010000051.1:0-408 GCF_017168395.1 Micrococcus sp. KRD128 | reverse complement strand
CCTGAAGTACCAGGTCGAGACCCGCGCGATCCAGGGCGTGGACTCGATTGTGATGCGGACGGGCGATCCCAACGGCGCCTGCGGCGTCGCCAGCGACGCGGCGGGAGTGGTCGGCTGGTGGGTCAATCCCCAGGCTCCTGGTATCGACGCCTGCGGGCAGGCGATCAAGCTGATGGAGCTGACGCTGGCAACCAACGCCTAGCGCTGGGCGAGGCGGGAGCGTGGGCGTGAGCGCGCGCAGTTGTACGGCACTAACGGCGTGTCGGGGTACAGACACGCGCGCTCGCGGGTTCGGCTGCCTTCAAAAGGAAGTACGCGGCTGACGGTTTGCGGAGCAAGAGCACCTCTACCGTGGCACGTGAAAGCCGACCAGCGCGGCACACCCCGGTTCGACGTCTGCCCAGTGTC
>NZ_JABFAX010000050.1:0-407 GCF_017168395.1 Micrococcus sp. KRD128 | reverse complement strand
ATGTTAATGCTGAACCTACACCTTGTGCCGTATTCTTATCTGGTTTAGTTGTGGCGGGGGGAAATTCTATATACTCACCACTTTCATGTAGCAATACCGTTGATATTCCAACCAAGTCGTTTTCTGTAGTGACTGGATATTGTGAGTATGTTAGTCCGTGTTTAGGTGCTACCTCATCGATTGCCTCAACCACATTCTCAAGTGGTACATATTTACTTTTGAAAAATGGATTGTTGGCATCTTTCATTGGCTGTTTAACTTCTTTGTGAAAGTTAGCTAATGCTTTGTTAAGTTCAGTTATCGATTCTGATTTATTCATACTCGACCTCCTCATATTCAGTTGTTTCAGTTACTGTTTTCTTAATTGCTTTATGCTTTGTCATGTCAATCACTGCGTTGTCCATGCC
>NZ_JABFAX010000005.1:51368-57062 GCF_017168395.1 Micrococcus sp. KRD128 | reverse complement strand
CCCCGAACCTCGGCCCCACCCCCCATCAACTACGACCTGGACACCCTGGCCGACAAGGTCCTCGTCGAGCATTAGGGGACGTGGTCGATTCGAGAGGGCATCGACCCGCACTCCCTCGCCTTTCAGCAGCTGTGCACGGCGCCCTCCACCCCTGCCCCGCCGAGGGCAGTCCCCCATGGCAACGGGGCAAACCCCGCACGTCGCCAGCTGGTCCACGCACCCCCGGCATGACAACGAGATGCCGCTGAACCTTGAAGCCCACCGTGCCGCAGATGACCACCTTCCGGAGGCATGACGACCGCCACACCCGCCCACCCAGTGAGGCTTCGCTCCGATACTCGGCACAATCGGTCGATCTGTTGACAGTCTCACATGAGACGACCACATGACCGCAGGCAGGGCGGATACTGTCAAATATCTATGGAGGGGATGCTTCTAGCCTGGCAGTTATCTGCGACACCATTTCTTTACGTGCCCACGCCCAGGGTGATGGGGCTGCTGTCACGCGACGGTGAGCTGCAACCCTGGCAGTGCCCCCCGCCCCCCACGGCGATAGCTCGAGTGCCCGTACGCCCGAGGCATGCCCTCGCGTGCACGAACGCGAGGGCATCTAAGCAGTAGTGCCCACTGCTGGGTCAACCGCGCACATGCGCACTTTGGGGCAGGCAACCCCCGAGGGTCGACCTTCAACGCCTGGGTGCCAGCCAGCTGGGTGGAGCGGATTACGGCTCAGGAGTCCTGGTGGCGGTGTGCGCCGGGGGCAACCCAACGCCATGGCGGGAATACTCGCCGTGTCCACTTCCCGCGGGCACTCAAACCGCCCCGCACCCAGGCTGTCCGGACGCCCGGGGAGGCCTCGCCGTGCGGCCAGGGAGCCGGTCAGGCCAACGCGGCAGGTACGTGAGCAATCGGAAACCGCCCACTGTGGATGTGATGGCTTGGTGGCGGGTTTCTGTGATCGCTCAGTGGCGGTGCAGGCGCGGTCAGGTGTCGGTCGTGGTGCGGCGCAGCTCGCGGTAGATGGTGGTGCGGGAGACGTTGAACAGCTCGGCTAGCTCGGCTTGGGTGTGCTCGCCGGCGGCGTGCAACGTCAGCAGGTGCTTGCGCTGAGAGGGCGAGAGCTTGGGCTTCTTGCCTTTGAGTTTGCCCTTGGATCTGGCGATGGCCATGCCTTCGCGGGTGCGCAGGCGGATGAGGTCCGCCTCAAACTCGGCCACCATGCCGAGCACGTTGAACAGCAACCGGCCGACGGCGTCGTTGGGGTCGTAGGCGCTGCCTCCGAGACTGAGCGCCACTCCCTTGGTGGTGAGCTCGTCGGCGATGTCCCTCGCGTCCGGGAGCGAGCGGGCCAGCCGGTCGAGCTTGGTCACCACCAGGGTGTCGCCGTCCCGGGTCGCGGCCAGCGCTTCGCGCAGCCCGGGCCGGGCGCGGGTCGTTCCCGTCAGGCCGTGGTCGAAGTAGATGTCCTTGTTCTCGACTCCGAGGCGCTCGAGTGCTTCCCGTTGGGCGGAGAGGTCTTGCTCGAGAGTCGAGACGCGCGCGTAGCCGACATGCCTGCCCCCATTGTTGCAGTTATCCTCCCCTCACCGCCCACGTCGCCGTACGGCTCATGCGTACATGACGATCCCTCACAAGAAGTCGTCGAGGACTGAGCTCGCTCGACGTACGGTGAAGGATCCCCTTACGGGCATGCGATCTGGGCTGACGCCTGTGACCGAGTGTTCAGTTCGCGCTGTATAGTTCAGTCCATGATGACTATTGCTTCGCGTCTCGACGTGATGAACCGCCTGGGTCGTGCACTGGCCGACCCCACTCGATCCCGGATCATCTTGACCCTGCTCGACCATCCCGCTTACCCGGCGGAACTGGCCCGAGATCTGGACCTGACACGCCCGAACGTGTCCAACCACCTGGCATGCCTGCGCGATTGCGGGATCGTCGTCTCCGAGCCCGAGGGTCGTCGGACACGATATGAGATCGCCGATTCGCACCTGGCGCAGGCGCTGACGGCACTGGTCGATGCCACCCTGGCAGTGGACGAAGACGCCCCGTGCATCGATCCCGCCTGCTCGCTTCCCGGATGCGACGCAGCTGGGGAGGGCGCATGATCCTCACCTCGGTCTTGCAGGCGATGGGCCTGTTCGCAGCGACCAACATCGACGACATCATCGTGCTCTCCCTCTTCTTCGCGCGAGGGGCAGGCCAGCGCGGCACTACCGCCCGCATTCTGGCCGGCCAGTACCTCGGATTCGCCGGCATCCTCGGTGCCGCGGTCCTGGTGACCATCGGCGCCGGAGCATTCCTGCCCTCGGCAGCCATCCCGTACTTCGGTCTCATCCCTCTGGGCCTCGGCCTCTGGGCCGCATGGCAGGCCTGGCGCGGAGACGATGACGACGATGACGACGAGGCCAAGGTTGCCGGCAAGAAGGTCGACGTGTGGACAGTCGCAGGCGTCACCCTTGCCAACGGCGGCGACAACATCGGCGTCTACACCCCTGTCTTCCTCAGCGTGAAACCTCTCGCAGTAGTCGCCTACTGCATCGTCTTCCTCGCGCTCGTCGCGGTCCTGGTGGCCCTGGCAAAGTTCGTCGCCACCCGCCCCCCGATCGCCGAAGTGCTCGAACGCTGGGAGCACGTCCTCTTCCCCATCGTTCTCATCGGCCTCGGCATCGTGATCCTCGTCAGCGGCGGAGCCTTCGGACTCTGACGTAGCGGCAGCGATCCAAACGGCCCCGACCGGGCGCACCCCTCTCGGTTCAGACCGCGACACCTACCTGCAGCCAGTCCTGCGTGATCGCGGCAACAAGACCGCCACGGAGCGCTGCAAAAACCCCGCCACCAAGCGAACGAAGCCACAGGGCAGGGCGTGTAAAGGGGTATACCCGACTGGACACGAACGGGAGCGGGCCTCCGAGCCGTTCGGCGGGAGGGGGGTGCGACCCTTCTCCCGCACTGGCGGCTAGAGCCGGCGCTCCAGGTGGCCCTATGACCCCACTTGACCCTCACCTCACGTGAGGGCCCAGGCTGAGGCGCATGAGCAACTACTACAACGCAGTCGAGATGAGCCCTGTCCTCGCCCCCGGCCCTGAGGCCACCGCCCCGGAGCGGTTCGAGGGGATCTACCGGATGCCCTCGTTCGTGACGATCCCCACATCAGACCTGACCGCCTCGGTGGACTTCTGGACGCAAGGGCTCGACTTCTTCGAGCTGTTCAGCGTGCCCGGTCAGCTGGTCCACCTGCGCCGCTGGGCCTTCCAGGACGTCCTGCTGGTGCCGACCCCCGTCACCCTGGAGCAGGAGGCGCCGGCCATGAGCGTCAGCTTCGCGTGTCTGCTGGATCAGATCGATGACCTCGAGCAACGGTGCCGCGCCGCAGGTGTCGGCGCAGTCGGCGAGCCCGTGGACACGCCCTGGGGTTCGCGTGACCTTGAAGTGATCGCCCCCGAGAAGGCACGCGTGGTCTTCACGGCCACCAAGCCCTTCGATCCGGCCAGCGCCACGGCACAGAACCTCGAGGCCATGGGGATCACCGCCCCCGACGCCGTCGGGCAGGACAATGAGGTGCATGCCTGAGAAGCCCGACGCCGCGGACCTGCGAGGCCAAACGCATTCGCCAGCGCCACGAGCACGCCAGCGCCGAAGACAGCCGCGACTACTACGCCGCCGTGCTCGCCCACGTGCACGAGCTCAACGCCGCCTTCTCCGAGCCACTCCCGGCCAATGAGGCCCGCGACATCGCCGCCAGCATTCACCGATGGGTCACCACGCGCTTCTACGGCTGGACAGACGCCCGCACCGTCCAGCAGGCGTCCCTGTCCACGCTCCAAGCCTTCAGAGGCCGCCAGAGCGGAGCGAAGCGACGCAACGCCGTTGAGGAGCGTGCCCGTTTGATCGTGGGAGAGGACGCATGACCAGCACACCTACACGCGCCAAGCGCAAGCAGACCGCCCGCGAACTAGCCGAGCGATTCGGAGTCTCGCCGCGCACCATCCGCCGCACCGTCGCCCAGGAACGCGCGGACTACTTGGCGGACGCCGCCGCGCGCCATGAACGCATCCGCGCCCTGCGCGCGGAAGGGCTCTCCATGCGCGCCATTGCCGCCAAGGAAGGCGTCACCGTCGGGACGGTGCACTACGCGATCCACAAGGACGACTGAGACCAGCAAGAAAGCCCCTCAGCGTCTCAACGGAGGACCAGCGACATCAGAAGGCTCTGACACGGAAACGTGCTCTACTCCAAAGTGCGAGCTCCTAAGGGCCGCGATGAACGCCAACCGGCCATCAGCATCGCCCAGGAAGAGGTCCTCTTGAGCGAGAGGGATCAGAGAGCAATAGCGGTGCATAGAGAACGCACAGTATGGTGGGGCGCGTCACATCCACTCGAAGGAGACTCTCGTGCCCGACAAGCATCGACCGCGCCTCTCTCGTCTAGCCCAGTCCGGGGCCGCGTTTTCCCTCGTAGGAGCCCTCACCATCAGCAACTTCGGGGCTACCGCCTGGGCGGCCCAGCCCGCCTTCACCCCTCAAGCAACAGACGGGTACGCAGCCGCCGCCTCGCTTCCCGGCGACTTCGAGAATCAAGGAAGCACATCCAGCGAGTGGGATGATTACTTCTCTGATCTTCTAATCGAGGAAAAGAAGACCGGCCCGGAAGTAGCCGAAACGCAGGCGTTGCCCTGGGCTGTCCATAGGTGCCTCATGGGAATCGGTCTCAATGGGCCTCAGATCACCCAGATCATGGTTCGGGGGACCCCTGAGGCGCTTCTCGCCGCAGGAGGACGGGCTGCGCTTGCCTGCCTGAGGGGGAAGTGACCCATGCCACTCCGAGGCATTTCCCGCTCAGCCCTTGAAGAGGAGCTAAGGGCAGTCAACGCGAAACTCTCCACCCACCCTCTAGCATCCGCTCCAGTCAAGGAAGCGCACGCACTCATTGCAACGATGCAAGGAGCAGACAAGACAGAGGTCTCCAAAAGGCTGTCTGACAAGGGGCTCCCATCCCTCGACGAACTTGGAGCCCTCCAGCTCAAGGGGTCAGTTTCTTGGTGGCGCCTAAACAGGAAGAAGAATAAGCTCGAAAAGAAGCTAGAAGAAAAATCAGAATGACGAATATTATAGTCGCTTTGATTGAGAGCCTCGCTTCTAGCTTTGTGACCCCACCCCCTCCTGTGATTAGTTCACTTCTTATGAAGAATTGAACTACTTTTCACACTGGCACGGACTACCCAGCTCCAGCCAATCCCAAATGGCCCTCCCGTGTCCTCGTGGAGCGGTCCGGGGTGCACCCCGGACCGCTCCGGTGCACGGTTGCCCAGCCCTGCGAGAAGTACTTCGTCAAGGTCGCCGCGCTCCATGACCGTATCCGCGCCATGCGCACCGAAGACATGACCATGCGCGCCATTGCCGAGCGCGAAGGCGTCAGCACACGCGCCGTTCATTACGCGATCCACAAGAACGACCCGCCGCGCACCCCGGACACCCCCCAGGCCCCCAAAACGGACGCCTCCGCCGACGCTTGACCCCCTGCGCCTGCACCCCCAGCACAGTGCAACGAATCCCGGCCTGACTAGGTGTTGTGGGTCATGAGGTTCTTGACACGAGGCACGGGCTGAGATGAGACGAGCGGGCTCCGCCCCGCAGGATGGGAATTGCGACATCCACTCATCCGCGGAAGGAAGCCCGCTCGTGACTCACGCTA
>NZ_JABFAX010000005.1:32296-51268 GCF_017168395.1 Micrococcus sp. KRD128 | reverse complement strand
GCAGTCGCGTACACGCTGAACAACAGGCCCAGGAAGGTCCTGGACTGGAAGACTCCCGCGGAGGTCTTCGCCGAGCAGCTACGCTCGCTCTCAACGCACGGTGTTGCAACGACCGGTTGAACCCGCCCAATTCCGCTCACGCCAATTCGTGCACGCCCTGAACCACCACGGCCTGCTCGGTTCGATGGGCAAGGTCGGCGCGGCAGGGGACAACGCCGCGATGGAGAGCTTCTTCGCCCTGTTGCAGAAGAACGTCCTCAACCGGCGGCCTTGGACGACCCGTGATCAGTTGCGGATCGCGATCGTCAGCTGGATTGAGCGGACCTACCACCGCCGGCGCCGACAAGCTCGTGGGCTGACCCCGTTTCGTAGGTCCAGTCGTTATGAGAGTCGTCCTGTTGCCCGCGGTCGCGGGCAGGGAGACTGGTCAGATCATGACGAACAGCAGGAAGCGTCACACCCCCGAGCAGGTCGTCCGTAAGCTCGGGCAGGCCGACAGGATGCTCGCCGATGGTCAGGACGTCGCGGCGGTGTGCCGGGAGCTCGGGGTGTCCGAGCAGACGTACTACCGGTGGCGGAACCAGTACGGCGGCCTCAAGGCCGAGGACGCAAAGCGCCTGAAGGAGCTGGAGAAGCAGAACGCGACCCTGAAGCGTCTGCTCGCGGAAGCGGAGCTGGAGAAGGCCGCGCTCAAGGAGCTGGCTGAGGGAAACTTCTAAGCCCGGACAGGCGCCGCGCCGCCGTCGATCACCTCAAGGGCAAGTTGCGGGTGAGCGAACGGATGGCGTGCCGTCTGGTCGGGCTGAGCCGCTCCGCGTACCGGCGACCGCTCAAGGGCGACACGGTCACGGACCCGGATCGGGCGCTCAGGGAGTGGCTGCGCGCCTGGGCGAAGGACCATCCCCGCTACGGGTATCGGCGGGCGTATCACGACGCCCGCGCCGAGGGGTGGGTGGTGAACCACAAGAAGATCCAACGCCTGTGGCGTGACGAAGGGCTCCGGGTCCCGCAGCGGCGTCGACGCAAGCGCGTCGGGTCCTCGACCGTCGACGTGCCGACGGCGGACGCGCCGAACGTGGTGTGGGCGGTGGACTTCCAGTTCGACGCCGACGAGCACGGACGACCGATCAAGATCTGCTCGATCGTCGACGAACACACCCGGGAGTGCATCGGCGGGCTCGTGGAGCGCTCGATTACCGCCGACCGACTCACCGCCCACCTCGAGGACCTCGTCGCCGCCCGGGGCGCCCCGGCGGTGCTCAGGTCGGACAACGGGCCGGAGTTCATCAGCGAGGCGATGGCCGACTGGGCCGGCACCCGCACCGGCCTGTCCTACATCCCTCCGGGCTCGCCGTGGCGCAACGGGTACGTCGAGTCGTTCAACAGCCGGATCCGCGACGAGTGCCTCAACATCAACAGCTTCTACTCGCTGCTGCACGCACAGGTCATCATCGGCAACTGGAAGGACGAGTACAACCACCACCGCCGGCACTCCTCGCTCGGCTACCTAACCCCAGCCGAGTACGCTCGGCAGTGCACCCATCAAATGGAAACCGACGACTCACAGAACGTCCGGACCGAATGAAGGGGGCGGCTCACTCGTCTCGGACGGTTGACCCCCATCGAGTACGAGGCCATCATGAAGCCCGCCGTGACCCTCGCGGCATGAATCGCTCACTGTCACCTATCCGTGCGGCAGTCCCCCTCACGAACGGCTGTCGTGATGACTTCGTCGACGGCCTGATGCACCGTGATCGTCCTCATGCCCCGCCGCCAGCATTCTCACGGAAGAGGTCAATGACTGTCTCCGCCGGCCCAGACATGAGCACGGAGCACGTCCCCCAGTCCGTCTCAGTCAACGGGTGCAGGATTCGAGCACCGTGGGCTTGTGCACGCTCCGCTGCCGCCTGTGGATCATCGACCTCGAGGTGGAGGATCAGGCCCGTCGCAGGCTGCATGGGGACCAATGCAGTGCGAGAGAACATGAGGATCATGCCCCCGAGTTTCACCTCAGCGAACTCTGGCTCCTGTACGCGCGCCGTCGCCCCGAAGGCATCGACCAGCAGGCGGGCTGCTTCAAGGACATCTGGGACGATGATGTCAATCTGGTTCAGGGAAACTGCTGTCACTGATTGCTCCCATCAAAAGCGGTTGCCCAAAGAGCAACCTAAAACTTATTGACCAGCTTAAGAGCAGTTCGATCTTAGACCTGCCATCTGACTCGAACCATTCGGAGCGCAGGACATAATCGGTCGTTTGTGACCAGGGAGCCCGCCATGCGCCGTGTGCGCCACCTCGGGCCCTGTCAGCCCGCCGCACGGCTCGCCACAACCAACCCGCTAGAGCGGCAGCCGCCCGTACGTTTCGGGCGATCCCCGGGGCGCGCGGGGGCGCCCACCTGGACACCCGGTTTTCCCGCCGACCGGATCCCGCCCGATATGCGAAGAGTTCCCCGCGCGTCAGGTGGAATCTGCGCTGCATCTCGACAACGGACACACCGGGCGGTTCGGGCCCCTGCCCCACGAGCCCACCGCAGGCCAGGGGCCCCTGCGCTGCATCTCGACGACAAAGGCCCTTGCCCACCGGTTCACGTCGTGACACAGTTCACCCCATGATGCAGCAGCAGTGACCCCGTGGGTCCGACGACCCACCACCGGCCCTCCCCGCGCGCCCGTCTCGAGCACGGCTCGACGGGTGCCTCTGCGCCCACCCCTTTCTTCAGAAAGCAGTCACCGCATGCCTGACATCATCGAATTCCCCCTGCCCGCCTCGTCGGACGACCCCCACTGGCGGGCCTACTGCCAGCTCGGAGACGAGTACAACCACGAGCTGATCGGCACGACCGAGTGGGACGAGACCCCCACGGACGCGCTCATCCAGGCCGCCGCCGAGACCGACTACACGCAGCGCCGCTACCTGGCGTACGTCGACGGCGAGGCGGTCGGCTACGCCCGCGTCCTGATCAACCACGTCGACGACCCCGACGCGGCCGCCCTCAACGTCTACGTCCACCCGCGGCACCGCGGACGCGGCCACGGCCGCGCACTGGCCGAGCGGCTCGTCCTGGACACCGCCGGCCTCACCCGTTTCGAGACCTGGCCGCTGACGCCGCGACCGGTGGCCGGGCAACGGGCACTCACCCCGCCCAACGGCGCCGGCGTGGTGCCCGCCGAGCATCCGGGTGTGCGTCTCGCCCAGTCCTACGGCTTCGCGCTCGTCCAGATCGAGCGGGTGAGCCGGTATGACTTCGCCGATCCGGGGATCGACCCCGCCGTCGCCCTGGCCGAGGCCGAACGCGTCTCGCCGGACTACGAGCTCCACGCCTGGGAAGGCGCGGCCGACGCGTCCCTGCAGGACGACCTCGCCGTCCTCAAGGCCCGCATGGCCACGGACGTGCCCTCCGGGGAACGCACCGTGGTGGAGCAGGTCTGGGATGCGGCCCGCGTGCGTCGCATGGACGAGCAGATCCTCACGACCGGGCGGTTCTTCCGCGTGGTGGCAAGACACCGTGCCACCGGTCGGATCGTCGCCCTGAGCGAGCTGGTGGCGCCCCGCTCGCGCCCGGACGGGCTGATCGACCAGTGGGACACCATCGTGCTGCCCGAGCACCGCGGCCACCGCCTCGGCATGCGCGTGAAGGCGGCGAACCTCATCGCCGTCCGAGACGCGCTGCCCGAGGCCCGCGCGATCATCACGTGGAACGCCGAGGAGAACCGGCACATGCTCGACGTCAACGAGGCGCTGGGCTTCCGGCCTGTACTGGCCGAGGCGTCCATGGAAGCCCCGGCACCCCTGCGACGTCGCTGACGGTCCACGACCTCGGTGCCGCCTCACCCCCGCTCGAGCGTCCGCTGGGCCGCCTCCCGCACCGCCTGCGTGAGCCGCACCAGGCGCGTCACGGGCAGTGTGGCCGCCTGCCAGTACAGGGGCACGAGGACGTCGTCGAGCCCGGGCACGCGGACCAGCCGGCCGGCGCGCACGTCCTCGACGGCCTGGGCGTCCACGAGCATCCCCCACCCCAGGCCGGCCCGGACGGACCGGTGGAACCCGTCGAACGACGGCGCCAGGTGCGTGGGCGGGGCGACGTCCAGCCCGGCGCCGCTCAGCGCGAGGCGCTGCAGGTCGTCCTTCGCGTTGTAGCGCATCATGGGCATCGCGCCGAGGTCGACGACGTCGCCCGCCGCATGCCGCGCGAGCAGGGCGGGCGCCACGAGCGGGACGTAGCGCATGCTCCCCAGCGACTCCGCCGCGCACCCCTGCACCGGCTGCGGCTCCGTGGTGACGGCGGCCAGCACCTCGCCGCGGCGCAGCAGCCGGGCGCTGTGGTCCTGGTCCTCGACGTGCAGGTCGAGGACCGTGTCGTCCCAGTCGGCGGCCTCCGCCAGGACGGGCCCGAACCACGTGCCCAGCACGTCGGCGGGCACGGCCAGAGAGGTGACGCTGCGCCCGGCCGCCGTGCGGCCCAGCCCGGCCCACGCCTCCTGTTCGAGCACCCGCATGTGCCGGGCCACGCGCACCAGGCCGACGCCGGCCTCGGTCGGCTCGCAGGGTGTGCCGCGCCGGAGCAGCACCTGGCCCACCTCCCGCTCCAGGGCGCGGATGCGCTGACTGACCGCGGAGGCGCTGACGCCGAGCTCGTACGCGGCCGCCTCGAACGAGCCCTCGTCCGCGATCGCACGCAGCGCCTGCAGCTGATCCAGGTTCATGAAGCAGAGCTTAGGCACCTGCAGTTCTCTTCGTTTGGCTCAGGCCTGACCGGGCCCTAGCGTCCTCACCCATGTGGACCCTCGCCGGCACCGGCCTGCTCACCGGGCTCGCCCTCATCGTCGCCATCGGCGCCCAGAACGCCTTCGTGCTCCGCCAGGGCGTGCGCCGGGAGCATGTGGGCGCCGTCGTGCTGGTGTGCATGGCCTCGGACGCCGTCCTCATCCTGGCCGGCACCGCCGGGGTGGGCGCGCTCGTGCAGGCCGTGCCGTGGCTGCTCGAGGTGCTGCGCTGGGCCGGTGCCCTGTACCTGCTCTGGTTCGCGGTCTCCTCCCTGCGTGCCGCGCTGCACCCGCAGGGGCTCGTGGCCGAGCAGGCGCCGCGCACCGCGGGGTCGGTCATCGCCACCACGCTCGCGCTGACCTGGCTCAACCCGCACGTCTACCTGGACACCGTGGTGCTGCTGGGCAGCCTGGCCAACCAGCACGGTCCCGACGCGCGGTGGGTCTTCGCGGCCGGCGCCGTCGCCGCCTCGGTGCTGTGGTTCACGGCGCTCGGCTACGGCGCCCGACTGCTGGCCCGGGTGCTCGCCGACCCGAAGGCGTGGCGGGTGGTGGACGTGGTGATCGCGGTGGTCATGGCGGTGCTCGCGGTCCGGCTCATCGCCGGTTCCGGCGTGTGGGGGTGAGCCGGCACCGCCCCCCCTCACTCCCCGCCCAGCTCCTCCCGGAGGATCCGCGCGCCGGCCACGAGCGCCGCCGTCTTGTCCCGCGCCACCGAGCGAGCCAGCGGCGCCATGCCGCAGTTGGTGCTCGCGATCAGCTTGTCCGCGTCCACGAACTCGAGGGTCTCCCGGAGGGTCGCGGCCACCTCCTCGGGTGTCTCGATCTCGTCGCTCGCCACGTCGATCGCGCCGACCATCACCTTCTTGCCGCGCAGCAGGCCGATGAGCTCCGCCGGCACCCGGGAGTGGTGCCGTTCCAGGGCGATCGTGTCGATCGTGGACTCGCGCAGCAGCGGGAACGACGTCTCGTACTGGCGCCACTCCTCGCCCAGCGTGGCCTTCCAGTCGTTGTTCGCCTTGATCCCGTAGCCGTAACAGATGTGCACGGCCGTCTCACACGTCACGCCCTCGGCCGCACGCTCGAGCGTCGCCACGCCCCAGTCGCGGACGTCGTCGAAGAACACGTTGAACGCGGGCTCGTCGAACTGCACGACGTCGACGCCCACCGCCGCCAGCTCCCGCGCCTCCTCGTTGAGGATGCGCGCGAACTCCCACGCGAGCTTCTCGCGGCTGCCGTAGTGGCGGTCGGCGAGGGTGTCGATCATGGTCATCGGCCCGGGCAGGGTCCACTTGATGGGCCGGTCCGTCCGCGCGCGCAGGGCCTTCGCGTCGTCCACGAACACCGGCGCCGGCCGGCCCACCTCCCCGACGACGGTCGGCACGCTCGCGTCGTACCGGTCGCGGATCCGCACCGTCTCGCGCCGGTCGAAGTCCACGCCGCCGAGGTGCTCGATGAACGTGGTGACGAAGTGCTGGCGGGTCTGCTCTCCGTCGCAGACGATGTCGATGCCCGCGCGCTCCTGATCGGCGACGGCGAGGGCGAGCGCGTCGAGCTTGCCCTCGCGCAGCCGCTCCCCCTCGAGCTTCCAGGGCGACCAGAGCGTCTCCTCCTCGGCGAGCCAGCCGGGCTTCGGCAGGCTGCCGACGAGGGTGGTGGGGATCAGGGTGGTCATCGGGTCTCCTCGGTGTCTCGTGCGGCGTGGGCGGCGGCCCAGCGCTCCAGCAGGTCGCGGTGCGGGCCCACGAAGTGCTCCTGCGTGTACTCCCCCTGCTCCCGGCCGAGGCGGGCCCGCTCCTCGCGGTCGTAGGCGATCCGGGTCTGCGAGAAGTCGCCGTGGTCCAGGCGCGGCCGGTAGAGCTCACCGGCCCCGGCGTTCGCGTTGTAGATCTCCGGCCGGTAGATCCGCTGGAAGGTCTCCATGGTGGCGATCAGCCCGGCCAGGGAGAGGTTCGCGTGGTCGTTGAGCAGGTCGCCCCGCGAGTAGAACGCCAGCGGCGCCACGGCCCCGCGCGGCAGGAAGCACCGGATCCCCAGGCCCATCCGGCCGAAGTAGCGGTCCGTGCGGGAGGGCGCGTCCTGGCGGTACTCGACCCCGAGCACCGGGTGCTCGTTCGTCAGCCGCCGGTAGGTGCGGCTCGTGGACACGCTGATGCAGATCACGGGCGGCTGCGGGAACCGCTCCCGGTACGCCTGCGAGTCGAGCAGGTGCCGGAACAGCCGCCCGTGCAGGTCGCCGAAGCCGTCGGGCTCCTCGGTCCCCGGCGACGTCGCCACGTGCGCGGGCAGCACCACGGAGAAGTCGTGGTCGCGGACGTAGGAGGAGAAGTTGTTCCCCACACTGCGGCCGAGCACGGCGCCCGTCGCGCGCTCGACCACCCGCACGTCGAGCATCTCCATGAGCGGGAAGTCGACGGCCGCGCCTTCGTCGGCGGTGAAGTGCACGTCGATCGAGACGATCTCGATCCGTGCCGTGTAGCGGTCCCGCTCCGGGTTGTCCCAGGGGGCGAGGTCGTTGAGGCGCCCGTCGATCATGGCCAGGGCGGCGCGCAGGTTCTCCCGCCGGTCCGCACCGCGGGCGAGGTTCGCGAAGTTCGTGGTGGCGCGCGTGCTGGCGGCGGGCGTGTAGTCCTCGTCGAACGGCGTGGTGTGGATGCTGAACGTCAGGTCGTCCACGCGGGTGGGAACGGTGCTCGGGACAAGGGTGGCGTGGCTCATCGGGTCCTCTCCGGGGTGCGGGCGCGGGTGGTGCGGTGGTGGGCGGGGCGGGGGCGGGACGGGGCACCGCGGACGACGACGACGCCCCGCGGCCGGCGGCGACGCGTGCGGCGCACTCGAGGCCGGCCTCGAGGTCCGCCTGCAGGTCGGCCACGTCCTCGATGCCGACGGAGAGCCGGACCAGGTCCGTGGGGACGGCCAGGGGCGTGCCCCGCACGGAGGCGTGGGTCATCTCGGAGGAGTAGCAGAGCAGCGATTCGACCCCGCCGAGGCTGACCGAGAGCGCGAACAGCTCGGTGGCCTCGGCGAACGCGCGGGCCGCGGCCTCTCCCCCGGCCAACCGCACGGAGACGATGCCGCCGAAGCCGTCCATCTGCCGCGCGGCGAGCGCGTGGCCCGGGTGGTCGGGCAGCCCGGGGTAGAAGACCTGGGCGACCTCGGGGCGGCCCTGCAGCCAGCCCGCGAGGGCGGCGGCGTTGGCGCCGTGCCGGTCCATGCGCAGGCCGAGCGTCTTGAGGCCGCGGGCGGCGAGGTAGGAGTCCTGCGGGCCGGCGACCGCGCCGGCGGCGAACTGCTGGTAGGCCACCGCCTCGGCCAGCGCCCGGCCGCGGAACTCGCGGTCGGCCACCACCACGGCGCCGCCGAGCACGTCCGAGTGCCCGCCGATGTACTTGGTGGTGGAGTGCACCACGACGTCCGCGCCGAGGTCGAGGGGCCGCTGGAGGTAGGGCGAGGCGAACGTGTTGTCCACGACCAGCAGCGCGCCGGCGTCGTGGGCGATCTGCGCCCAGGCGGCCAGGTCCGCGATGCCGAGCAGCGGGTTGGACGGCGTCTCCACCCACAGCAGCGCGGTGCGGCCGGGGCGGACGGCCGCGGCGACCGCCGTCGGGTCGGTGATGTCCACGGGGGTGTTGGACACGCCCCACGGCTCGAGGACGGTGGTGATGAGGCGGTGGGTGCCGCCGTAGCCGTCGCCACCCAGCACGATGTGGTCGCCGGGGCGCAGCACGGCCCGCAGGAGGGCGTCCTCGGCGGCGAGCCCGGAGGCGAACGCGAACGCCCGGTCGCCGTGCTCGAGGGCGGCGAGCTGGGTCTCGAAGCCGTTCCGGGTCGGGTTGGAGCCGCGGCTGTACTCGTGCCCGGCGCGCAGCACGTTGATGCCGTCCTGCACGAAGGTGCTGGTCTGGTAGATCGGCGGCACCACGGCGCCGGTCAGCGGGTCGGGCTCCTGGCCGGCGTGCACGGCGGTGGTGGTGAAGCCGCGGACGGCGGGACGGGACACGGAGCGGGTGGTGTGGTGGACGGCGGTCATCTCAGCGCACCTCCTGGGTGACGGCGGCGGTCTCGGGGACGGCGGGCGTGGTGGCGGGGACGGCCGGCCCGGCGGCGGTCACCACGGCCAGGGCACGGTCCAGGTCCGCGATCAGGTCGTCGGGACACTCCAGCCCGATGGAGAGCCGGACGGTGGTCTCGGCGATCCCGGCGGCCTCGCGCTGCTGCCGCGTCAGGCGACAGTGCGTCATGGTCGCCGGGTGGGAGACGAGGGACCGGGCGTCGCCGACGTTGACCACCAGCTGGAACAGCTCGAGCGCGTCGAGGAACGGGGCCACGGCCTCGGGACCGCAGGCCAGGTCGAAGGAGAACACCGAGCCGACGCCGTCCGGGAAGTCGCGGGCGGCCAGCGCCGCGCTGGGATGTCCGGCCACGCCGGGGTGGTGCACCCGCGCGACCGCGGGGTGCCCGGCCAGGTGTTCGGCCACGGCCAGGGCGGTGGCGGTGTGGCGGGCCACGCGCAGGTCGAGCGTCTCGAGCCCCTGGATGAACTGCGCCGCGCTCGCGGGGGCGAGGGTGGGGCCGAGGTCGTGCAGGAACTTGCTGCGGGTCAGCGTCAGGTAGGCGCCGCGGCCGTGCCGCTCGACCAGCGTCTGCCCGCCGTAGCGGGCCTTGGGCCGGGCCAGCTGCGGCCACCGGTCCGGCGCCGCGCCGTAGTCGAACGTGCCGCCGTCCACGATCGCGCCGCCGAGCACCGCGCCGTGCCCGCCGAGGAACTTGGTGGCCGAGTGCACGAGGACGTCGGCGCCGTGCTCCAGCGGCCGGTAGAGGGCCGGCGTCGCGAGGGTGCTGTCCACCACCACGGGCACGCCGGCCGCGTGGGCGAGGTCCGCGAGCGCGGGCAGGTCCGGGAGGGTGGCGAGCGGGTTGGTGATGGCCTCGAGGAAGAACGCGCGGGTGTCAGGCCGGACCGCGGCGGCCCACGCGGGCGGGTCCGCCGGGTCCGCGAAGGTGACCTCGATGCCGAAGTCCGCGAACGTGTCCGTCAGCAGGTCCACGGTGCCGCCGTAGAGCTGGCTGGAGGCGACCAGGTGCTTGCCGCCCTGCAGCAGCGCCAGCAGGGACAGCGCGACGGCGGCCTGGCCGGTGGCTGTGGCGATCGCGCCGATGCCGCCCTCCAGCGCGGCGAGGCGGTTCTCGAACACCGCGACGGTCGGGTTGCCCGTGCGGCTGTAGGTGAAGCCGGGGGTCTCGAGCCGGAACATCGATGCCGCCGTGGCGTGGTCCGGGAAACGGAACGCCGTGGTCTGGTGGATGGGCGGGACGACCGGCCGGTGGGGTGCGGCGGGCTCGTAGCCGGCGTGGACTTGTTGTGTGGCGTGACGGGGCATCTGCTCTCCTCCATCGGTCCTGGCGGTAGCACCGGGCCTGCCGTTCCCGGGGGTCCGGGTGCGGCGGGCGGGTTGCTGCGGCGTCGTCGAGCCAGATCTCTCGGCCGCTCTGGATGGGTGGTGAGCCCATCCCACGCGGTGGGCCGCCGCGAGTCCAGCGGACGGCCGGCTCCCACGTCATATGAGCCGCCACCGCGCCATCCAGGACCGGCCGGAGCCTCTCCGGGGCGCGGCGGGCCGAGGCAGACCCGTGTGACGAACCGGCGTGGAGGGGGGGGTGTGTCAGACTCCCGGGCATGACACAGAGCACACCGGGCGGACCGGCCACGGACCTGCCCGACTTCCGGCCCTCGGGCAACCAGGGCGTGGACCCGGCGCTGTACGAGATCGAGAACGCGGCCATGGACCGTGAGGGCGCCCTCTGGGCGGCGCTGCAGGAGGCGGCGCCCTGGACCGGGCGGACGCTGCTCGACCTCGGTGCGGGCACCGGCTTCTGGCTGCCCCGCTACGCCGACGCGGCCGAGACGATCGCCGTCGAGCCGGACGTGCGCCTGCTGGGGGCCGCCCGCGCCCGCCCCGGCGGGGCACGCGTGCTCTACGGCTCGGCCGAGCAGATCCCGCTGCCGGAGGCGAGCATCGACGTCGTGCACGCCCGGTTCGCGTACTTCTTCCCGCACCCGCGCTGGGACGTCCGGCCCGGCCTCGACGAGGTCGCCCGGGTGCTGCGGCCCGGCGGCGCGCTCGTGGTGATCGACAACGACACCGAGCGCGGCCAGTTCGCCGAGCTGCTGCGGGCGAGCACGAACGCCGCGGCGCAGGGCCAGGACACGTACGCCCGCAAGTGGTGGGCCGGCATCGGGGCCGAGACCCGCGAGGTCATGAGCTCGTGGACCTTCGACTCCCGCGCCGACCTCGAGGCCGTCCTGCGGCTGGAGTTCGAGCGAGGGGTCGCCGACGCGTGGCTCGCCGAGCACCCCGCAGAGACGTCACTGAGCTACGGCTACCTGCTCCACGTGTGGCGGTGAGCACGGACCCGCGTCGCCAGACGCCTGGCCCCCGCGGCCCTGACACTGGGACGCCCCCGCCGCCGGAAGGACGGGCGCGGTGGCTGGTCGCCTCCAACGCCCTCGACGCGGGTGGCCGGTCCGCCACGGACGTCGCCCTGGACGTCCTGGCGGTGCTCCTGCTCGGCGTGGGCGCCGACGGCATGGGCGTGCTGATGACGCTCTCCGGGTTGGGATTCCTCCTGCTCGGCGTGCCCATCGGCATCGTGGTGGACCGACACCTCAGCCCGCGGCTGCTCGCGGCCACCGGCCTCGCCAAGGCGGCGGTGCTCGGCTCGCTCGTCGTGGCGTGGGCGCTCGACGCGCTCACGTTCGGTCACCTCGCCGCCGTCATGGCCCTGCTGGGCGTGCTCACAGTGCTGGCCGAGACCACCCAGACCGCGCTCGTGCCGCGCGTCGTGCCGGCCACCGCCGTCGCCCGCCTGACGGCGCGGCTCGAGTCCGCCGACGCCGCCCTCGTGCTGATCGTGCCCGCCGCGGCGGGCGTCCTCGTCGGGTCGCTGGGCGCAGGGCCCGTGCTCGGCATCGCGACGACGTTCCTCTTCGCGGCGGCGATCGTCGCGCTCCGGGTACGGCTGCGGCCCTCCGCCGCGGCGGACGTCCCGGACGACGGCGGGGACCCCGGCGTCGCGGACGTCCTCTCCCGCTGGGCCCGGTTCGGGAAGGACGCCGCGGAGGGGTGGACGGTCCTGCGGCGCACCCCGGTCCTGTGGCTGCTGACGATGGGGTCGGTGGCCGCCAACGTGGGCATGGCCCTCTTCGCCCCGGTCGAGGCGGTCTGGATCCTGACCGACCTGCGGCTCGGGCCGGAGTTCCTGGGCATCCAGATCACCGCAGGCGCGGTCGGGGCACTGGCGGCCTCGTCCCTGGCGGGCCGGGCCATCGACCGCCTGGGCGAGCGCCGGTGCATCCTCCTCGGCTCGGTCGGCTGCGCCGTGGCCGTGGGGCTGCACCTGCTGGCCTACGTGGACCGCGCCCACGCCGGGCCGTGGCTGCTGGCCGGCGCCGCCCTCTGGGGGTTCATGGTCCTGCTCGGGAACATCACCCAGGCCGCCGTGACCGCCCGCGCCTGCCCCGAGGGCACGCTCGGGCGGGTCACCGCGATGCGCCGCACCCTCACCCGGGGCTCCGTGCCGCTGGCGACCCTCGCGGGAGGTGCACTCGGGGCGACGCTCGGGGTCGGCTGGGCGCTCGCGGGGTGGCAGGTCCTGGCGGTGGTCTCGCTGGCCGCCGTCGTGCCGGCCGCGCGGTGGGTGGATGCGGGGCGCGACGACGTCGACTGAGGCCGAGACGCTGACGCGGACGCCGAGGTCGCTTAATGTGTGACCATGGTCAGCCGCCCCGTGCTCCAGCAGCCGGTGATCGACGCCGTCGACATCCGTTCCGTCGCGGAGTTCTACCGCGAGCTCCTCGGCCTCCACTACCGCGCGGGCGACGAGCTCGCGGACGGCCGCGAGCCGGACAGCGCGGACTGGCTCGTGCTGCTGGACGACGACGGCCGCCGCGTCCTGACGTTCCAGCGCACCGAGGAACTGAAGCCCAGCACGTGGCCGTCACCCGAGGTGCCGATGCAGCTGCACCTGGATTTCACCGTGCCGGACCGCGATTCCCTCGACGCGGCCCACGACCACGCGCTGCGCCTGGGCGGGCGCCTCGTCCTGGACCGCTCCAGCGACGAGGACGAGCCCCTGTACGTGTTCGCCGACCCGGCCGGCCACCCCTTCTGCGTCTTCGTGGGGTGAGCGCGGCAGACCGCGGCGGTGGTTTCACGCACCTGTCGAAGACAAGAAGCCGGTTCAGTGCCGTCGGTAAGGTCGTCGGGTGATCCCGCAATCCACAGATCGACTCACGTTCCGGTGCATGACCGACGCTGACCTCGACGACATGTGCAGGCTCCTCGGAGACGCGGAGGTCATGCGCTACTACCCGCGAGCCAAGTCGCGCAACGAGGTGCAGCGGTGGATCAACTGGTCGAAGGACAACTACGCCACGCATGGGTTCGGCCTGTGGGTCATCGAACACCGGACCACCGGCGACTTCATCGGTGACTGCGGCCTGACCTGGCAGAACGTCGACGGTCAGGAGGTCCTCGAGGTCGGCTACCACGTCCTGCCGGAACGCCAGGGACAAGGACTGGCAACCGAGGGGGCCTCTGCCTGCCTGCGATACGGGTTCGAGACCCTGGACGCAACGATGGTCACCGCGATCATCAACCCCGACAACATGGCTTCCCGTCGCGTGGCCGAACGAATCGGCATGACCGTGTGGAAGAGCACGCGTGATCCCCGTGGGGCGCCGATCGTGGTCTACAGCAGCCACGGTCAAGAGGCATGACGAACTGAACTGCCGCCATGGGTGCGCGCCCATTGAGGAGACACGCCCTGCGCCCAGCCGGCCAGGCGCTTCTGCGTCTTCGTGGTGTGGGCGGCCGGACCGCGGCACGGCTCAGCGGTGACGGCGGCGGTTCAACCCTCGAGCCGCTGGTCGAACTCCTCGTGGTCCAGCTGGTGGGGGATGCGGTCGTCTTCAGGATACGGTGCCGTCCATGCATCCGGACCCGGCCGAGACGAACCGCCGCGCCTACGACGACGACCGCGTCGTCGCCCTCTATGACCTCGACTACCCGCCTGGAGAGGACCACGCGTACTTCCGCCGGGCGGCAGAGGAGTCCGGCGCCCGGCGGATCGTCGATCTCGGCTGCGGCACCGGATCGCTCACGGTGACGCTGACCGGCGATGACCGCGCCGTCGTCGGGATCGACCCGGCCGAGGCCATGCTGCGCGTCGCCCGGGCGCGCCCCGGCGGGGACCGCGTCGAGTGGCGGCGGGGCACGGCGGAGCTGATCGCGCCGGCGTCGGCGGGCCTGGTGATCATGAGCGGGAACGTGGCGATGCACCTGATCGGCCAGGACTGGCACGACGCCCTGCGGCGCATCGCCGCCGGCCTGGTCCCCGGCGGCCGGCTGCTGTTCGAGACCCGCAACCCCGTCCGGTGTGCCTGGGAGGACTGGCAGCAGGAGCCCACGGAACGGACGACGGCGGCCGGTCGCCTCGTCGAGTCCGAGGCGACGAGCACGCCGGATGCGGACGGCGTCGTCGTGCACCGATGGCGCACCGTGTACTCGGACGAGGGCGTGGTCCGTGAGGGTGAGGAGCACCTGCAGTTCCGCTCCGTGGAGCAGGTGACCGAGGACCTCGCGGCGGCGGGGCTGGCGGTGGACCGCGTCTGGAGCGACTGGCACGGCCGCCCGTTCGACGCGGCGGAGCACCCGTTGATGATCGTCGAGGCCTGTCCACAGGGGGCCTGACCCGTCCACCCGTCATGGCAGGATGATGCATGTCACACGTGATGCGAGGGGGAACCATGACGGACACGACCACGGCCCGCCCCATGCGGCCGCCCCACCGCGACGACGACCCGCCCGTCCGCGGGATCGGCCACCTCCGGCACCCGGTGGTGTCGGGTGGGCTGATCGGGGTGATCGGCGGCGGCGCCTTCCTGTTCGGCGGGATCGCGGGGCTGCCGGCCGAGCACCAGGGCACGCTGCGGGGCGTCGCCATCTCGCTCATCAGCTTCACCCTGGTGGTGGTGCTGCTGCGCCGGCGGGTGCTGCCCGCCGTGCCGACGCCCGCCCGCGGCGCGCTGCGCGTCTACGGGATCGCCGTCGTCGCGATGCTGGCGCTCCTCCCTGTGACGCGTCTGGTGGCTTTCGCGCTCGACGCACCGACGGCGCAGATCGCCCTGGTGGCCGCCGTGGTGGGCGGCCACTTCCTCCCGTTCGCCCGGGCATTCCAGGCCCCGGTGTTCTGGTGGATCGGCGGGGCGATGGCCGTGCTGGGGCTCGCTGGTGCCGCACTCGCGGCTCTCGGCGATCCCGTGGCCGGGCCCGCGGGGGCGGCCGCAGCGGGGGCGGCGATGCTCGTGATCGTCGCAGCGCAGGGGCTGCTGGCGTCCCCTCGGCAGGACTGAGGGCCGGACCATGACCATGCTTCAGGCCATCCGCCGCTACTACGCCGGCTACGCGCAGTTCAGCGGGCGCGCGTCCCGCGCCGACTTCTGGCTCGCGGCGCTCTACGTGTGGCTCCTGCAGGCCGTAGTTCACTTCGTGTCCACCGTCCTGGACGTGTTCCTCCTCGGCTCCCCGGACCTGTCCCTCCGCGACGCGGCCGTCCTCCTGGTGGGGATCACACACGCACTCCCCTCGCTCGCCCTGCTCGCCCGGCGCCTCCACGACGCCGGCTTCAGCCGCGCGTGGCTGTTCCTCGGGCTGGTGCCGTTCGTCGGCCCGCTCACGCTGCTCGTGTTCGCGCTCCAGCCGTCCGCCCCGCGCCTCGGGTACCCCGCCGATGCGTCGGACCCGGTTCCGGCGGGGGCCACGGCCGCGCGGCGCTGACCCCCGCCGCCGTGTCCGGCCCGATCAGTGATCGTGGTCGGTGTGCTCGTCATGGCCGGACTCGGCGTCCGCGGCCTCCCCGGGCTTCGCGGACTCCGGCTGGCCGGTGACCACGGCCATCTCGACCGGGGCGAACTCCAGGTCCTTCTCCAGGACGGTCTCACCGGTCTCCAGGTCGACGGCCACGAGCTTCTGGGCTTCCGCGTCGGTGACGTAGGCGGTGTTCCCGGCCACCTTCAGGATCGGGCCGGGCTCCTGCCACTCGTCCTTCTCCTTCCACGGCTCGATCACCGGGTGCTCGGCGGTGACCTCACCGGTCTCCTCGTCGATCACGTTGACCTCGCCGTCGTAGGTCAGCACGACCGCGGAGCCGTCCTCGGCGCGGCCGAGCGAGCGGAACCAGTAGGACGAGCCGAGGTCCACGGTGGTGAGCGCATCGGTGCGGGTGTCGATGAGGGCGATCGCCGTGGGCCGCTCGACGGCCTCCTTCGGCTCCTCCTCGACCTTGTAGTCCCCCAGGACGATGGGCGAGTCGTGCAGCCCGAACAGATTCCCGGAGCGCTGGTACTCGGTCTCGACGTCCACCTTGTGGAACTCGCCGTCCCGGTACACGACGGGCCCGTTCTCGCAGCCCATCACGACGACGTCGCCCGCCTCCGTCGGCTGGGCCGCGGCCTCGCCGTGGCTGCCGGGGCAGTCGTCGGTCTCGGCCGTGACCTCGCCGGTCTTCGGGTCGATCACCTGGAGCGTGTTCCGGGAGTCCTCGGTGCCCTGCGTGGTGAAGAGGGTGCCGTCGGAGAGCTCGAGCGCCACGCCATGGTGCGGGTCCTCGGTCTCCGCCTCGGTCATGACGGGCAGGAGGTCCGGGGTCGCCTTGTCCAGGTGGGCCGAGTCGAAGGTCCGGATCGCGCCCGTGCCGTCCGCGAAGAGGGTGGTCCTGCCGTTGTGGGTGACGACGTGGCCGGGGTGCTCACCCGGGAACGTCACGCCGGTCATGCCGGGCGCGGACTCGTAGTTGTGGACGTGATCGCCGTGGGCCTTGGCCTGGATGCCGGTGGAGAACACCTCCCAGCCGTTCCCGGTGGTCACCAGGACGTCCTTGCCGTTGCCGGCGTTGCTCAGCCGCGTGAAGCCCGGGACGTCCTGCTCCTTCACCACCTCGCCGGACTCGGCGTCGAGCAGCGTGAGCCCGCCCTCGTGCGAGAGCAGGATGCGCGGGGTCACCGCGGAGACCTCGGTGGTCTGGGTCGGGTCGACGCGGTCCTCCTCGGAGACGGAGGAGGCCGCCCTCGCCTCACCCGCCGGTGACTCGGAGCCGCCCGAGGCGGAGGCGGGTGCCGACGTCGGGCCGGACGGGGCGGCGTCCGCGCCGCACGCCGTGAGTGCGATGGCCGCGGCGGCGAGGGTGGCGGAGCAGGCGGCGGTGCGCGTGGAACGGCGCTGCGGGGTGGAGTGGGACACGGGGAGCCTTTCACGAGAGCGAGAAGATGCGACTGATTCACAATAAAGACTGTTGCAGATGGTTCGCAATACGGCGGTGGGCGTCTGCCCGTCATCCCGGCACCGCCGACGGCGCGCCCCCGTCGCGGGAACCGGCACGTGACGCCACCCGTCCGCGGGCTGGGCCGGGCGCGGCGCGGATGCCTACGGTCGGCCCACCTGCCCACGGAAGGACCGCCCATGACCACTCCCGTCCTCGACCGTCCCGCACCGACCTCCGCCGCCGACACCCCCGACACCGCAGAACTCCGAGCCCGCTTCGCCCCCGTCTTCGCCCGGATCGCCGCGAACGAGGCCAGGCGGCGGGACACGGCCGTCGCGCCCCATGCGGCCGTGCGCCTGCTCGCCGAGACCGGCTTCACCGCCCTCCGGCTGCCGCGGGAGCGCGGCGGCTCCGGCGCGACCCTCACGCAGCTCCTCGACCTGCTCGTGGACCTCGCCGCGGCCGACGCGAACCTCCCCCAGGCCCTCCACGGGCACTTCATGTTCACGGAGCAGGTCGCCCGCGACGTCCACCCACGTCTGACCGACTGGTGGTTGGACGAGGTGGCCGCCGGGAAGGTCTTCGCCAACGCACTCGTGGACCCGCCGGCCGCGACCGGCCTGCCGGGCGTCACGGCCCGCCGGGACCCGCGCGACCCGGAGGCGTTCCTGCTGACCGGCACGAAGCAGTACTCCACCGGCACCCTGCTGGCGGACTGGACCCTGGTCGCCGCCCACGACGACGCCGGGGCCCTGCAGCCCCTCGTCGTCGAGGTGACCGGGCCGGGCGTCGAGGCCCGCGACGACTGGGACGGCATCGGCCAGCGCGGCACGGCCTCCGGCACCACCGTCTACACCGACGCGCCCGCCCCCGCCTGGCGCCGCGTCGACCTGGAGCGCCCCACCGCCGCCCCCGGCTACCCGTTCCTGTGGCTCATCCTCGCGGCCACCCAGGCGGGCATCGCCCAGCGCGCGCTCGACGACTTCGCCGAGATCCTCCGCCGCCGCTCCCGCTCCTACCAGCACGCCGCGAGCGCCAGCCCCGCCCACGACCCGGTCCTGCAGCACCAGCTCGGCACCGCCGCGGCGCAGGTCCGGGCGCTGCGCTCCGTGGTCCTCGGCGCGGTCCCCGCCCTCGAGGCGGCGTACACCGCCGCGGCCGGCACGGCGCCCGCGCTCGGCGCGGCCGCGACCGAGTCCCCGGACGACGGCGCCGCGGAGGCCTTCGAGGCCGCCCACACGGAGGCCTGGGTCGCCGCGGCCTCGGCGTCCTCCGTGGCGGCCGACCTGACGCTGCAGCTGACCTCCGACCTGTTCGAGACGGCCGGGGCGTCGGCCGTCGTCGCGGGCCCGGGACTCGACCGCCACTGGCGCAACGCCCGCGTGCTGGCCAGCCACACGCCCCTGCCGCACCGCCGCCGCCAGATCGGGGAGTGCCTGCTGCACGGCACCCCCGCCCCGCACAGCGCGGACGCGGTCGAGACCGCGTCGTCCACCGACGCCGATCCGTCCCGCGACAGCGCCTCCCGAAGCTCGCGGGCTGGCAAGTCGCCGACCACATGCGCACCGAACTCGTCGAAGACGCCCTCCGTGCCGCGCACCACGACCGCGGGTCGCTGGTCGGCGCGATCTTCCACTCCGACCACGGCAGCGTCGGTGGATTCAATCGGTCGTCGCAACACCCTCTCGGAATCACTGGAGGTATGGGCGATGGCAAGCAAGGACTGGGCGAGGAAGATCAGTGACGTGCCCGAGGGGACACGTCGGCAGTGGAGAGCGGATCGGGCTTTGCGGGCCCCGATGCGCTCTCCTGGCAGGCCGCAGCCCTCACGGGAGGTCCAACGCCAGTTCTGGCGTGTGATCGCCACCGGTGTCACCACGGTCGA
>NZ_JABFAX010000005.1:30795-32196 GCF_017168395.1 Micrococcus sp. KRD128 | reverse complement strand
CACGTCGGCAGTGGAGAGCGGATCGGGCTTTGCGGGCCCCGATGCGCTCTCCTGGCAGGCCGCAGCCCTCACGGGAGGTCCAACGCCAGTTCTGGCGTGTGATCGCCACCGGTGTCACCACGGTCGAGGCATCCCTGACTGTGGGCGTGTCCTGGCCCGTCGGGGCGCGCTGGTTCCGTCACGCTGGCGGGATGACCCCGCTGTCCTTAGCCGAGCCCACCGGCCGGTATCTGTCCTTCGCTGAGCGTGAGGAGCTCGCGATCCTCCATGCCCAGGGCCAGGGGGTCCGTCAGATCGCACGCACGCTGGAACGTGATCCCGGCACGATCAGCCGTGAGCTGCGCCGTAACTGCGCCACTCGTTCCGGGAAGCAGGAGTACCGGGCCACGGTGGCGCAGTGGAAGGCCCAGGAAGCTGCCAGGCGGCCCAAGCCGGCGAAGCTGGCCACGAACCAGCGACTGCACGACTACGTCCAGGCACGCCTGAACGGGGTGGTCCTGGGCCCCGATGGCGTGGCCGTGCCGGGACCGGTCGGGCCCGGTTTCAAGGGGCGGAAGATGAAACCGCGCCGGGCGGACCGGCGGTGGTCCACGGCGTGGAGCCCTGAGCAGATCAGCCACCGGCTGCGCCTGGAGTTCCCGGATGATGTGTCCATGCGGATCTCTCACGAGGCGATCTATCAGTCCCTGTTCGTCGAGGGACGGGGCGCACTCAAACGCGAACTCGTCGGGTGCCTACGTACCGGGCGGGCTCTGCGCGAGCCGCGGGCACGTACCCGGAACAAGCCCCAGGGCCACGTCACCGAGGACGTGGTGTTCAGCAAGCGCCCACCCGAGGCCGCTGATCGTGCTGTGCCCGGGCACTGGGAAGGGGACCTGATCATCGGGACCGAGCGTTCAGCGATCGGGACTCTGGCCGAGCGCAAGAGCCGGGCCACGATCCTGGTCCACTTGCCCCGCCTGGAGGGATGGGGTGAGCGGCCGCCGGTGAAGAACGGGCCGTCGCTGGGTGGGTACGGGGCCGAGGCGATGACCGCGGCCCTGATCAAGGCGATGGCGACGGTGCCGGAGCAGCTGCGTCAGAGCTTGACGTGGGATCGGGGCAAGGAGCTGGCCGGGCATGTCCAGTTCACGATGGCCACGGGCACGAAGGTGTTCTTCGCTGACCCCCACTCGCCGTGGCAGCGGCCGACGAACGAGAACACGAACGGGGTGCTGCGGCAGTACTTCCCCAAGGGCACGGACCTGTCGAGATGGTCGGCCGAGGACCTCGCAGCAGTCGCGTACACGCTGAACAACAGGCCCAGGAAGGTCCTGGACTGGAAGACTCCCGCGGAGGTCTTCGCCGAGCAGCTACGCTCGCTCTCAACGCACGGTGTTGCAACGACCGGTTGAACCCGCC
>NZ_JABFAX010000005.1:0-30695 GCF_017168395.1 Micrococcus sp. KRD128 | reverse complement strand
CTAGGGCATGTCTGACAATCGTTTTGACCATGCGAGCACAGCATTCAGCACCACAGCGGCCCTGTAGATGATCGCGTACTTGTCATACCGGGTCGCCAGACCCCGCCACTGCTTCAGGTGAGCGTACTGACGCTCGATGACATTGCGGCCCTTGTAGGCGTCCGCGTCGAGGCTGACGGGGCGCCCGCCGCGGGCACCGCGCCGTCTGCGGTGGCCCTGCTGGTCGGCCGGTTCGGGGATGACCGCTTTGATCCCACGGGCACGTAGGTGGGTGCGGATCGCCCGGGAGGAGTACGCCTTATCGCCCAGCACGGCCTCGGGGCGAGTCCGGGGCCGCCCTACTGGCCGGGTCACGCGCAGCTGCGCCAGAAGAGGAAGCAGCATCGGGGAGTCCCCTGCCTGGCCGGGGGTGATCAGGCTGACCAGCGGCAGCCCGGTCCCATCGACGAGCTGATGGATCTTCGTGCTCAGCCCGCCACGGGAGCGCCCGATGCCGTGATCGGCCGGCTCCTCACGCGGATTCTTGTAGTTCGACCCATCCCCCTGTGAGGCGGGTGATGTTCGTCGCGTGCTGATGCGCGCGGGCGATCGTGGAGTCCACCGAGACCGACCAATCGATCAGGCCTTCGGCGTCAGCGGCGGCGGTCAGCGTGGCCAGCACCGTGTCCCATGTGCCTTCTTCGGCCAAGCGCCGATGCCAGGTCCACACGGTCTGCCAGGGCCCGTAGACCTCGGGCAGATCCCTCCAAGCGATTCCGCACCGGTACCGGTAGATGATCGCCTCCACCATGGTGCGGGCGTCGGCGAACGGCCTGCCGGCGCGGCCGGTCCGGGTCGGGAGCATCGGGGCGATCAACTCCCATTGGGTGTCAGAGAGCATCTGGAACCGGGACATGTCCCCAGGGTCTCAGCTGACTCGTGCATCTATTCTCAGACACGCCCTATCGCTGACATCACCTACTGCCGCACTTTCAGCGGATGGGTGTACGCCGCGTTCATCATCGACGTGTTCTCCCGACGGGTGCTGGGCTGGCAGCTGTCGAAGTCGCTGCGCACGGACCTGGCCCTGGATGCCCTCGAGATGGCGTTCTGGACGCGTCAGCGTGCAGGCCAAGACGTGGCCGGGCTACGGCATCACAGCGATAAAGGAGTCCAGTACGTCGCCGTGCGATACACCCAGCGGCTCGCCCAGGCCGGCGCAGTCGCCTCAGTCGGCTCGACGGGGGACTCGTATGACAATGCCCTCGCGGAGGCGTTCAACTCGCTGTTCAAGGCGGAGCTGATCCGGAACAAGGGGCCATTCAAGTCCATCGAGGGCCTGGAGATCGCGGTCGCGGAGTACATCGACTGGTTCAACCATCGGCGTGTGCACGGCGAGATCGGGATGGTTCCTCCGGTCGAGTTCGAGGACGTCTACCATCATGAGAATCCCGTGCCGGCGCCTGCCGGGGCGGCACTTACGAGCCTCTAACAAACCCGGGGCGATTCACAGTCCATGGCCCAGGCGGCCGGGGAACTGGACTGGGTCGCCTCAATCGATTCCACGATCGTGCGCGTCCATCGGCACGGTGCGACCCTGCCCCGCACCACAGGGGGCCTGGATCAACTACAAGAAATCAGGGGACGAGCCGGCTGATCATGCGATCGGGCGTTCCCGTGGTGGCCTGACGGCGAAGAATCATCTGGTCCGTGACGGCAAGGGACGGGCTCTGGCGTTCGTAGTGACCGGCGGCCAGGTCGCGGGCACCTCGATGTTGGCCACCACGATGGAGCAGATCAGCGTTGCCGGGGCCCGTGGCCGGCCCAGGACACGCCCGCAGAGGCTGATCGCGGACAGGGGCTACCCCTCGAAGGCGAACAGGGCTTGGCTGCGCCGGCATGGCATCGCGGCCACGATCCTCGAGCGGGCCGACCAGATCGCGCACCGGCGCAGATGCCCGGGCCGGCCGATCGACTTCGCCGAAGACCAACGCCAGCGCTACCGGGGCCGCAATGTCGTGGAGCGGTGCTTCAACCGGCTCAAGCAGTGGCGAGGGATCGCGATGCGCTCGGACAAGTACGCCCGGAACTATCACGCCGGGCTCAGCCTCGCCGCAACGCTCCACTGGCTAGCGACCATCCTTTAGCAACACGCCCTAGGGCGCGAGTCATTCTCGACCGCACTGATGATCCCGACGAGCCGCTGTACGTCTTCACCGATCCTGCGGGCCACCCATTCTGCATCTTCGTGGCGTGACAGGGTGTAAATCGCGGAGATAAATGTGCAGGGCCTCTCTCCGATCAGTGCCCATCCCCCAGCGCGTGGGAGGCGCACAAACGAAGGTTTGCGGCGGCTGCGCTCGCCCGCCTTACCCTCTCCGAGCGCCACTAACGGCGGGAGTGATGTGCGTGCCGACTACTGGCGCCCGCCGCCGAGGTCGACGAAGGCCTCGAACAACAGATCGGGCACTTTCTCACTGGCAAAGGACACGAGCTGTTCAAGGGGAACAGCAAGGGTGCTCTTATCGACGTCCAGGGTCGCCCTCCACGCCGCCGGGTGGTACCGCACCAGGTTCGACAGGCCATAGAGGACTAGCCACCATGTGACCAGCGGATCTTGCGCCGAGTCGTTCCCGCCGACGCCAGGAAGCACCTCTCCGTAGGGCGAACCAGAGGGGCCGTGCTCCGCGGAGACCACATCCAAAATGCTCCTCACCCACTGCGCCTGGGTGCCGGCCTTCCCATCACCGCTGACATCCCATGTGACCGTGATGGACGAGCTCCCGTATGGGTAGCTCCACGGCTCGCTCACATGCCGTGGAGTACCCAGCTTGGCGAGTGCGGGGTACGGCCGGAGCCATTCGCGGATCTCCTCCACACCGGGTGCGGCACCTGTCCGGCGACCGACCCCTGGGTATCCCACATCTACTTGTCCATCCCGGGTGGTCAGGTGGGCTGGCACGGGCGAGAGGGTGAGTTCTCCTGTCGCAGGTGAGGTGTGGGGGTTCCTCTGCGCCCCGCTCTCACCGCCCATGACCTCTAACCGATTCGTGTCGCCTGCAGAGGGAACCACAGTGGAGGCGAAGTAACCGAGGGCGCCGATCAGCCTCCCCAGCGAGACCGGTTCCTGGAGAAGAGGGGATTTGCGGATAGAGGCGACCTCCGTGGCCAGCCCTGCTCCATTTGGTGCGATCATGACCTCCCCCAAGTCCGCTTGTTCTCCATATAGGGGATCCACCATCTTGAAAGTGAGCCCGTGGCCTGCGCTGGGCTTGGTTGCGGCGGCGGCGCACAGCGCTTGTCCTGCCTGACCCAGACCATAGAAGAGTAGAAGTGGCCTCGTTTCCGGGCCGACCGAGTTTGCGGCCATCCAGAACTGTTCGGCCTGCTCTAGCCCCGCACTGAACAGCTCGCCCCGGGCCCCCCTCTTAGCCAGCGGAGGGCGATTGGCCCGCAAAGCACGCAGGGACGTAGGCCAGGCGTCTGAATGACCTCTCATTAAGAGGACACTACGTCATGCCCCGGGAGTCCGCCTGGGAGCGATTCAAGCGTTAGGTCATGTCCCGCTGGCGGGATGACGACGCACAGGCCCGGACCTTTTCGCCTCCGAGCCGGGTCGGCGCAATCGAAGGTTTACACCGGGGATACCGTCGCATCTAAGGGAAGCTCCCAGCGGTCACCCTGACTCGAAGCGGCGCAACGAGGTGTGCAGCGTCTGCCGGCTCACCCCGAACGTGCGCGCCACCTCAGCCTTCGGGATCCCCATCTCGATCTTCACCCGAGCCTGCTCCACGTCGGTGTCCGAGAGCTTCGGGGCCTGCACGTACTTGCCTCTCGCCTTGGCCAGGGCGATGCCCTCGGCCTGGCGCTCCTTGATCCTTCGACGCTCGAACTCAGCGAACGCCGCCAGGATGCCCAGCATCAGCCCGTCCACCGGGGAGGTGCCGGACTTGTTCACGGTGATCCGCTCGGACACGAACTGCACTGCACACCCCTTGGCGGTGAGCTCGTCCACGATGGCGTACAGGTCCCGCGTGTCCCGTCCCAGCCGGTCCATGGAGGCGACCTTCACCAGGTCCCCCTCGCGGACGTACTGCATCAGCTCCGCCAACCCGGTGCGCTTGGCGCGGGAGCTGCCCGAGATCTTGTCCTGGAAGATCCGGTCGCACTCCCCCACCGCCTCGAGTTGGCGATCCAGGTTCTGCTCCGCCGAGCTCACCCGCACGTACCCCACAGTCTGTCCAACCACGTCTTAGACCCTCCGACGCTTGTGTCCAACGGACCCGATTGTGTGAGCAGCTTCGCTCTGTGTCGCGGTTTTCGCTGCGTTCCGTGTCGGGTTAGGTGGTGCCGATGACGAGGGTGCTGCGGGCGGCTTCGACGACGTCGTTGGTGATGACGTCGAGCTCGTTGATCTTCAGGACACGTTGAATCTGTGGGAGGAGACGTTCGAGGAGACGGAAGTTGCCGCGGGTGATGCGTTCGACGGCGGCGATGGCTTGCGCGTCAGTGAAGTCGTCGGGGTCGAGGGTCTTGCCGAGCTTGCGCCATTGACGTTCGAGGACGAACAGCAGCTCGTCGTGGCCGAGGGGGCGGTACTGGTGGGCGAACCCGAGTCGGCTGTAGAGCTGTGGGTAGTGAGTGAACTGCTTCTCGATGCCGGGCATGCCGATCAGGATCATCGCGATGCCTGTTCGGTCGTACTGGTCGCGGAGCCACTCGATGGCGTTGCCGGTGAGGCGTTCGGACTCATCGATGATGATCAGCTCGAGCAGTGACGGGTTGGGGCCGTGCGCGTGGTCGACGTGGCCGCCGTGGAGGACGAGGTGTTCCTCGATGCAGCGTTCGGTGCGGATCATGTCGTGCCGGAGGTCCTCTTGCAGGGCGCGCATCGTCGCGGAGACCTCGGGCGTGTAGAAGACGGTCCGGGCGCGGTGGGCCGCGGCATAGATCTTGGTGACGTTCACCTCGTCGGGCGTCGGTTCGTGGTTTGTGAGCTCGTTCCCGGTGCCGGCGCGGCCGGCCCACCAGGTGTTCGAGAGAATCTGGCCCGGGTTAAGAACCGGGATGGGGCGTTCGTAGCGCTTGACGAGGTAGGGCGCGAGGAGCCGGTCGGAGTCGTCGGGGATGACTATGGGCGGATTAAAGGTGACGGTGATGTCTCGCGCGGGGGTCGGTCCGAGGTTGGTGATGATGAAGTCGATGGAGGAGTCGCTATCGACCGCGGGGCGGAACTCGGCGGCGATCATCGGCTGGGATCGGGCTTTGCTGTCCAGGGCGGCGGAGATGAGCGCGATGATCGCGACGAGCGCGGCGACAACGCCGGCGACGGCGCCGATCGCGCTGCCGTACTCGTTGATCCAGGTCCAGGCCTCGAGCACGCTCATCCGGGTCATGAGGTGAGCGTAGCTGCGAGGCGGAACTGGCTAGAGAGACGGGGCGCGTCGTCTGGACATCGTGCCGCCGCAGGCTCTGAGGCGCCGGCGGCCGCGGATCGCGCCTGAGATGGATCGGCGGCCACCGGCGCGGGGGTCAGTGCGCGGCTCCGAGCTCGATCATGAGCACCCCGACGATGATCAGGCCGATACCGGCCGCCATCACCTTGGTCAGCGGTTCCTTGAAGAGGATGCGGCTGAGGACCGCGGTGAGCGCGACACCGGACGCGGCCCAGATGCCGTAGGCGACTCCGAGGGCCAGGCCCTCCACGAGGGCCATGGTGATGCCGAAGAACGCGATGCCGTAGCCGCCGAGGACGGCGAGCAGCCACAGGCCCTTCTTCTTGGAGCCGGAGGTCGCCATGCGCAGCGAGAGGGCGCCGGCGACCTCGAAGATGATCGCGATGATGAGGAACAGGTAGGCCATCAGACGGTCCCTTCACGCTTCTTCGTCGCGGCCTGCGAGCCGAGCTCGACGCACAGGACCCCGCCGATGACGACGGCGATGCCGAGGGTCATCAGCGCGGTCAGCGGCTCTCCGAAGATGACTGCGGAGAGGATCGCGGTCAGGGCCACTCCGGCGGCTCCCCAGATGCCGTACCCGACGCCGAGGGGCATGCCCTGCTTGAGCGCGCCGGCCAGGAGCGTGAACGCTCCGATGTAGCCGACCGCGACGAGCGCGAAGAATCCGGGGGCGTCGACGGCAGCTTTCAGTGACAGGGAGCCTGTCACCTCGAGCGCGATCGCCCCGGCGAGGAACACCCACTTCATTTCTGTACTCCTTCATCGATCAGTCGTTGGGCGATGCCGCGCACGAGTGCACGCTGCTCACCGGTCATGCTCAGAAGTCCGAGCGCCTGGTCGGTCCAGGCGCCGTCAGCGATCAGACGCGCCGACTGCAACGCGGCTTTCTGGCCAGCGTCGCCGGGTGCGTCCTCCCCGAACCAGGGCCGCAGGCGCTCCCGCCACTGGGCGGCGAGAGTGTCGCGCAGCTTCACATCCGCGAGCAGCGCGAGATCGCCCCCGTCGAAATCGGAGAGCACCTCGAAGTCCACATACGCGCGCAGCCGCTCGACCGGATCGGTGACCTCCCCGATCGTCGCGGCGAGCTGTCCCTCCCAGAGGTCCATCACCCGATTGACGACGCCGACCATCAGCGCCTCCTTCGAGGAGAAGTGATGCACCACCCCCGCCTTACTCATGCCTGCTTCGGAGGCGACGGAATCGATCGTCACCACGCCACCGCGCCGCAGCACGGCGATCGCATCATCGAGCAGCTGCTCGGTCGTCTTTGCCATGCCCCGAGAGTACCGACCAAACGTTTGGTCGGTCAAGTGACATAGCGCTATGGGTAGCAGGCGTCCCGTAAGGGGATCGCTTACCGGCACACACAGATACGACGCCGAGCGCCGCGAAAATCCGCGGCGCCGAGTGTCCCGTGTGAGCAGCTTCGCTCTGTGTCGCGGTTTTCGCTGCGTTCCGTGTCGGGTTAGGTGGTGCCGATGACGAGGGTGCTGCGGGCGGCTTCGACGACGTCGTTGGTGATGACGTCGAGCTCGTTGATCTTCAGGACACGTTGAATCTGTGGGAGGAGACGTTCGAGGAGACGGAAGTTGCCGCGGGTGATGCGTTCGACGGCGGCGATGGCTTGCGCGTCAGTGAAGTCGTCGGGGTCGAGGGTCTTGCCGAGCTTGCGCCATTGACGTTCGAGGACGAACAGCAGCTCGTCGTGGCCGAGGGGGCGGTACTGGTGGGCGAACCCGAGTCGGCTGTAGAGCTGTGGGTAGTGAGTGAACTGCTTCTCGATGCCGGGCATGCCGATCAGGATCATCGCGATGCCTGTTCGGTCGTACTGGTCGCGGAGCCACTCGATGGCGTTGCCGGTGAGGCGTTCGGACTCATCGATGATGATCAGCTCGAGCAGTGACGGGTTGGGGCCGTGCGCGTGGTCGACGTGGCCGCCGTGGAGGACGAGGTGTTCCTCGATGCAGCGTTCGGTGCGGATCATGTCGTGCCGGAGGTCCTCTTGCAGGGCGCGCATCGTCGCGGAGACCTCGGGCGTGTAGAAGACGGTCCGGGCGCGGTGGGCCGCGGCATAGATCTTGGTGTCGTCTTCACTGCGTGCGGCCCACCTGGCGATGAACGGGCCGATGCTGTCCCAGTGCGCGTAGCGGCGCGCTGAGAGGGTCTTGCCGACGCCGGCGGGCCCGAAGCAGACGCCGATGGTGTTCTGCTTCCGGACCGCGTCGGCAAACTCTGCGAACCGGCGGTGCTCCTTGGTGACGATGAACTGGCTCGTCATGACCGGTCCTCCTCGTAGGTCTTCAGTCGCGGCCGATCCGTCTCGACGGCTGCCGGTGTGGTGGTGTCGTCGAGTTTGGGATTGACGATCGCGATGCGTTCGTGGATCTGCCCGCGTAAAGCCCGGCGGTGAGCGTTCCTGGCGGCTTGGATCTGCTTGAGGCTGATCGTCTCGGTCTGGTGCTCGGTGCTGATCGCGGTGCAGAGGAACACGTCGCGGTGGAAGACGCGGATCTCGGTGACGTCGCGTGGGTCGTACCGGACACTCACGGTGCTACCGACGAACGGCGCGAGAGTGGCCGCGGTGTAGCGGAGGCCCTCGAAGTGGATGCCATCGCGCTGCACGACCCGCGTCGTGGGGACGGTGAGCAGGAACCCGTCGAGCTGTTCAAGGGACTCCGGGAGCCGTGGCAGCCACCCGTCTGCAATCCACGCGTGCAGTGGGCTCGTCCGGAGCTCGCGGTGGGTGCGGGCGTTGTAGCTGCGGATGAACGTGCTGATGGCACTGTCGACGCCGCCGAGATCCAGCGCCGGCGTCGGCGCCGAGGATCCGGCTGCGAAATGGCCGGGGAGCGTTGGGAGCAGTTCGGTGTTGATCGTGCCGAAGAACCGCTCGATCTTCCCGCGCCCCTGGGGCCGGGCGACCTGCGAGTGGATGATGCGGAGGTGCAGCACAGCGGCGGTGTCGCCGAGACGATGGCTGGTGAAGTCGGACCCGTGGTCCGTGTAGAGCACGTCCGGGATCCCGCAGACGGGCCAGTCCGGTTCCGGCTTGTGCCAGATCGCTTGGCGCAGCGCGAGCGCGGTGTTCGCCGCTGACGGGGCACCGAGGAACACCATGTACCCGCAGATCGCGCGGGAGTAGTCGTCGAGGATCACCGTCAACCACGGCCGTGCGGGCTTGCCGTTGGGCCCGACGATGAGCAGGTCAAGCATCGTGTGGTCCGCCTGCCAGATCGCGTTCGGGCGGTCCGCGCGACGTCGGAGCAGCAGCTCGTGTTTGTCACGGTATGACGCTGGCCCCTCGAGTGCGAGCGTCACCATTCCGGGATCGAGCCCGTTCACGATCGACCGCACGGCGGAGTACGACGGCGACGGCAGTCCCCGTTCAGCGCAGTGGACGCCAACCTGACGGTGAATGGTGGCGATCGACGGCCGCGGCTTGGTGAGCGCAAGCCCTTCGACCAGGCGGACGAGTTCCGGTGCTGTGCGTCGGACGCCATGGTCGGCGCGAGCGTCGTCGGCGAGGGCGGCGTATCCGCCTGTCCGGTAGCGGGCGAGCCAGCGTTGCAGGGTGCGCTCGGTGACGCCCGTGCTGCGGGCCAGAGTGGCAAGCGGGATTGCGTCCTCGACGTGCAGTCGAAGGATTCGCCACCGCTCGCTCGCGTCCATGACCGGCTACATCGTCGGTGAGGGCTTTGCGCGTCGGCGGGCGACGGGTTCGGCGTGCTTCGCGAGCGTCCGGTAGATGGTGGTGCGGCTGACGCCGAGGACATCGCCGATCTGCGCGACGGTCATGTCCTGCTGTTCGTAGAGCCGGCGTGCGGTGCGCACCTGGTCCGCGGAGAGCCGAGATGGTCGGCCGCCGGTTCTGCCGCGGGCTCGGGCGGCGGCGAGGCCGGCGTTGGTGCGTTCCTTGATGAGGTCCCGTTCGAACTCCGCCAGCGCAGCGAAGACGTGGAACACAAGCCGGCCACCGGGTGAGGTGGTGTCAATGGTCTCCTGCAGCGACCGGAACCCGATGCCGCGTTCGGCGAGTGCGTGCAGCTGGTCGATGAGGTGCCGGATGGATCGACCGAGCCGGTCGAGTCGCCAGACGACGAGAGTGTCGCCGGGGCGGAGCTGGTCGAGGAGCTTGTCGAGCTCGGGCCGGTGTTGCAGCGACCCGGACATGGTGTCGACGAACACGCGGTAGCAGCCGGCGGCGCCCAGCGCGTCGATCTGTAGCGACGCGTCCTGGTCGGTGGTGGACACGCGCGCGTACCCGAGGAGGTGACCCATGGAGAGAACGTAGCGAAACTCGACCAGGAGGGGTAGTGGCGGCACGTAGATTCCGGGATTGGGTTCCGTTACAAGACACGCCGCCTCACACGCTGCCGAACCGTCGGCACGGGCAGTTGTAGCGGAGTCGTTCGTATTTGCTACAGCCGGTGAGTCAGCGCCGCGAGCCGGAGCGCTTGGACGGAACGTCGTTGTTGTTCCGCGCGATGGCGGCCGTTGGCCGGAGAGGGGTGTGGTGCCGCGATGACGGGTACGAGTCGGGGGTGCTCGTCCAGGGTGAGGTGCCGCATGACTCCGTTGAGGGCGGCGGTACCGTACGTGACGATGGCATCGAGCACGGGGAGCACCTTGAGCAGAGTTTCGAGGGCGTGTCGCCCCTCGTCGATGTCCACAGGTCGGACGCGGCCGAGAATCTCCCACGGGATGAGGTTCCAGCGGAGGTAGTCGTTGCGTGCGAGTCCGGACTCGATGCGGGCTGCGCGGAACGCGGCCGCGGTCGGGCCCGGGTTGTCCTCGCTGCAGATCGCCGTGTGCGCTGCGGCGATCGTCTGGGGGCCGGGCGACTGCATGAGGACCAGGACGCGGCTGGATGTGCCGCCGGATCTCGGGTCGAAGTTCGGGACGAACCGCCGTGAACCGTCGGGTGCGGTGCGCCATGCCTCGGCGAGGGCGTTCAGGGATCGAACGTCCGCGACCTCGTCCGCGAGTTCGTCGGGGGTGCTCATGCCGGCTGTGGTGGTGCGAGGAGTGTGCCGCGGATGACGGAGCCGTGGAAGGTGCGGACGGCAACGGTGATCCACGCGGCGACGAGGCCCACGTAGTAGACGACTGCGAGGACGGCGACGACGGTGAGTCCGGAGTGCAGGGCCAGGCCGTTCAGGCCGGTGACGCAGGTGCCGACGGGGAACGTGAATGACCACCAGGTCAGGCTGAACAGCAGGTGTTCGCGGGCGGTGCGGATGGTGATGGCGAGGGCGATGACGGTCCACAGCAGCGCGAAGCCGAGCATCGCGAACCCGTACACCAGCGCCACGACCAGCAGTGCGTGGGCGGTCGACGCGTCGACGACGGCGGGGGCGTTCGATGCGAGGAGGTTTACCGCGGTGATGGACTGTCCGACCGGTCCGAGGACGATCCACAGGGTCGGCACCATACCGGCGGCACCGACCTTGTGTTGCGCGAGACGGTTCCAGATCAGCGTAATGACGACCAGGGACGTGATGAGGCTGAGGCCGAAGAAGCCGTAGCAGGACCACAGCAGGGTCTCCCGTGCCTGCCCGGCGGGGGCATACGGCAGGAGGAGCGCACCGGTCGAGGCGGACACCATCGGCGGGACGATCGGCATCAGCCAGCCGCCGAACGCGGATTCGGGCGTGTTCTCGTGGCGGGTGAACGCCAGGTACGGCACCAGGACCGCGGTGAGCAGGCCGCCGATGGTGCCGATGGTCCAGAGGACCCAGTCGACGGTGACGGCGGCGGGGAGGCCGATCCAGTCCTTGCCGAGGAGGATCGTGCCGGCGCCGACGGTGAGGAACGCCATGGGCGGTGCGCCGTAGAAGTGGGAAATCACCGGGTTGAGGTGGTGCTTCGCTGCGGTGCTCCGGTAGCGGACCCAGTGCAGGACCGTCGCGATGGTGAGGGCGACGAGCAGGACCGCCGCGATCGCCCAGACGACCGTCGCCGCCGTGCGCAGACCGGGGAACTGCAGCGGTAACGACGCGGCCGCGACGGCGACGATCCCGGTCCCCATGATCGACGCGAACCAGTTCGGGGTCAGGTTCGACACGATCAGGCCGGGCCGCTCCAGCTCCCGGAACAGCCGCCGGTCGCGCACACCGTGCTCAGAGGCTGCGGGTGCGTGGGCGAGGTGAGCGGACATGCACCCATCGTGCGCGTGTGCCCCGTGGTTCGGGAACGGCGGACTCGTTGGCAGGGCACAATGGTTGCTTGTGGCACTGCGGCGGTTGACGGACCGGATCCTGGACCTCGACACCCTCGAGGTCCTCGTCCGCGTCGCGGAGACCGGGTCGTTGACCCGCGCGGCCGAGGTGTTGGGGGTGACACAGCAGGCGGTGTCTGCGCGCTTGCGTGCCGCGGAGCAGGCGACCGGTCAGCCGCTGGCGCACCGGACGGCATCCGGGACCGCGCTGACCGACGCCGGCCGGGTGGTGCTCGGTCTCGCCGTCCCGGTGTTGGAGGCCTCCCGGCGGCTTGAAGCAGGCGTCGCCGCGCTGCGGGAACCGGCGGGATCCCTCGTGATCGCAGCGTCGCAGACGATCGCCGAACTCCTGCTGCCCGGATGGCTGCTCACCCACCGTGCTGCCACGCCGGATGCGTCGGTGCGTTTGATCGCGGGGAACTCCGCCGACGTGACCGACCTCGTCCGTTCCGGCGCTGCCGACGTCGGGTTCACGGAGACTCCTGCTGCGCCGATTGGCCTCTCATCGTTGGTGGTCGATGAGGACGAACTCGTGGTCGTCGTCGCCCCGCACCATCCTTGGGCAAGCGCTTCGGCCATCACCTCGGATGACCTCGCGGAGACACCCCTGCTGCTCCGTGAGGAAGGGTCCGGCACCCGCTCCACGGTCGAAGCGTGGCTCGACGACGCGGGTCTGACCCTGGTCCCGCCGGCTGCAGTGCTGGAAACGACTGGCATCATCCGCGCCAACGCTCGAGCGGGCATCGCGCCCGCGGTGATGAGTCTCCGCACCGTCGACACTGACCTCGAAGACGGTGCCCTCGTCCGGGCGCTACTGCTCGGCCCGCCACTGATCCGGCCGCTGCGAGCGATCTGGTCAGGCCGCCCGGGGCCCGCTGTGACGGCGTTCCTGGACACTGCTCGCAGCTCGAGTACCGGTGGTCAGATCAGTCCGTAGGGCAGCTCCGGGTGCTGCTCGGCGATCTCGGTGAGCCGGTTGTACTTCGCGACGCGTTCCCCGCGGCCGGGTGCGCCGGACTTGATCTGCCCGGTGCCGGTCCCGACAACGAGGTCCGCGATGAACGTGTCCGTGGTCTCCCCAGAACGGTGGGAGACCATGCTGGCCATCCCGATGCTCTTGGCGGTGGCGATCGCGCCGAGGGTCTGGGAGACGGTCCCGATCTGGTTCGGCTTGATCAGTGCCGCGTTCGTCAGCTGCTGCTCGCCGCCGTCGCGGATCCGCTGTGGGTCGGTGACGTAGAGGTCGTCGCCGACGATCTGGATCCGGTCGCCGAGCGCCGCTTGCATGCGGCGGAACCCCTCATGGTCGTCTTCCGCGAACGCGTCTTCGATGCTCCGGATCGGATACGTGTCGATGAGGTGCCGGTAGTAGTCGACCAGCCCGTCCCGGTCGAGGCTGTCGTTGAGCACCCGGTAGGAGCCGTCGCCCTGGGAGAACTCGTTCGCGGCCGGATCGAGCGCGATCGCCACCTGATCGACGCCCGGCTCGTAGCCGGCGGTACGGATCGCGTCGACGAGCAGGTCGAGCGCTTCCTCGGGCGCAGCGATCGACGGTGCGAAACCGCCCTCGTCGCCGAGGCCGAGGCTGCCGAACCGGTCCCGAACCAGCGCCGCGAGAGCGTGGTACACGTCTGCGCCGATTCGGACGGCGTCTGCCATCGAGCCTGCGTTGACGGGAGCGATCATGAACTCCTGGAAGTCCAGCTCGTTCGCTGCGTGCGCGCCGCCGTTGAGGACGTTGAAGTGCGGGACCGGCATCCGCGGCGTCGAGCCGGTGATCTCAGCGATCCACTGCCAGAGCGGGAGGTCCGCGGCATGGGCGAGGGCCCTGGATGCGGCGATCGAGGTGGCGACAACGCTGTTCGCGCCGAGCCGGCGGTACCCGGTGGTGCCGTCGAGTTCGGCAAGGGCGGCGTCGATCTGCCCGATCGCCGACCACGACCGGCCGGTGAGGAGCCCTGAGATGTCGGTGTCGATCAGGTGGAGCGCCTGGGTGACGTCGCGGCCGCCGAACGCGGAACCGCCGTCGCGGAGCTCGACGGCTTCGTGGGCGCCGGTGGATGCGCCCGCGGGGGCGTCCCCGGTGACGGTGCGGCCGTCGTCGAGCTCGAGGGACACGCGGACGGTCGGGTAGCCGCGGGAGTCGAGGATGCGGGCGCCGTGGACGGCGTCGATGGTGACGGGGTGGTCGTGGTGGGTGACGTACTCACCCTGATGGGCTCCGTGGTGGTGGATGCCGCTGATGTAGTCGTTCATGGTGACGCTCCTTCGGTTCGGTTCGGGTCATGCGTCGAGCTGGTCTGTGGTTGGAAGGGGAAGCCGCGGGGAGGCGGAGGGACGACCTGCTGGCGATCACTCAGCGCCAGTGCCTCCCCGCGGCAGTCTGTGGACCCGTGGGTCACGGGTGTCGGGTGTGGGCGTTCTGTGCGGTGCGGATGACGGCTTCGGCAGCAGCACGGTCGGCCCACCCGTTGGTGGTGACGTGCTTGCCGTGCTCGATCTCCTTGTAGTGGGCGAAGAAGTGCTCGATCTCCGCCAGCGTGTGTTCCGGCACATCGGTGATGTCCCGCAGCTGCGCGAAGCGGTCGTCGCCAGCGGGAACGGTGAGGATCTTGTCGTCGCCGCCGTTCTCGTCGACCATGCGCAGCATCCCGACCGGCCGGACCGTGATGACGACGCCGGGGAACGTGGGACGGGGCAGGAGCACCAGGGCGTCGAGGGGGTCGCCGTCATCGCCGAGGGTGTTGTCGATGGAGCCGTAGTCCTGGGGGAACACCATGCTGGTGAACACCGCCCGGTCGAGCCGGATCCGGCCGGTGGTGTGGTCGACCTCGTACTTGTTGCCGCTGCCGCGGGGAATCTCGATCGTGACGTCGAACAGCATGGGTACCTCCGGTGCTGGAGCGGGTGGGTGGTCAGTGAGTGGGGTGGTCACAGGGTGCCGCCGAGGAGGATGCCGGCGGTCGCGGCGGCGACGGAGACGACGAGCATTCCGAGACCGTTGATCGCGGCGGCGGTGATCCGTCCGCTGCGGGCGAGGCGGACGGTTTCGAAGCTGGCGGTGCTGAACGTGGTGTAGCCGCCCATCACCCCGGTGCCGAGGACCGCGACCGGCACCGCGCCGAGGTGCGTGGCGGCGCCGACGATGATCCCCAGCAGCAGCGACCCGGTGATGTTGATCGTCAGCGTGCCGACGGGGAGCCGGAACTCCCGGCCGGTGTTGATCAGCCCGTCGAGGAGGAACCGACCGGCAGCGCCGGCACCGCCACCGAGGGCGACGACGACGATGAGGGCGGCGTTCATGCTTCCTCCGTTCGGGGACGGAACCAGCCGGCGACGACGAGACCGCAGGCGGTCGCGATCGCGCCGGATAGGACAGTGAGGAGCGCGTAGCCGGTGCCAGCGAGGCCGTGGCCGTCGAGGAACAGGGCGGCGGTGGACTCGGCGAGGGTGCTGTAGGTGGTGAACCCGCCGAGGACCCCTGTCCCGAGGAGCAGCCGCAGCACCCTCCGGCGACCGGCATCGGGCCCACGGTGCGCGAGCGCTTCCAACAGCACACCGAGGGCCAGCGCCCCGGTGATGTTGATCCAGAAGATCGACCAACTCACCCCGCCATCGGCAGGGAGCACGCTACTGATGACGTCGCGGAGGGCAGTACCGCCGGCCCCACCGACGGCGACGAGGCCGACGTACCGCCACCGCAGATGCACCGGCCGCATGGTCGTTGCCGGGTCGGAGACGTCGACGTCCGGGTCGGGAGGGAGCTGGTCGTCGGGCATCGGGGTGTCCGTTCGGGTGGTCATGTTCCGCCTTCTGCCGCGACCAGCGCCGCGGCGTGCTGTGCTGCTACCGGATCCAGGAACGCCCCACCCCGCGGGACGAGAGCACCCGTCGGGGCGAGGTGGTACTGCACGGGTTGCCCGGTCGGCAGGTTGAGCTGCTCGAGCTCCGGGTCGGTGAGGTCGTCGATGCATGCGCAGAGTGCGCGGAGCGAGTTCCCGTGCGCGACGACGAGGACGCTCCGCCCTGACCGCACCATCGGCAGGAGCCGGTCGTGCAAGACGGGGCGGACCCGCTTGATGACGTCCGAGAGTGCCTCGGTGCGTCGGAGGGCGCCGTCGGGCAGGCCGCGCAGCGCGGAGCTCGACCGCAGTTCCTCCCACAGGTGCAGCGACATCGGTGGCGGTGTGCCGGTACGGGACCTGCGGAGCCGCACGTACTCGTCGTCACCGAGCATCCGACGGGCGTCGGTCTTCGTCATCCCGGTCAGGGCACCGTAGTTGCGTTCGTTGAGCTGCCACACCGCTTCCGTGGGCAGCTGTGTCCCGAGGGCGTCGCAGACCAGTTCGGCGGTGCGGACGGCACGGCGCAATGTGGAGGTGACCACGACGTCCGGCGTGATGTGGTTCGACCGGAGGAGCTGTCCGGCTGCGGATGCTTGCCGTTCGCCGCGGTGCGTGAGCGGGACGTCGAGGAGCCCGGTGAAGGTGCCGGCTTCGTTCGCGGTGCTCTCCCCATGCCGCAGGAGCGTCAGCATGCCCGTCACGGGGCTTCCGACGGGAGGAGGACGGTGGCGCCGACCGGGTCGTGCGGGACGACCAGTATCGGCCGGTGCTGCTGATGCGTCAGGTGCGCGGCGACGGACCCGGTGAGCAGTTCCGCTATCCGGCGTCGGCCAGCCTGGGATCCGACGACGATCATCACCGCGTCACGTTCCTCAGCCACCGCAGCGAGTGCGTGACTCGGGTCCCCGACGCGGGAGACGAAGTCCACGTCGACCGATCGCGCCGCAGCAAGATCTCTGATGACCCGCATGTCTTCGTCGGGGAGCTGCTGCGGGTCGCTGTCCGCCGTGTCCGGGTCGATCGGTTCGATGATCTCCGACCCGTCCGCACGCACCCCCGCTGACAGCAGCGCCGGATCGACGACCACACACACCAGGCGGGCGCTGAAGCGTTCAGCGACGGCAGCCGCGACACCGACGACGTCGTGCCCCTGCCCGGACTGCACACCGACCACGACAACACCGGCAGTGTTCGACTCGACCATGACATCTCCCTACCTCAGGCGCACAGAAGCGCAACCAGCTGAGATAGGGACTGTTGTCGACGAGTGTCGAGGTTGGGTCCGGCAAGCCCCACTGCCGGGTCCGAAGACACCACCAGTATGCACCCACCACCCCATGCCCGCACCGACGATCTTCCGCACCTCGAGAACCGGTCCGCTTCGTGACGCGGGACGACAGGGAGAGAAGCTTGAAGGACGACACAGAGCGAAGCTGTTCACACGATTGGGACCGTCTCTGACGTGATGGTCTCGTGACTGAGCAGGATGTGTAAAGGGGTATACCCGGCTTGACGCCGGGATGGGGCAATGAACACCCAGCTGGATTGTGAGGCATCCCTCTGTCGGAGCGTTGACGTTTACTTTACTAACCTGTTAGTATAGTTTCGTTGATGCGACTACAGGCAGAGGACAGGGGTACAACAGTGAACGACGTTGGATCATCGCCGCGGCGGTGGTGGCTGCTCATGACCGTGGGGGCCGGCCTGCTACTCATCACCCTCGACAATTCGATCCTCTACACCGCCTTGCCTACGTTGACCGCAGACCTCGGCGCGTCCGGATCCTCGACACTGTGGATCATCAACGCCTACCCCCTGGTCATGGCTGGCCTCCTCTTGGGAGCAGGCACACTGGGCGATCGCATCGGCCACCGCCGAATGTTCGTCGTCGGCCTGTGGATCTTCGGTGCCGCATCACTGGCAGCGGCATTCTCGCCCAACCCTGCCTTCCTGATCGGCGCCAGGGCACTCCTCGCTGTGGGGGCCGCAGCGATGATGCCCGCCACGCTTGCTCTGATCCGCCTCGCGTTCGACGATCCTCGTGAGCGCAACATCGCCATCGCCATCTGGGGGAGCCTGTCGATCGCGGGGGCAGCGCTCGGACCCATTCTCGGCGGCGCCCTTCTCGAACGGTTCTGGTGGGGATCTGTTTTCCTCATCAATGTCCCCGTTGTTGCCATCGCACTTGTGGCGACCGCAATCATCGCGCCGCACAACCATCCCGATCCGTCGAAGAAGTGGGATCTCGTCTCATCCCTCTATGCGATGGTCGGGCTGGTGGGCACCGTGCTCGTCATCAAGGAACTGGCCCATATTCCACAGAACTGGGTTCTGATCGCAGGGGCGCTGGCGTCAGCAGTCATCGGGTTCGTCCTCTTCGTGCGACGCCAGGGCCGATTGGAAGAACCACTCATCGAGTTCTCCATCTTCCGCAACCGCGCCTTCGCTGGCGGCTCTCTGGCAGCCTTCTTCGCGATGTTCACCATCGCTGGCGCCCAGCTCGCGACCACACAGCGCTTCCAGCTCGTCGAGGGCTTCACCCCCCTGCAAGCAGGCCTGCTAGTCGCAGCCATCGCGCTTGGCGCCCTGCCCTCAGGTGTCCTAGGGGCCGCGATCCTGCACATCGTGGGCCTGCGGATCATTATCTCCGGCAGCCTCGCCATCGCCGCCCTAGGACTAGCTCTCGCCGTGCTGGCCTCTGCGAACGGATCACTACCCCTGCTGGTCGTCAGCTTCATCGTGACCGGCTTCGGCCTGGGCGGCACCTTCGCCGTCGCTTCCGCCGCCATTATGGGCAACGCGCCTCCGCGAAAGGCCGGCATGGCGGCCTCGATCGAAGAAGTCTCCTATGAGATGGGCTCCCTCTCGGCTGTAGCACTCCTCGGGAGCCTCCTGACCTTCGTCTACGCCACAGTCGTCCGACTCCCGGATGGCACTCCCGCCGCAGCGGGGGAGAGCATTGCCGATGCCCTCGGGATCGCCGACGGAGATCTCGACGTGATCGCAGCCGCCACCTCCGCCTACGACACGGCCTATTTGGTCACGATGATCGTCCTCGCTGTCATGCTGGCTAGTGGAGCCGCTCTGACCAATCGGCTGCTCCGCGCTTACGGGCGCGGCAGCGAGGCAATGGAGTACGCCGAAAACCACTGAACCAATCGGAGGGGCGCATGATGGTGCGTGAGAGCAAGAAGACCATGATCCTCGACGCCGCGATCCAAGTGATCGAGGAAGACGGGATCACAGCAGTCACGTTTGACTCTGTCGCGGCCGCTGCAGGGATCACCAGGGCCGGGATCATCTACCACTTCCCGTCACGAGACGACTTGATCGCTGCGATCCACCAGAGACTCGCTGATCGCTGGGAGCGGCAGTTAGAGATCGCCTGTGGAAAGCCGACCGCTGAGGCAACGCCGATGGAGCGCCTGACCGCCTACATACTCACTTGTTCGACAGCCGCCTCCCGCGCCGAGTTCCAGATGATTCTCGACAGCCAGCACACCCAGCACAAGGCGATCTGGGAAGACCTCATCGCCCGATGGACCGGACGTAGCGAACGAGACGAAGCTGAGCGCGACCAGATGACCTCGCTCGCCCTGCTCGCTGCTGACGGGCTCTGGGTCAACGACCTGATCGGAAGCAGGCCCATCTCACAGGACCACCGGAGTGAAACCGCAAAGCAGATCATCGCGCTACTCCAGAATGACGTCCATGAATCCGAGGCCAAGCCCAACGGGTAAGCGAGCCAGCGCGCGGTTGGAGAAGGCCGGATCGACGAATCCGTCGAGCGCGATGATGGGCAACCCTGTCAAGCAAGATCGCACCCTGGCACCTCTGTCCAGCAGCACCCAACTGGCTCTGACACATGCGCCTAGTGGGTATACCCCCTTGGACAGCCTGCTTCTCGACGGGGGCGGCACCGATGCGCAATGAAGGTGAGGACGATTCATCCTCGAGTCGAGCTCGGCACCAGCCAGATGGCAGCCGCATCCGTCTCGATGAGTTCCACGGGCCCGACTGCGACCACGCGCAGTCGGGAGTGGCCCGCCTCGGTCACCTCGACGACAGTGCCGGGAACGAGTCTGGCCTGCTGGAAGCGGACCAGACGCTGCGGGTCGGCGTCGGAGATGCGTAGGACCCGGTAGAACCCCGGCTCGGCCACGTCCAGGCGGACCGCGTGGGCTGGCTGTGCCCGCTGCCCTTCGGGAGTGGGAATGGGGTCGCCGTGGGGATCGCGCGTGGGGCGGCCCAGCATCTGGTCGATCCGCTCGATCAGCTCGTCGGAGGCGGCGTGCTCGAGTCGTTCGGCTTCCGCGTGGACTTCGTCCCAGGAGTAGCCCAGGGTCGCGGCGAGGAAGCTTTCCAGCAGCCGGTGTCGGCGCACCATCGCGATCGCGTGCTCGCGTCCCTTCCCGGTGAGGGTCACGGGCTTGTAGGGCTGGTACTCGACCAGGCCCTGAGCTGCCAGGCGCTTGACCGTCTCGGTGACGTTGGGCGCGGTGGTGCCCATTCGTGCGGCCAGGCTATTCGTGCTCAGCGGCGCGTCTCCCCACTCCGTGGCAGACCAGATTGCCTTGAGGTAGTCCTGGGCCACCGGAGTGATCTCGTCAAGGCTCATGGCCTGCACGATAGCGGGGCCTCCTTCACTCCTGCCCGGTCAACGTCAGCCACAGCAGCACGGCGTTCAGGGCCACGATCAGAGCCACGACCACCCATGCCGCCGTCTGCAGGGGCGCGGAGTTCACGTGTCGGCCCATCACGGCCCGGGCGCCGGTCAGGCGGACTAGGGGGATCATGGCGAAGGGGATGCCGACACTGAGCAGCACCTGGGAGAGGACGAGCGCCCAGGTGGGATCCACCCCGGAGGCGATGACCAACAGCGCGGGGATCAGCGTGAGCACCCGTCGCACCATCTGAGGGATGCGCCAGTGCAGCAGCCCGCCCATGATCTCCGACCCCGCATAGGAGCCCACCGCGGTGGAGGCCAGCCCGGAGGCCAGCAGGCCGACGCCGAAAAGGACACCCACCGTGGGGCCCAGCGCGGCCGTGATCGCCGCATGGGCACCTTCGATGCTGTCCGTCCCGGAGACCCCGGAGAGATTGGCCGCCGCCAGCAGCAGCATCGCGATGTTCACCGACCCTGCCACCAGAAGGGACAGTCCCACATCCCACCGGGTGGCCCGCAGCAGCCCGCCAAGCGTGGCCGGATTGGTGTGGGCTCCCTGGTGGCGGTCACGCGCCAGAGCTGAGTGCACATAGATCGCGTGGGGCATCACTGTGGCCCCCAACATGCCGGCCGCCAGGAGCACCGTCTGGGTTCCCTCGAACCGGGGGACCATGCCCGCCACGGCCTCACCCCAGGAGATGGGCCCGTAGAACAGTCCCGAGACGAACCCGAGGGTGATCACGGCCAGCAGGCCCACGACGACGAACTCGAAGGGCTGCTGCCCGCGCCGGGACTGCACACCCAACAGGATCATCGAGACCACCCCGACGATCACCCCGCCGGCCAGCAGGGGGATACCGAAGAGGATGTGCAGGGCAATGGCCCCTCCGATCACCTCGGCCAGATCCGTGGCGGCGGCCACGATCTCCGCCTGCACCCAGTACGCCAGACGCCGCCCGCGCGGCATCCGGTGTCCCAGCAGCTCGGGCAGCGAGCGGCCGGTGACGAGCCCGAGCTTCGCTGAGAGGTACTGCACGAGCATGGCCATCAGGTTCGCTGCGACCAGCACCCAGACCAGCAGGTACCCGTACTGGGCCCCGGCCGTCAGGTTCGCAGCCACATTGCCGGGGTCCACATAGGCCACCGCCGCCACGAAGGCCGGCCCCAGCAGCCGCATTCCCCGACGACCGGGGCGATCCACCCTCTCCACTGCGACCTTGCCATCCGCCGGCCGATCCACACCGGCGGTCATCCGAGGCTCCAATGGCGATGCATGCATGAGATTTAACATACCTGAACTCTGAGGAGACAGGTGGTCTGACCACACCCCGGCACCCCGGCAGTCTCAGATGCACCGACGGCCGTAGCCGAACACTCCTGCTTTCACGAACCTAATCGTGTGCACCTGAATTCTTTTGTGTGCCCTAACTGGAGTACCCCTCATGGAAATCTCCCGCCGTTCAGTAGCCACCGGCCTCGCCTGGGCCGTGCCGGCCGTGGCCGCATCGACGGCCGCGCCCGCCATGGCCGCCTCCTCCTGCGCGGGGTACACCGCAGGCAAGCCCCTCCCAGCCTCGGCGTTCACCCTGACCTACCTGCGCATCACCAACGAGACGCTCGGCAGGCTGTCCAACAAGCAGGTGGCCCTCGATTTCGACTTCCGCCTCAGCGACGAGGCCGCGGCCTGCGGGGTGCGCACCGGATCCGTCTCCTCCACCAGCAACGGCGGCACCTCCCGGATCGCCTTGAACAACGGGAAGACCTACAACGCGACCAACGGCCTCGCCGTCCCGGCCAACGGATCCGTAGGACGCACCGACGGTACCTGCCGGCTCGGCCTGGACCGCACTGAGGCCTGCGGCACCACGGGGCAGTCCCCCTACAGCGTCGCCGGGTCCACGGGCGCCAGCTCGACCGCCGTCACGGCCATCTCCCTCTACCGGTCCATCACGGTCTCCGGCTACGGCACCACCGTCGTCTACCTCAACGCCACGGGTGTGGGCACCAACCTGTCCGTGAGCGCCGCACCGCTGATCTGACCCCCGCACGACGGACCGCCATGCCGCCTCTGAAGGATCAGGACCTCGCCCTCACACCAGGACAACGCCCCCACCATCCCCTGAGGGACAGGGGGTCGCTTCTGGCATACCCGGCTGGACGCCTAGGGCGTGTCTGATAATGCTTCGAGGGTTTGGCTAAGGCCCTGGATCCATTCTCAGACACGCCCTAGGTCGCGGGCGAGTACCGCCGGGTAGCTCGGGCCCTCGAGGAGTGTCATGAGGATGCGGGGGCGGGTCGGGTCGGCCATCGCCCGGCCCAGCCGGTTCATCACGTCCAGCCGCGAAGCAATAGTCAGCATGCGCTGACCATACAGAACCTGCTGACCTCTCGTGTGTGGCTCCCGCTGCTGATATCTGCATAGGTGTATGGTCGTGGCATGAGTGTGACGCCGTTGGATTCGTGTCAGGTCACCGCCGTCCATCCGGAGAAGGTGGCGCTGACCCGGGAGAGGATCCCCGACGAGCGCGAGGCCGGCAGGTTGGCCGGGCTGTTCAAGCTCCTGGGGGACCCGCGCCGTGCCCGGGCGCTGTATGCGTTGCTGGAGGCCGGCGAGCTGTGCGTGTGTGACCTGGCGGCGTCGGTCGATGTCGCGGAGGCGTCGGTGTCCCAGGTGCTGCGGGTGCTGCGTACCGCTGGGGTGGTCGAGAACCGCCGGGAGGGGCGGATGGTGTACTACCGCCTCGCTGACGGGCATGTGCGGATGCTGCTGGACGTCTCCCGTGAGCACGCCCGCCACGAGGGGCAGGGCTGATGGGGGCGGGACACAGCCATGCCCCGGCGACCGGGCATGCCGGTGGCCGCTACCGTCGGCGGCTGGCGGGGGCGTTCGCCCTGACGGCGGGCTTCTTCCTGATCGAGCTGGTCGCGGGGCTGGTGTCGGGGTCGTTGGCGCTGCTGTCGGATGCCGGGCACATGGCTGCCGATGTGGTGGTGCTGGGTGCGGCGCTGCTGGCGACGCGCATCGCGAGCCGGCCGGACTCCACAGGGCGACGCACCTATGGCTCCTACCGGGCCGAGGTGTTCGCCTCGGCGTTGGCGGTGCTGGCGATGCTCGCGGTCGGGGTGTACGTGGTGGTCGAGGCCATCAGCCGGCTGGGCGACGCGCCGGAGGTGGCCTCCGGCGCCATGCTCGCGGTCGGCTTCGCCGGCCTGGTGATCAACATCATCTCCATGCTGCTGCTGCGCAGCGGGACCAAGGACAGCCTGAACGTCAAGGGCGCCTACTACGAGGTGATCGCCGACGCCGCCGGGTCGGTGGGTGTCATGGTCGCCGGCGTGCTGATCATCCTCACCGGCCAGCCGATCTGGGACGTCGTGGTCGCGGCGCTCATCGCGGTCTTCGTCATCATCCGGGCGGTGGTTCTGGGCAGGCAGGTGATCGCGGTGCTGGGCCAGCACGCCCCGGAAGGGGTGGACCCGGAGGACGTCGCCGGTGACCTGGACGCGGTCGAGGGGGTGGAGGAGGTCCACGACCTGCACCTGTGGACCCTGACGTCGGGGATGAACGTGGCCACGGCCCACCTGGTCGCTGACCAGGGCGCGGACCACGGCGCCGTGCTTGCCGGCGCGCGCCGGGTGCTGCGCGACCGTTACGGTATCGCCCATGCCACCTTGCAGGTGGAGGGCGCCGGCAGCGACGGCTGTCACGACCTGAGCTGGTAGCACTCGGCACGGAAGCCCGCTCGCGAGAGCCGCACATGCTTGAGCAACGTCTTAGGAGCGCGCGATGGCCGCGAAGCACGGCAAGGGCCCCGGGCCGGACGAGGGCCAGCGGCCGGCCCGGCGCGGGGTGGTGCTCACCCTGCTGGGGATCGGTCTGGTCGCCGCGGCTTACGTGGTGACGATCGTGGTCATGGTGGTGCGGTGACGCGGCCCAAACGGACCGCGGCCTCATGGCGGCGCCGCAAGGCGGTCATCGCGTCGTCCAGTGCTGTCCTCGTCGGGTCGAGCACGTAGAGGTCGTGAAGACGTCCAGATATAGGCCTGGGACGGGAGTTCTTGCATCGACTGAACTCCCCGGTGGTTGCAGGTCCGATACGCAGGGGTGCCAGTAAGTAGGGCTGATCGGCGCCCATTTTCTTGTCTCGCGCCCCGGGGCGAGGCGGTCCCCTATCGGTGTCCCTGTGTGCGGGGCAGGTTCACGCCGCGCAGCAGGAGAGCTTGGCGATGTCGGTGGTGAAGGCCTGCGCGGTGAGCTTGAGGCCTTCGGCCATGGTCAGGTACGGGCTCCAGAGGTTGGCGACCTGGCTGGTGGTCATGCCGGCCTCGAGCATGTAGACCCCGGCGGCGGCGAGGTCGCCGGCGTCCTGGGCCAGGGCGGTAATGCCGATGATGCGGCCGGTGTCGGCGTCGGTGACCATCTTGATGAACCCGCGGGTGTCGCGGTTGACGATCGCGCGTGGGACGTGCGCGAGTGACAGGACACGGCTGTCGTAGCGGATCCCGGCAGCGGAGGCCTGCCGTTCGGTCATCCCGACGGCGGCCAGGGCGGGACTGGTGAACACGACCCGGGGCAGGTGGCGGTAGTCGACCTCGAGGCCGGCGCCGGTGAGGGCGTTGTCGGCGACGAGGGCGCCGTGGGCCGCGGCGACGTACACGAACTGACGGTGGGCGGTGACGTCACCGGCAGCCCAGACGCGCGGGTTGGTGCTGCGCAGATGGCTGTCGACGACCACCTCGCCGTGGTCGCCGGTGCGCACGTCGACGGTGTCGAGACCGAGCGTGGCGGTGACCGGGCGGCGCCCGGTGGCGACGAGTACCTCGGCCGCCCGGAGTTCCTGTGAGCCGTCAGTGGTGGTGGCAGTGACCGTGACCTCGCCGGTGGCCGGGTCGCGGCGGACCGCGCTGGGCACCGCGCCGCGGATGATCTGGATGCCTTCGTCCGTGAAGATCTCATCCAGGGCGGTGGACGCCTCAGGTTCTTCCTGGGACGCCAGCCGTGAGCGGACCAGCATGGTGACCCGGACGCCGAGCCGAGCGAAGAGCTGGGCCTGCTCCATCGCGACGTAGCCGCCGCCGATGACCAGCAGCGACTCCGGGACGTGGTCCAGTTCCATCGCGGTGGTCGAGGTCAGGTAACCGGCCTCCTGCAGGCCGGGGACCGGCGGCGCCCAGGGCCTGGAGCCGGTGGCGATGAGGTAGTGCGCGGCCCGGACCGTCTCCACCGTGCCGTCAGGGCCGGTGACGCGCAGTGCCGGCTCGCTGGGTGTGCCGACGAACGTGGCGTCCCCGGGGTGGAGATCCCATCCGTACTCGGTGGCCAGGTCCAGGTACTTCTCGCCACGCAGTGACCCGACGAGCCGATCCTTGCCGGCGATCAAGGCGGGCATGTCGACCGGCCGGACTTCGGGGAGCGGCAGGCCGGGGAACCGGGAGGCGTCGAGTGTGACGTGGCGGGCCTCGGCGGTCGCGAGCAAGGCCTTGGAGGGCACGCACCCGGTGTTCACGCAGGTACCGCCGACGGTGCCACGCTCGATCATCACCACCCGTCTGCCGAGGTTGGTGGCGCGGATCGCGGCCGCGAACGCCGCCCCACCGGACCCGATCATTGCCAGGTCATACGACCTGCTGTTAGCCGTTGCCGTCATGAACTCCTCCTTCATCGCCCTCAGGATCGACCTTCCAGTGCACTGGAAGGTCAAGGGGGAGAATGAGTGGCATGCGGATCGGTGAGGTGGCTCGGGCGTCGGGCACGACGAGCAAGACCCTGCGGTACTACGAGGAGGTCGGGCTGCTACCCGCCGCGGACCGCACCCCGGCGGGCTACCGGGACTACGGCGCCGAGGTGCTCGACCGGCTGGACTTCATCCGCCGGGGGCAAGCGGCCGGGCTGACCCTGGCCCAGATCGGTCAGGTGCTGGACATCCGCGACCGGGGGCAGGCCCCCTGCCGGCACGTCACCGACCTGCTCGACACCCGCCTTGATGTGATCGACCGGCAACTCGCCGAGCTCGCGCAGCTACGCACCACGATCGCCGACCTGCGCGAGGACGCCGCCGCCGGCGACCCGGCCACGTGCTCCCCCGAGGATGTCTGCCGCTACCTGTGACACCGAAGTTCACGGGCCCGTGGCAGCGCATGGCGGCCCACTCTGTTGCGTTGGGGTGTTAGACCTTTCGCAACGGTTCTGTTGCGCGGGGTGCACCCTATCGCGACGCCTATTCCTCCGGCCTGCCGTCGGCCGCTGTCCCGGTGAAGGATCGGCTTGCGGAACGTGAGCCTCACTCGCAGCGCCCTCTTGCCCGCGTGCTTGGAGGCCGCCACTGAGCTCCGACAGAACCCCGCCATATAGCGGCGCAAGCCACACCGAGAGACGCGCCCCCGCTAAGGACGGCGATGGGCCACTGCCTTTATCGGTCGTTTGTGGCGAGGGGTCCCGCCGTGCGCCGTGCGCGCCATCTCCGGCCCTGTCCGCCCGCCACATGACTCGCCACAACCAACCCGCCAGAGCCGCAGCCGCCCGTACGTTTCTGGCGAGCCCTGGGGCGCGCGGGAGCACCCACCTGGACACCCAGTTTTCACGCCGACCGGATCCCGCCCGATATGCGAAGAGTTCGCCGCGCGTCGTGTGGAATCTGGGCTGCATCTCGACAGCGAGAGGCAAGTCGGATGTCGAAATGTGTCGAGATGCAGCGAAGATTTCACAAACGCGCAAATATGTTTCATACGAGATCGAGCGCTTCATCTCTTGACGGACCGGGAGTCCATCCCTGAAGCAGTTCACGGCATGCTGACGACATGGAATCCGTCATCCGGCCCGCAGACCCAGCAGACATCCCCACCATGGTCACCCTCCGCGGCCACCTCTTCCACGACCTCGCTGCCTCGGGAAGCGCCACCCACCCAGAAGCCGTCCGCGACACGACCTGGCAGCAGACCTGCGCTGAGATCATCCAGCAGCAGCTGGCTCACCCCGACCACCACTACACCGTCGCAACCACCCCCGACGGGGCCGTTCTCGGATGGGGACACGCGATCCTCATCCACCAGCTGCCCGGCCCGGGATTCCCCACCGGCCTCATGGGCCAGATCAGCAGCGTCATCACCGCCTCGGAGCATCGCGGCCACGGCGTCGGGGCTGCCGTCACCTCCAGCCTGCTCCGGTGGCTGACCGGCCAGGGCGCTGAAGTCGTGGACCTGTTGGCATCCGGGTCGGCTCTAGGCCTGTACCGTCGGCTGGGGTTCACAGAGCCGCACTCCACAGCACTGCGCTACGTCCCCTAGGGCGTGTCTGAGAATAGATGCACGAGTCAGCTGAGACCCTGGGGACATGTCCCGGTTCCAGATGCTCTCCGACGCCCAATGGGAGTTGATCGCCCCGATGCTCCCGACCCGGACCGGCCGCGCCGGCAGGCCGTTCGCCGACGCCCGCGCCATGGTGGAGGCGATCATCTACCGGTACCGGTGCGGAATCGCTTGGAGGGATCTGCCCGAGGTCTACGGGCCCTGGCAGACCGTGTGGACCTGGCATCGGCGCTTGGCCGAAAAAGGCACCTGGGACACGGTGCTGGCCACGCTGACCGCCGCCGCTGACGCCGAAGGCCTGATCGATTGGTCGGTCTCGGTGGACTCCACGATCGCCCGCGCCCACCAGCACGCGACGAACATCACCCGCCACACAGGGGGATGGATCGAACTACAAGAATCCGCGTGAGGAGCCGGCCGATCACGGCATCGGGCGCTCCCGTGGCGGGCTGAGCACGAAGATCCATCAGCTCGTCGATGGGACCGGGCTGCCGCTGGTCAGCCTGATCACCCCCGGCCAGGCAGGGGACTCCCCGATGCTGCTTCCTCTTCTGGAGCAGCTGCGCGTGACCCGGCCAGTAGGGCGGCCCCGGACCCGCCCCGAGGCCGTGCTGGGCGATAAGGCGTACTCCTCCCGGGCGATCCGCACCCACCTACGTGCCCGTGGGATCAAAGCGGTCATCCCCGAACCGGCCGACCAGCAGGGCCACCGCAGACGGCGCGGTGCCCGCGGCGGGCGCCCCGTCAGCCTCGACGCGGACGCCTACAAGGGCCGCAACGTCATCGAGCGTCAGTACGCTCACCTGAAGCAGTGGCGGGGTCTGGCGACCCGGTATGACAAGTACGCGATCATCTACAGGGCCGCCGTGGTGTTGAACGCTGTGCTCGCATGATCAAAACGATTGTCAGACATGCCCTAGGGCCACGTTCGACCCGTCGCCGGTCTGGACGTTCTGAGTGACGGAGTTGTCGTGGTGGTTGGTCACCGAGAACCCGCTTTCTGCCGGCGGCCACACGAAGGGCGTCTGGTAGGCGGCCACGAGATCGAGGCCCGCGGACGTGAGGACGGGCCGGTACGAGCTGGTACTACCGGGCTCGAGGTAACCATGAGCCTCGAGGTCCGAAGACGCCTTCTGAATCTGGCGGTCGGTGAGGGCCTGGCCGTTGACGGCTCGGGCCTGGATGTCGTCGTAGACGCCGGCGTCGTCAGGACGCGCCTCGGCTGCTTCCAGAAGCAACCACTGGGCCTCCACGCGCGGGTATGCCCGAGCGACCCGCTCGGCATCGAAGGCACACCTCCCCAGGATGACGATCGGGATTCCGCCAGCCATCGGGGTGTTCTTCGGGATCATCTCGAGATTCATGAGCTCCCGGGCGACGACTTGGACACGGTGGGGTGGGCACACATCAGCGGGGATGTCCCTCACGTGCTGACCGACGAGGCCGTTGGTGTGGACGTAGTTCAGGACGCGGAGGGTGAAGATCGTGGGTCGCACAAGGCCTCGCTGTTCTGTCGTGGCGGGTCACTACCCCGCCGTGCTGTGCGCTGGAACCTTCACGCTAGCGGCAAGGGCCGACGCGATAGCCCCGGTTCCTTTAAGGAGGCCGGGGGTCACGGGGAGAGCGTGCGGCAGTCAGGCGGAGGATCGCCCCAGGGCCTTCCACTGCTCCTCGAGCTCGGCGCGCCAGCCCTTCGGTGGCGGCCACGGCACGCCCCAGGCGGCCAGCTGGGCCTTGGTCCATCCGCCGGCCGGCGTGCGCGCGGCAGCGACCTCGTCGGGGCTGGGCGTGCTCGGCTCGTCAGACATGCGTGGGATCCTGCCAGATCGAGGGTGGGATTGGTGGTGGGACGTGGCTCAATCAGGCTCTCTGAGCCGCGAGATCATGCGGTCCCGTCAGTTCCCGAACCACCCTGAATGGACGATGACATCGGCCACCCCGCACGCGCACGGTTGTTTGTGGCTGGCCCAATCCTTGAATCGCCCCGGGTCTGGTGGAGGCTCTGATCCAACGGAAGGATGCAGAGCATGCCAGCACCACGGAAGTACCCCGACGAGCTCCGCGAACGCGCCACGCGGATGACTCTGGAAGCCCGTCAAGACCCCGCCACGAGGACCGGAGCGTTCCGCCGTGTGGGAGAACAGCTCGGGATCAATCCCGCACTCGCCGGCGCCACTCCGCGATCGGCAACATCAGCCCGAACGCCTACGAAGCCGCACGCTCCGCTACGCTTGCGGAAGCGGCATAACCGAACCGACACCGTGTCCACGATCAAGGGCCAAGGCCCAGATGACTTCGGCATTGCACTGAGCGGGGTCGCCGGCCGCCGCGGTTCCGTGAAGGCCGGCAACGGTTTCTCTGAGCGCGGTGAGTTCGGCGATGTGCCTGTCCAGGTTCGTCAGGTGCTCGGCAAGCTGATCACGCACGTGGCCGCACGGCGCCGTGCCAGCATCCCGGATTTGGAGGATGTCGAGGATTTCGGCCAGAGTGAGGCCGGCAACTTGGCTGCGCCGGATGAATTCAAGCCTGACGATCGTGTCCTCTGGATAGTCGCGGTAGCCGTTGGTGGCTCGGTCGGCCTGCGGCAGGAGCCCTCGCTCCTCGTAAAACCTCAAGGCCTTGGTCGTCACGCCGGAGGCCGCCGCTACTTCACCGATACGCATGCTTCACCTCGTTCTCGAAAGACTCCGTAATCTTCCATTTTGCTGGAAGATCACGAAGGTGATGGGGGTCTTTGTGGTGTGCCAATTCCTTCGTGCTCCCGCCTGTACGTTTCTCGACCCGGTTAGGGGGTGAGGTCGAGTTGTTCGAGGGCGACCTGGTAGGCCTCGTGGTAGGTCGGGAATTGGGCGACCTGGTCCAGGAGCGTGTCGATCGGCAGTTGCGTGCGGATGGCGAGGGAGGCGTGGTGGATCCACTCTCCGGCCATGGGGCCGACGGCCCAGGCTCCGATGAGGATCTTCCGGTCGGCGTCGGCGAGTAGGCCGAGGTGCCCGCGGGGGTCCTGCTCGTAGGTCCAGGGTCGGGCGATGGCGTCGGCGAGGTCCAGTTCCGTGGCGATGGTGCGGATGCCCTGCTTCGTTGCCTGTTCCTGGGTTAGGGCGTGTCTGAGAATAGATGCACGAGTCAGCTGAGACCCTGGGGACATGTCCCGGTTCCAGATGCTCTCTGACACCCAATGGGAGTTGATCGCCCCGATGCTCCCGACCCGGACCGGCCGCGCC
>NZ_JABFAX010000049.1:0-660 GCF_017168395.1 Micrococcus sp. KRD128 | reverse complement strand
TAAGTTTTCCTTGTTGTTTTAAGTTCTCGATTTTTGTCATGATTAATTTTTCGCTACTAAAATCAATTCCGACAAACGGCTCATCTAGAAAATAAACTTCACTTTCGGACATCAATGCTCTTGCTACTAGCACACGTTGTAATTGTCCACCACTTAATTCTGAAATTTGTCGATGACGTAAAGATTCTAATTCTAAATCGCTTAATAACTGTTTGAGTTTATCCCTTGCTGATTTATTAGGTCGTCTAAACCATCCAATTTCTTTGTAGCAACCTGATAAAATCACTTGTTCCACACTTATAGGAAAATCTAAATCAATATGTGCTTTTTGTGGAATATATGTAATATGTTGCAGTTGTTGTTGTATAGGTTTGTTATATAACAATTTAGTACCGGTAGCATTAAATTCACCAATTAAAGACTTGATAAGGGAAGATTTACCAGCACCATTCGGGCCCATGATACCAATTATTTCGCCGCGTACTGGTATCGATAAGGAAATGTTTTTAAGTACATGCTTATTACCTAAAAACAGATTTAAATCTTTTGTTTCTAACAAACGTTTATACCTCCTAATTAAAAGTTTAGGCTAACCTAATTAATTGTATAATAAACTGAGAATATTTATCATGTCAAGTAAATTCGTGATATAATATAGAC
>NZ_JABFAX010000048.1:0-419 GCF_017168395.1 Micrococcus sp. KRD128 | reverse complement strand
GCATCCGCTTCGTCTGGGGTGCCTTCGGCCGCAAGCAACTCAAGCGTCCGAGCCCGTCGGTGAAGAACATGCACGCACCGGCCGCACTGTTCCTGGCAACGCCTGCTTTCCTGGCGGTACTCGGACTCATCGCGGGATTCGGCTCCTCCATCGTCGACCGCATCGTCAGCCCGTGCGCGCGGACCCTGCCGTCCTACGGCCAGGAGCCCTACCACCTGGCCCTGTGGCACGGGTTTAACCTGCCACTGGCGCTGACGGTCATCGTCGTCACCGGCGGTGTCGGATTGTTCATCGCCCACCGAGTGGTCAACCGGCTCAAGTTCGAGCATCCCCCGCTCGGCAACGCCGACCGCACCTACGACAACGTCCTCAAGTTCATGGACACGCTGTCCATCCGCCTCACCGGCACCACACAGCGC
>NZ_JABFAX010000047.1:0-413 GCF_017168395.1 Micrococcus sp. KRD128 | reverse complement strand
CAAAAATATAATCGGCCTTACCAAGTAAATATGGCAATCTAAACTTGTCTCTCCATTTACGTCTATCCGTAATATTCGCCTTAAATACTGTTTGAATATCGTAATCAAAATCTACTTTTTGGCGTAGCAACTCATCATATACATACTTGAAATTCCCTGATAAATTCGGACGCGAATCTGATGTGAATAATATTGTTTTGCTTCTTTTAATATGTAGTAACTTTGTAATATTAAAAATAGCTTTAAATAAGAAACTTCTACTTTCAAATGAAGCTTTATGGCCTTGTTTATGAAGCCAGTGTGCGCTTGTCGCAATGACCCCTGATTTCTCTTGAGGTAAGGTGATTTCAATATCAAATACAAATTCGTTAACGTCACTTGCTATTTCTGGAGTAATGGTATAAACCGTATGT
>NZ_JABFAX010000046.1:0-398 GCF_017168395.1 Micrococcus sp. KRD128 | reverse complement strand
TTTAGTATCAGAACTTGATGTAGTATTCTTTGAGGATGTTGATTCTGATGTAGATGTCAATTTCTCTTGTTGATTGCTTGTACTATTAGTTGTCGAAGTGACCTTTTCAGACTTTTTGTGTCACTATTTGATGTTTGTACCGAACTACTATTTTTCGTTACACTTGTGGAATCGGCTGTTGATGTTGATGCTTCGATTGTCGTTGAGTTTTGATTACCTACTGTTTCACTTTGTGTGTTTAATTCAGAAGTTAATGGTGCATCAGAAGCCGCAAAAGCTTGCTGGTCATGCAACATATTTACCGGGAATGCACCACCAATAACCGCCGTAGTTTTCAGTCCGTATCCCGTCATTTTTTTACTAATGCTTTGATTATCTTGACTCACTAAACTATGACT
>NZ_JABFAX010000045.1:0-253 GCF_017168395.1 Micrococcus sp. KRD128 | reverse complement strand
TTCGCGCTTGAGCGTGGCGTTGAAGCTTTCCGCGAGTGAGTTGTCGGCACTCGTGCCGACCGCGCCCGTGGACTGGGTCACGCCCAGCTGCTCGCAGAGCGCGGCGTAGGCCTTCGAGGTGTAGACGGCGGGTTCAACCGGTCGTTGCAACACCGTGCGTTGAGAGCGAGCGTAGCTGCTCGGCGAAGACCTCCGCGGGAGTCTTCCAGTCCAGGACCTTCCTGGGCCTGTTGTTCAGCGTGTACGCGACTGC
>NZ_JABFAX010000044.1:0-1197 GCF_017168395.1 Micrococcus sp. KRD128 | reverse complement strand
TGGCGGGGCCGCGGGCGGGGGACTCGGACCCGGACGGGTGCGTCAGCCGCCGGCTCGGTGGCCGGGGCCGGCCCCGCGGTGGGCTGCGGCTCGGGCGCCGGCTCGACGACCGACAGGGGTGCCGTCGTCGGGGCGGGCTCGGCGGTCCGGGCCGGCACGGTGTCCGCCGCCTCCGGGGCCGAGGCCCGGGTGCGTGGCCGCGCCCGGACGCGTCCCGCCGTCGGGAATTCGAAGAGCCAGCGCACCCGTCGGTAGCCGAGCGCGAGGGCGAGCGGCACGAGGAACGTGAACGACGCGATGGCCACGTAGAAGTCGACCGGGCGGACCGCGGCGAGGTCGCGGAAGGCCGCCACCGCCAGGATCAGCACCGGCATGTGGGCGACGTAGAGGACCATCGAGCGGCGGCCGCAGAACTCGAGGAACGGCAGACGGGGCAGGCGCGGGCCGAGCCACAGCACCACGAGGATCCCCGGCAGCGCGGCGAACACGGACCAGGGCTGGCGCTCCGCCACCACCAGCGCGCCGGCGCGCGTGGCCGTCACGGTGAGCACCATGAGGATCACCGCGATCACGCCCAGGGCGGCAGGCGACGTGCGGATCCGGGGGAGCAGTCGCGCGGAGGCGGCACCGAGGAAGAAGTACACGCCCCAGTACAGAGGGCGCACCCAGTGGCGGGGGCCGCTGACGAACTCGAGGAGCAGGACGAACAGGACGACGGCGACCACCAGCGCCGGGACGCGACGGATCACCGGGCCGATGAGGTAGCAGAGCATGAGCACCCACAGGAACCACAGGTGCCACGCGCCGCCGCGCCAGAACTCGATGGACAGCAGGGATCCGGGCCCGCCCGTGGCCAGCGCCAGGACGACCATCCAGACGAGGAACGGCCACAGGATCCGCTCCGCCTTGCCGCGGTAGTACGTGCCCAGCGGCTTGGACACCGAGCGGGGCAGCAGGACGCCGGACAGGAACATGAGCATCGGCATCCGCCACGACTGGAACACCTGCGCCACGTTCGCGAACGCCACGGAGCTGAAGGCCGCGTCGAGTCCCTGCGGCATCGTGTAGGTGTGGGTGAACATCACCAGCAGTACGGCGAATCCTCGCATCGCGTCCATCCAGGTCATCCGGCTGGGGGTGGACCCGTGGGACACGGGCGGGGTCGGCGTGGTGGACATGGCGGCTCCGGGGTGGCGT
>NZ_JABFAX010000043.1:0-6017 GCF_017168395.1 Micrococcus sp. KRD128 | reverse complement strand
ACGCCGGGTGTCACCCCTGATTTTGTGTTCGGTGGGGTTCGTGTGTAGAGTTCCATCTCGTGCTCAAGACGCCGACCGGGTGACCGGGAGGCGGGGTGAAGAACACAGAATCCGCGGATTCATGCCGAGAATGGCAGGTCCAGGGCGGGTGGTGCTCACCGGGTGCGCGGCTGGCAGTGATGCGGGTCGGGATTCCTGAAGAAGATGATCTGGTTTGACAGCCGGGAATCATGTGGTAAGCTTTTCGAGGCCTTCCACGTGGATGGTCCGGTGAGTGTCTGGCCCCGCGGAAGCGGAGTTGACATTGTCGGATCGCGTGGTAAGGTTTTCTAGCCCGGCCATGTGAACGGACGGTGAATGCTTCGGACACGGAGTTGACACGGTCGAAACGGATGGTCTAGGATGGAGAAGTTGCTCCAGAGCGAAACGGCCCGCGGAGCGGGTCGCTGAAGCTGGAAGCGCCTGTTGTTTGAGAACTCAATAGTGTGCCAAGTTTGTTGATGCCAATTGTTTTAACACATATTGGTTGATCATCGCCTGCCACCCCCGTGGTGTGGTGATGGTCTGCTAGGTATTGAATGGATGTCGTGGTGGTTATTTCCGGCTGCCACGGTGTTGTTCTGTAATTTTTTTACGGAGAGTTTGATCCTGGCTCAGGATGAACGCTGGCGGCGTGCTTAACACATGCAAGTCGAACGATGAAGCCCAGCTTGCTGGGTGGATTAGTGGCGAACGGGTGAGTAACACGTGAGTAACCTGCCCTTAACTCTGGGATAAGCCTGGGAAACTGGGTCTAATACCGGATAGGAGCGCCTACCGCATGGTGGGTGTTGGAAAGATTTATCGGTTTTGGATGGACTCGCGGCCTATCAGCTTGTTGGTGAGGTAATGGCTCACCAAGGCGACGACGGGTAGCCGGCCTGAGAGGGTGACCGGCCACACTGGGACTGAGACACGGCCCAGACTCCTACGGGAGGCAGCAGTGGGGAATATTGCACAATGGGCGCAAGCCTGATGCAGCGACGCCGCGTGAGGGATGACGGCCTTCGGGTTGTAAACCTCTTTCAGTAGGGAAGAAGCGAAAGTGACGGTACCTGCAGAAGAAGCACCGGCTAACTACGTGCCAGCAGCCGCGGTAATACGTAGGGTGCGAGCGTTATCCGGAATTATTGGGCGTAAAGAGCTCGTAGGCGGTTTGTCGCGTCTGTCGTGAAAGTCCGGGGCTTAACCCCGGATCTGCGGTGGGTACGGGCAGACTAGAGTGCAGTAGGGGAGACTGGAATTCCTGGTGTAGCGGTGGAATGCGCAGATATCAGGAGGAACACCGATGGCGAAGGCAGGTCTCTGGGCTGTAACTGACGCTGAGGAGCGAAAGCATGGGGAGCGAACAGGATTAGATACCCTGGTAGTCCATGCCGTAAACGTTGGGCACTAGGTGTGGGGACCATTCCACGGTTTCCGCGCCGCAGCTAACGCATTAAGTGCCCCGCCTGGGGAGTACGGCCGCAAGGCTAAAACTCAAAGGAATTGACGGGGGCCCGCACAAGCGGCGGAGCATGCGGATTAATTCGATGCAACGCGAAGAACCTTACCAAGGCTTGACATGTTCTCGATCGCCGTAGAGATACGGTTTCCCCTTTGGGGCGGGTTCACAGGTGGTGCATGGTTGTCGTCAGCTCGTGTCGTGAGATGTTGGGTTAAGTCCCGCAACGAGCGCAACCCTCGTTCCATGTTGCCAGCACGTAATGGTGGGGACTCATGGGAGACTGCCGGGGTCAACTCGGAGGAAGGTGAGGACGACGTCAAATCATCATGCCCCTTATGTCTTGGGCTTCACGCATGCTACAATGGCCGGTACAATGGGTTGCGATACTGTGAGGTGGAGCTAATCCCAAAAAGCCGGTCTCAGTTCGGATTGGGGTCTGCAACTCGACCCCATGAAGTCGGAGTCGCTAGTAATCGCAGATCAGCAACGCTGCGGTGAATACGTTCCCGGGCCTTGTACACACCGCCCGTCAAGTCACGAAAGTCGGTAACACCCGAAGCCGGTGGCCTAACCCTTGTGGGGGGAGCCGTCGAAGGTGGGACCAGCGATTGGGACTAAGTCGTAACAAGGTAGCCGTACCGGAAGGTGCGGCTGGATCACCTCCTTTCTAAGGAGCATCAGTGCCCGTTGCATCACCGCGTGTGTGATGGCGGGTTGCTCATGGGTGGAACATCAATGAATGGTGCCAGTGGTGGTGCCGGCAGTGCTCGAGTACGTCATGCCTTTGTGGGTGTGGTTGGAATGGGTGGTGTTGGTGGCTGCGAGCTGGTGTTGGCACACTGTTGGGTCCTGGAACAGCAGGCACCCTGGCCTTGGGGTTGGGGTTGTTGTTTCTGGTCTCCGTACCTTGTGAAGCTGGCCTTGTGGGTTGGTGGATGGGGTGTGGGTTGTTGTTTGAGAACTGCATAGTGGACGCGAGCATCTTATTTTTTGTTGCTGCATCGTTGATCGCACTGTTCCCCCCTGGGGTGGTGTGTGAGGTGTGGTGATGCCGAGAATGACATCTTAGTTAGATATTGCTCATTTGAGGACTTTCATTGTGTGTGAAAGTTTCCAAGGGCGCATGGTGGATGCCTTGGCAACAGGAGCCGAAGAAGGACGTGGGAATCTGCGATAAGCCTGGTGGAGTCGATAACCGGACGTTGAGACCAGGATTTCCGAATGGGGAAACCCCGCACGACGTGTCGTGTGACCCCCGGTTGAACACATAGACCGGGTGGAGGGAACGTGGGGAAGTGAAACATCTCAGTACCCACAGGAAGAGAAAACAATAGTGATTCCGTTAGTAGTGGCGAGCGAACGCGGATGGGGCTAAACCGTATGTGTGTGATACCCGGCAGGGGTTGCATGTGCGGTGTTGTGGGCCCCTCCTTGTCATGTCTGCCGGCATGGCGCAGTGAGGTGCGGGCATATAGACGAACCAGTGTGGATGCTGGACCGTAGAGGGTGAGAGTCCCGTAGTCGAAATGTGTTCCGCCGCTGTTGGAGGGTCGCCCGAGTAGCACGGGGCCCGAGGAATCCCGTGTGAATCTGCCAGGACCACCTGGTAAGCCTGAATACTACCTGTTGACCGATAGCGGATCAGTACCGTGAGGGAATGGTGAAAAGTACCCCGGGAGGGGAGTGAAATAGTACCTGAAACCATGTGCCTACAAACCGTTGGAGCCTCCTTGCGGGGTGACAGCGTGCCTTTTGAAGAATGAGCCTGCGAGTTAGTGATACGTGGCGAGGTTAACCCGTGTGGGGAAGCCGTAGCGAAAGCGAGTCTGAATAGGGCGATTGAGTCGCGTGTCCTAGACCCGAAGCGGAGTGATCTACCCATGGCCAGGTTGAAGCGCGTGTAAGAGCGCGTGGAGGACCGAACCCACTTCAGTTGAAAATGGAGGGGATGAGCTGTGGGTAGGGGTGAAAGGCCAATCAAACTCCGTGATAGCTGGTTCTCCCCGAAATGCATTTAGGTGCAGCGTCACGTGTTTCTTCCCGGAGGTAGAGCTACTGGATGGACGATGGGCCCTACAAGGTTACTGACTTCAGCCAAACTCCGAATGCCGGGAAGTGAGAGCGTGGCAGTGAGACTGTGGGGGATAAGCTTCATAGTCGAGAGGGAAACAGCCCAGACCACCGGTTAAGGCCCCTAAGCGTGTGCTAAGTGGGAAAGGATGTGGAGTTGCTGAGACAACCAGGAGGTTGGCTTAGAAGCAGCCACCCTTGAAAGAGTGCGTAATAGCTCACTGGTCAAGTGATTCCGCGCCGACAATGTAGCGGGGCTCAAGTACACCGCCGAAACCGTGGCATTCAGTTTTGCTGGATGGGTAGGGGAGCGTCGTTCACGAGGTGAAGCCAGCGGGTAACTTCTGGTGGATTGTGGACGAGTGAGAATGCAGGCATGAGTAGCGAAAGACGGGTGAGAAACCCGTCCGCCGGATGACTAAGGGTTCCAGGGTCAAGCTAATCTGCCCTGGGTAAGTCGGGACCTAAGGCGAGGCCGACAGGCGTAGTCGATGGACAACGGGTTGATATTCCCGTACCAGTGAAGAACCGCCCATGCTGAGCCGGTGATACTAACCGCCCGAACCATCCCGATCCTCGTCTTTGACGGGGACGGTGATGGGGAGCGCGGGACCTGAACCGGGGAGGCAAGCGCATTAACAGGTGTGACGCAGGAAGGTAGCCGGGCCGGGCAATGGAAATGACCTGGTCTAAGGGTGTAGGGCTGCCGGTAGGTAAATCCGCCGGCTGTATGCCTGAGACCTGATGGGCGCCCACGTGGTGGGTGATCCGGTGATCCTATGCTGCCAAGAAAAGCATCGGCGCGAGGTTCAAACTGCCCGTACCCTAAACCGACACAGGTGGTCAGGTAGAGAATACTAAGGCGATCGAGAGAATCATGGTTAAGGAACTCGGCAAAATGCCCCCGTAACTTCGGGAGAAGGGGGGCCCCAACCTTGAGCACCACGTGCTGGTGTGAGGGGATCGGGGCCGCAGAGACCAGGGGGAAGCGACTGTTTATCAAAAACACAGGTCCATGCGAAGTCGTAAGACGATGTATATGGACTGACTCCTGCCCGGTGCTGGAAGGTTAAGGGGACCTGTTAGCTTCGGCGAAGCGGAGAACTTAAGCCCCAGTAAACGGCGGTGGTAACTATAACCATCCTAAGGTAGCGAAATTCCTTGTCGGGTAAGTTCCGACCTGCACGAATGGAGTAACGACTTCCCCGCTGTCTCAACCATGAACTCGGCGAAATTGCATTACGAGTAAAGATGCTCGTTACGCGCAGAAGGACGGAAAGACCCCGTGACCTTTACTATAGTTTGGTATTGGTGTTCGGTGTGGCTTGTGTAGGATAGGTGGGAGACTGTGAAGCGGGCACGCCAGTGTTCGTGGAGTCATCGTTGAAATACCACTCTGGTCACTCTGGATATCTAACTTCGGCCCGTGATCCGGGTCAGGGACAGTGCCTGATGGGTAGTTTAACTGGGGCGGTTGCCTCCCAAAATGTAACGGAGGCGCCCAAAGGTTCCCTCAGCCTGGTTGGCAATCAGGTGTCGAGTGCAAGTGCACAAGGGAGCTTGACTGTGAGAGTGGCAGCTCGAGCAGGGACGAAAGTCGGGACTAGTGATCCGGCGGCTCGTTGTGGAACGGCCGTCGCTCAACGGATAAAAGGTACCTCGGGGATAACAGGCTGATCTTGCCCAAGAGTCCATATCGACGGCATGGTTTGGCACCTCGATGTCGGCTCGTCGCATCCTGGGGCTGGAGTAGGTCCCAAGGGTTGGGCTGTTCGCCCATTAAAGCGGTACGCGAGCTGGGTTCAGAACGTCGTGAGACAGTTCGGTCCCTATCCTCTGCGCGCGTTGGAAATTTGAGAAGGTCTGTCCTTAGTACGAGAGGACCGGGACGGACGAACCTCTGGTATGTCAGTTGTACCGCCAGGTGCATGGCTGATTAGCTACGTTCGGGATGGATAACCGCTGAAAGCATCTAAGCGGGAAGCCGGCTTCGAGATGAGATTTCCTTGCCCCTTTGAGGGTGTGAGGCCCCCAGCTAGAACACTGGGTTGATAGGCTGGATGTGGAAGCGAGGACTGAAGACTCGTGAAGCTGACCAGTACTAATAGGCCGATGACTTACACACACTCTTAATCCTGTTGCTTGCTTCAAGGTGATGGGTGGGTGTTCGCGTCCACTGTGCGGTTGTCTGATTGCAACCGGCTGTCCACTGTTGGTGGGTGGTTGGGGTGTTTCAGTTGAATAGTGTCACTGTTGTGTGACCCGTAGGTTTCCCTGCTGTTGCCCGTGTTGAGGGTGGTGGTGTGGGGTTAGGGTTACGGCGGTCATAGCGTGGGGGAAACGCCCGGTTCCATTCCGAACCCGGAAGCTAAGGCCCACAGCGCCGATGGTACTGCAGCCGGGAGGTTGTGGGAGAGTAGGTCGCCGCCGGACATTCTTTGAGGGAGGGCCTCGCACTGTT
>NZ_JABFAX010000042.1:0-462 GCF_017168395.1 Micrococcus sp. KRD128 | reverse complement strand
CCCGCCGGGACCGACGCCGAAGAAGACCCGGACACGGCAGGCCGGGTCGGCGGGCAGCAGCAGGCAGCGCAGGCCCGCCGCGTACTCCTCGGGGTCCAGGCCCTGTTCGGCGGCGCTGGCGCGGAGCCGGCCCAGGCTGCGGTCGGTGAGACGGTGCAGCCCCGACTTCAGGTCCGCCCGCCGGGCGGCCCGCATGTCCTGCGCGAGCCGGGCCTGGCTGCGGCCCACGGCCCGGCCGATCCAGTGGCACACCTCGGCGGCCGCCCGGTGCGCGCCCGGCGTGGCACGGGCGCCGGTCGCCATCGCGACCAGGAGCAGCGCCTGGTCGCCGGTGCCGAAGCGGGCGGTGAGCAACGAGTCGCGGCGCGGCTCGCCCCGGTAGCGCGCGGAGTCCCCGCGCACGGACGCGGCCCGCAACGTGCAGGCCCCGTACCGGGCCCCGTCCAGGACGGTGTCCGCGAC
>NZ_JABFAX010000041.1:0-920 GCF_017168395.1 Micrococcus sp. KRD128 | reverse complement strand
CCGGTACAGCGCCGTGCCCTCATCCTGGCTGGTCGTCGTCACCTGCTGGCCCCTTCACCTTCTGTGTCCGTGGGTTGGTCACACCCTCGACGATCTGCCGTGCCCTCCCGAAGGAGATCCCGAGCAACTCGCCGATCTTCCGGTACGACAGGCCGCCCTCGTGCAGCTCGGCTACAGCCTGCTGCCGCATCTCCCGCACCCTGGCGTGCGTGTCCGGCCACTGATCGAGCAGCTGCGTCAGCCGCTGCGCCCGATCGCTTGCGCTGCCCTCACCGAGCGCGTCGATCGCATCAAGCACGCGCTGCACCTCCTCGTCAGCCACGCCCACTCCCTTCGTTCGGGAGCGCGGACTACCCGGGCCCGTTGCGTGTAGAGTACTCTGCACAACAGGGCGGATGGTAGCCACGCTGCCACTGCCCACAGCAAGACGGCCCCGGCCGGCGCTCGCAACGCCACATGGCCGGGGCCAGACCTACCCCACACCGTTGAGAGATCGGGGCAGATCCATGAGTGATCGTAGCGACGGGCCTCCCGGCCAGACCCCTCCCTGGTACGCCAGACTCGCCACCACCGCCGGACGCCCCGCCGTCCTCGCCGCCACCCTCGTCATGTCGATGCCCGGCGAGTACCACGTCGCCCGCTTCGCCGGCTGGACCGACCCGTGGGCGTACGGCATGCCGTTCTCCCTCTCCGCGTACGCCGGTATCGCCGCCGTCGTTGCGGCCACCAGGCCGAAGGGCGCCCGCGGCCGGGCCTCCGCCACCATCGGCGCCGGGTTCGCCATCGTCCTCGCCCTCGCCGCCCAGGTTGTCGCGCACCTCGTGCAGACCGGGCACATGGACCACAACCAGGCGTGGCTCATCGCCGTGACGAGCATGGTGCCGCCGGCCGTCCTCGCGCACCTCCTGCACCTCGCAGCC
>NZ_JABFAX010000040.1:0-405 GCF_017168395.1 Micrococcus sp. KRD128 | reverse complement strand
CCCTAATAATATTAACTTCATTCATAATTATATTGTATTTCGTCAAAATCAAATGGTATTCTATTTTGTTGATTATGGCTTCGCAAATTATTTTGTACTGTGCTAACTACATGTATATAGTAATTTATGCATATGTTACCAAAATTTCTGATAGTATATTAGTAATATTTCCAAGCTTTCTTGCTATTTATGTTACAATCAGCTTGCTATTTTCTTATATAATAAATAGAGTTCTCAAAAAGATTAGCACATCATATCTAATACTAAACAAAGGTTTTTTAATAGTTATTTCAACCATTCTACTGCTTACTTTTTCATTGTTTTTCTTTTATTCTCAAATAAACTCGGATGAAGCTAAAGTAATAAGGCAGTATTCTTTTATTTTTATTGGAATCACTATATTTT
>NZ_JABFAX010000004.1:86358-147619 GCF_017168395.1 Micrococcus sp. KRD128 | reverse complement strand
GAGCGGGGGCTCGGGGAGGGTGAGGTCCAGCCCGGCGGCGAGGACGCCGATCCGGCTGGCAGTGAAGGACTCGGGCGTGGCGATCGAGAGCATCGCCGTCTTGGATCCCAGCGCCACGGGACCGAGCTCCGTGAACCCGGCGGCCAGGTTCTTCGCCCGGATGGCGGCGTTGCGCTCGTCCGGCTCGACGACGACGCGCCGCGCCCCCGGCTGGGCCAGGCACCAGCGCACCACCGCGGCCATCACCAGGTCCGTGGTCCCGGGCACCGGGGTGTCCGTCGGGGCGACGAGCACGTGCAGGCCGACGTCGCCGGGCGCGCCCGCATACCGTCCGGCCAGCTCCGAGTGGGCCGGGTCGTAGACCTCCACCAGGAAGGTCGCGGTCCCGTCCACGAGCCCCACGTGCGCGTGGTGGTGCGGGTGCGCGGCGATCGCCTCGTACTCGGCCACGACGTCGGCCAGGCCCGCCTCCGTCATCTCCCAGTACACGGCGTGCGGGGACGTCACCCACCGGTGCAGCAGCGGATGGTCCTGCGCGCCCACGGGACGGAGCTCCACACGACGGGCCGCGCTCGCGGCCGCACCGTCCACGGTGGTCTGCGGCGGCGTCACGGCGCTCACCGGACGCCCGCCGCGACGGCACCGAAGTCCTGGAACGCGATCGACTCGGCCTGCGCGTAGACCTCACGGCCGGCGATCGTGCTGAGGATGCGGCCGCTGTGCTCCGCCGCCATGCCCAGGTCCGGGCCGGTGAGCCCCAGGGGCTGTTCGGCGGTGTTGTGCACGAAGATCCGGCGGCCGCTCACGTCGATCGCGTGGTCCGCGTTCGCCGTCGTCCGACCGTCCTCCGCGCGCAGCAGGTGCCGCACCGGCTCCAGGAACGGATGGTCCGGGTGGCGGTAGCCCGTGCCCGCGACGACACGGTCCACCACGTGCCGCCCGGTCACCCCGGTCTCCTCGTCGCGCAGGGTGACCTCCACCCGGGGCGCACCCGGGCCCGCGACCAGGCGGGCGTCCGTCACCGACGTGCCCGGCCACAGCCGGGCCGGGTCCAGCGGACCCACCTGGCGCTCGTACAGCGCGTGGTAGACGTCCTCGATCGTGTACTCGCTGATCCCCTTGTACAGGGACCGGTGGGATGCGTTGATCTCATCCCGCCGCGCCCGGGGCAGAGTGGCGAAGTGCCGCTCATAGTCCAGCGAGGTCAGCTCGAGCGTGAGCTGGCCGACCTCCATGCCGAAGAACCGGGGTGAGCGCGTGACCCACGTGAGGTCCGGGTGGCCCGCGTTCAGCAGGTCCAGGGCGCACTCCGCCGCCGACTGGCCGCTGCCCACCACCAGGACCGACCCGGCCCCGGCGATGTCCTCGCGACGGCCCATGTACTCACCCGTGTGCACCACGGGGGACGCGCCGACCCGGGCCGACTCCTCCGCGACGCGTGCCAGCGGCACGGGCAGGGACGGCACCGTGCCCGTGCCCACCACCACGTGGTCGGCCCGGTGCGTGCTGGTCCCGGCCGCGGAGGCCGCCTCCACCACGAACTCGTCCGCCTGATCGTCCCACCGCACCGCCGTCACCGTGGTCGCGTAGGCGATGCCGGGCAGCTGGGCTGCCACCCACGCGCAGTAGTCTGAGAACTCCCGCCGCAGCGGGTACCAGGAACCCCGGATGTAGAAGCGGTGCAGCCGGCCCATCGCCTTGAGATACGCCAGGAACGAGTACGGGGAGGTCGGGTCCGCGAACGTCACCAGGTCCGCGAGGAACGGCACCTGGATCTGCGCGCCCGGCAGCATCATGCCCGGGTGCCACACGAACGCGTCGCGGCTCTCCACCACCTCCACCTCGACGTCGGGCAGCGGGTGGGCCAGCGCGGCCAGGCTCAGGTTGAACGGGCCCAGCCCGATCGCGAGCACGCGGCGGGGGGACGTGGACGCCGGGCTCATGCGCACACCCGCTCTCCGTGCTCGTCCACGCGCGCCGCCGACGGACGCGGTCCCGCCGAAGGGGGAAGCGCGCAGGACACGGAGGCCGACGGGACATGCGGACGATTCCGCCCCGCCCCGCGCCACCGATGACGGCTCGCCCGCACCGCGTCGACGTGCCGCAGCGCCGCCTCCTCCACGACGTCGACCAGCTCCTCCAGCTCGCCCGAGGTGACCGCGGGGTTCAGGATCGTGAACTTCAGATGGGGCACCCCGTCCACCACCGTCGTCGCGATCAGCGCGCGCCCGCCGGCCACCAGCTCCCGGTGCGTCGCCGCCTGCACCGCCGTGCACTCCTCCTCCGACAGTCCCTCGGCCCGCACCCGGAACAGCACCGTCACCAGCGTCGGATCCTCCAGCACCGCGAACGTCGGCCGGGCCCGCAGGATCCCGCACGCCTGCCGCGTGCGCTCGCGCGCCCCCGCGAACAGGGACACCACCGCCTCGGCCCCATGCTCACGCAGCGTCAGCCACAGCTTGAGCGAATCGAACCGGCGGCTCGTCTGCAAGGACCGATCCGCCAGGTTCGGATGGACGCTGTCCTCCGGGTTCAGGTAGTCCGCATGCACCGTCACATGGCGCAGGCTCTCGGCGTCCCGCACCACCAGCGCGCTGCAGGCCAGCCCCACGTAGAACGTCTTGTGGAAGTCCATCGTCACCGAGTCCGCACGGTGCAGCCCCGGCAGCTCGTGGCGCGTCGCCGCGCTCGCGGCGAGGATCCCGCCCACGGCCGCGTCCGCATGGACCCACATCCCGTGGCGTTCGGCGACGTCGGCGATGGCCGGCAGCGGGTCGATGGCGCCGCGGTCGGTGGTCCCCAGCGTCGCGACGACGGCCATCGGCACGGCACCGGCGGCCACCTCACGTTCGACCGCCTCGGCCAGGGCCCCGGGGTCCAGACGCCCGGCGGCGTCGGTGGGGACGACGACCACGGCGTGGCGACCCAGCCCGAGCAGGCCGGCTGCCTTGGCGATGCTGTAGTGCGTGGCGGCGCTGACGAAGACGCGCAGCGAGCCGAGCACCTCGGCGGGCAGGTCGGCGAGCCCGGCGTGGCCGGTGAGGCGCTGCACGGCGCGGCCGCGGGCCAGCGTCATGGCCTGCAGGTTGGAGGCCGACCCTCCGGAGGTGAAGACGCCGTCGCCCGCGGCGAACCCGCACCAGCGTCCGACCTCGGCCAGGAGCCGCTGCTCCATGAGCGCCGCGGAGCGGGCCTGGTCCCAGGACTCGACCGCCGTGTTGAGCGCCCCGAGCACGGTGTCCGCTGCGGTGCTGGAGAGCAGGACCGGGCAGTTGAGGTGAGCGGCATAGCGCGGGTGGTGGTAGGCGGTGGTCTGGTGGGCGTAGAGCTCCGCGACCTCGGCGAGGGCGTCGTCGAGGCTGCCCGTCGGCTGCGAGAAGTCGACGGCGCCGACGGCGTCGGCCAGGTGCGTCGACGGGGTGTCCGGGTGGACCCCCGCGCGGTCGTAGGCGGTGTCGACGGCCACCCGGGCCGCCCTGCCGGTGGCGTCGAGGTAGGCGGCGGGATCGCCGAGTCCGAACAGGCGAGGGAGCATGGGAGGGCCTTCCGTGAGGGGGTCGTCGGCTCCGGGCGGCGTGCGCCACGGACGTCCCGCACAGTAGGGAAGCCTTACCTAAGAAAGCAAATACGCAACAATGACGTGACGTATTCAAAGGGAGGACTCCAGCAAAGGTGAGGCTCACCTATGCTGACCGGATGACGAGCTCCTCCGTCCTCCCCCCGCCTGCCGCCCGTCCCTCGCGTGTCGAGGCCCTGCAGATGAAGGCCTACCGCGGGCTCGCGGCCCTCGGCCAGGCGATGCCCGTTGACCGCGACGAGTATCCGCAGTGGACCATGACGGTCCGCGCCACGTGGCTGCTCGCCCCCCGGCTGCGTCGTCTCACGTTCGCCGCGGAGGAGTTCCGCACGTTCACCCCGCAGGGCTGCGACGAGTACTTCGGGCTGCTCACCCCGCCCCCGGGGCGGGCGCTCGTGATGCCCGATCCCGCGGCGCTCAATGCGCGGCGAGCGGTCGGGCGGATCCCCGAGGACGTGCGGCCGGATCTGCGGTGGTACACGGTCGCCGAGCACCGGCCCTCCGTAGGTGAGATCGACGTCGACGTCGTCGTGCACGACCATGCGGGCCCCGCCGGCACGTGGGCGCGCACCGCACGTCCGGGCGACGTCGCCGGCTTCCGCACCGGGACGGGCGCCTATCGTCTGCCGGCGGCGGGGGAGTCGCACCTCGTGGTGGGGGACGAGACCGCAGTCCCGAGCATCGCCGCCGCCCTCGCCGCGCAGCGTCGCACGCCGCGCGGGGGCCGGATGGACGTCGTCCTGGAGGTGCCCGGCCGTGACCACGTCCCCGCCCTCGAGGTCCCGGAGGGCGCCACGCTCACGGTCCTGCACCGCGGAGACGCCGTGCCGGGCGCCCTGCTCACGCCGCACCTCGAGGACCTCCCCGCCGCGCCCCGCGACCACGTGTGGGCGTGCGGCGAGCAGTCGCTCGCGACGGCGGCGCGGCGGGTGATAGTCCGCCGCGGCATCGCACCGAAGCGCGCGATCATGTTCAGCGGCTACTGGCGGGTGGACGGCCCGCGGCTCTGATCCCGTCCGACGGTCGGCGTCCGTGCTCCGAGCACGAGGCCGACCGCACGCCCCGGAACGACGAAGGGCCCCTCCGTCAGGAGGGGCCCTTCGTGTGTGGAGCGGATGACGAGATTCGAACTCGCGACCTCCACCTTGGCAAGGTGGCGCTCTAGCCAACTGAGCTACATCCGCCTGAGTCGATCCTCACGGATCGTCTCCGTGCGCGATACTGGGTTCGAACCAGTGACCTCTTCCGTGTCAGGGAAGCGCGCTACCGCTGCGCCAATCGCGCTCGTCCACCTCCGAGGAGGTGATGAACATGCCGCCACTCCCGGTCGGAGAAGCCTGCGAGGTCGGGACGGGATTCGAACCCGCGTATACGGCTTTGCAGGCCGCTGCCTCGCCTCTCGGCCACCCGACCAGGGGTGAAGGTTGAGCGAGCGGATGACGAGATTCGAACTCGCGACCTCCACCTTGGCAAGGTGGCGCTCTAGCCAACTGAGCTACATCCGCGTGTCGGTGCCGCCGGGATCCGCTCGATTGAGCCGCTCACCTGCGTTTTCCAACGAGAAAGAACTCTAGGCCATCTCCGCCCGGATGCAAAATCGGCGTCGGCAGGCGTGTCGGGCCACCCCGTCGGGGGTCTGTGGACCCTGCCAGAATGGCTGACCATGACCCAGCCACGCCTCGCGCATCAGACCCCTCTCGGGCGCATGTACGCGCGCTCCCTCTCGGGCCTGCCCGAGGTCCCGTCCATCACCACCGTGATCGGCATGGAGAAGACGGACCTGGACGGCTGGGTCGGGTGGATGGCGGCCCAGTCCGTGACCCAGGATCCGCGCCTGGCGGAATCCGTGGGCTCCGCGGCGCGCCTGAAGCAGGTGGCCCGCCAGTCTGCCGACGCCGCCGCCCGCTATCGGGACGCCGCGGCCGAGCGCGGGGACCGCGTGCACGACTACGCCGAGCAGGTCGCCCAGCGCGCCCTCGGCCGCCCCCACACCATGGCGGAGGCCCGGGCCCGGCTGATCGAGCACGGCGAGGGCGCCTACGCGGACCGCTTCGACGAGTGGTGGGACCTCTACGACGTCCGGCCGATCGCGGCCGAGATCACCGTCTGGAACCACACGGTGGGCTACGCGGGCACGCTGGACCTCGTCGCCCGGATCGGTGGCCGGCTGTGCCTGATCGACTACAAGACGAAGGGCACGGGGCGGGACGGACGGGTCAAGGCGCTCGACCCCAAGGTGGTCATGCAGCTGACTGCCGGCCTGAAGGCGGAGGAGTCCCTGGTGGACCCCGAGGCCGGCACCTGGGAGGAGTGGCGGCACGGTCAGGCCGAGATGCTGCTCGGCGTCGCCCTGGGGGAGACCGAGGTCGCCGTGCATCAGGCGAACCCGGGCGTGCTGCCCCGCCACTGGCACAAGTTCTGGGCCCTGCGCCAGGTCTGGAGGCACGCGCAGGCCGTGGACGACGCCGGACCTGCGCTCCGCGTCATCGGCCCGCCTCCGCCGTCGGTCCCGGCGTCGGCGGCCACCGGCCTGCAGGCCGTGCGCGCCGCGGCGTTCGGCGGCGGCTCCCACGCCGCCCCGGACGTGGCGCCCGACGGGTCGTCGTCGCGCCCGGCGTCCGCCGCCGAGGGCGGCGATAGGGTGACGGCGTGACCGTCCTGCCCGTCCGCACCGTCCCCGACCCCGTCCTGCGCACCGCCGCGTCGCCCGTCCCCGCGGGGGCGGACGTGCGCGCCCTCGTGACGGACATGATCGCGACGATGCACGCCGTCGGGGGCGTGGGCCTGGCCGCGCCCCAGGTGGGCGTGGGTCTGCGCGTCTTCGTGTTCGACGTCGCCGGCGTCGCCGGGCATGTGGTCAATCCCGTGCTCGAGACCGCCGGGCAGGCGCTGCGGGAGCCGGGCGAGGGGTGTCTGTCCGTGCCGGGGCTGCGCTACCACCCGGCGCGCGCCGCCGAGGCCGTCGTCCGCGGCACCGACGTGGACGGGAACCCGGTGGAGCACCGGGGGACCGGCCTGCTCGCCCGCTGCCTCCAGCACGAGACCGACCACCTCGACGGGATCCTCTACGTCGACCGTCTCGACGGCGAGGAACGCCGTGAGGCCCGCCGCCGCATGCGCGCCGGCGAGGTGGACCGCGCCGCTCGCCGCATCGGGGCCGCGCGCGCGGCCGCCGTCAGCTCGGCCTTCGGCGCCCCCGCCGCCGGAACAGGAGCCGCCCGATGACCGCCCCGACGCCCCTGCGCGTGCTCTACGCCGGCACGCCCGAGACCGCCGTGCCCATGCTTCGCGCCCTGCTCGACTCGCCCCACGAGGTCGTCGGCGTGCTCACCCGGCCGGACGCCCCGGTCGGGCGCCGGCGGGTGCTGACCCCGTCGCCGGTCGCGGTCGTGGCCGAGGAGGCGGGCCTGCCCGTGCTCAAGGCCGACCGACTCCGCGGACCCGAGGGCGCCGATGCCCTCCAGGCGATTCGCGCGCTGGAGGCGGACGTGGCCGTCGTCGTCGCCTACGGGGCCCTCGTGCCCGCCGAGGCCCTGCAGATCCCGCGCCACGGCTGGCTCAACCTGCACTTCTCCGCGCTGCCGGCCTACCGCGGTGCCGCCCCCGTCCAGCGCGCCGTGATGGCCGGGGAGACCGAGATCGCCGCCGACGTGTTCCAGCTCGAAGAGGGCCTGGACACCGGACCCGTCTTCGCCCGCCTCACCCGCCCCGTCGCGGCCGACGAGACCGCCGGGGCCGTGCTCACCGACCTCGCCGAGCGCGGCGGCCCGCTCGTGATCGACGTGCTCGACCGCCTGGCGGACGGCACCGCGACGGCCACGCCCCAGCGCGGCGCACCCACCCACGCGCCGAAGCTCACGGCCGCAGACGGCCTGGTGGACCCCGCCCGCCCGGCGGCCGAGGTGGCCGCCCGGATCAACGGCGTCACCCCCGAGCCCGGCGCCTGGGGCTGGCTGACCGCGGGCGACGGCGCCGCCCCGGCCCGCTTCAAGCTCGACGGCGTCGCCCCGGTCCGCGCCGGCGACGACGGCTGGCCCCCCGCCCTCGACGCCGCGGTTCCCGGGCAGATCCTGGTGGCCGCGAAGGCCGCCTGGCTGCGCACCGCCGGGGGGGCCGTCCGGCTCTCCCGCGTCCAGCCGGCGGGCAGGAAGCTGATGCCGGCCGCCGACTGGGCGCGCGGCGCCGCCGCCGGGGCCGCGCTGCTGGCCGGGGAGGAGCTCGCCGACCACGAGGCGCAGGTCCGTCAGGAGGCCGCCGCCCGGGCGGCGGCACGCGAGGCCGCGCGGAACACCGCGGCACAGGACGAGGAGGCACGCGCATGAGCCGCGAAGGACAGCCAGGACGGGGCCGGGGCGAGCGAGGCGCCCGCGGGGAACGCGGCCGCGCACCCCGGTCGGACGCCCAGGACCGCCGCGACGCGCAGGGGCGCACCCGCAACCGGGGTCGCTCCGGCGCCGGGCGGAAGTACTCGGCGCAGGCGCCGTCGCAGCGCTCCCGCACCTCCGACCCGGCGCGCCGCGTCGCGTTCGGGGTGGTCCGCGCCGTCCACGCCGAGGACGCGTACGCGAACCTGGTCCTCCCGGCGCGCATCCGCCAGGCCCGCCTCGACCGGCGCGACGCCGGCTTCGCCACCGAACTCGCCTACGGCACCCTGCGCGGCCTCGGCCTGTACGACGCGATCCTGACCCGCTGCGTGGACCGCCCGCTCGAGAAGATCGACCCACCCGTGCTCGATGCCCTGCGGCTCGGCGCCCACCAGCTGCTGGGCATGCGCGTGCCCGCCCACGCCGCCCTCGACGCCACCGTCTCCCTCGTGCGGGCCGAGATCGGGGCCGGCGCCTCCGGGTTCGTGAACGCGGTGCTGCGTCGGGTCGCCGAACGGCCCCTCGAGGAGTGGCTGGCCGACGTCGCCCCCGCCGACGGCGGCGACGCCGCCCTGGCCGTCCGCGCCTCACACCCGGCGTGGATCGTCCGCGCGCTGCGCCAGGCCCTGGCCGCCCACCGCGGCACCCGCCACATCGCCGACCGCGACGCCGAGCTGGCCGCCCTGCTCGAGGCGGACAACGCCCCGCCCGTGGTCAACCTCGTCGCCCTGCCCGTGGCCGGTGGGTCAGAGGCGCTTGCCGCGGCCCTCGACGACGGCGCCGAACCCGGGCCGCTGGCCCCGGACTCCGCCCTGCACTCCGGCGGCGACGCCGGCCGCCTGCCCGGGGTGCGCGAGGGCGTGCTCCGCGTCCAGGACGCCGGCTCCCAGCTCACCGCCCGGGCCCTGGCCCAGGCACCCGTGCCCGCGGCCGCGGGGCGGGCCGAGCGCTGGCTCGACCTGTGCGCCGGCCCCGGCGGCAAGGCGGCCCTGCTGGCCGCCCTCGCCGCCGAGCGGGGGGCGACGCTCGTGGCCAACGAGGTCGCCCCGCACCGCGCCGACCTCGTCCGGCAGGCACTTGCCGCCGTGCCCGCCGACGCCTGGACCGTCCGGGCCGGGGACGGCCGCACGATCGCCGACGCCCCCGAGGCGGCCTCGGCGTTCGACCGCGTCCTCGTGGACGCCCCCTGCACCGGCCTCGGTGCGCTGCGCCGTCGTCCCGAGTCGCGCTGGCGCCGCACCCCGGCCGACCTCGCCGAGCTCACCGGCCTGCAGGCCGAGCTGCTCGACGCGGCGGTCACCGTCCTGGCCCCCGGCGGGGTGCTCGCCTACGTGACCTGCTCCCCGCACGTCGCGGAGACCGTCGTCCAGGTCCAGGACCTCGTGCGCCGCCACCCCGATCTGGAGCTGCTCGACGCCGGCACCGCCCTCGACGCCGTCGCGCTCGACGATCTGCGCCTGGACGAGGCCGAACCCGCCGGCGGGCCGGAGCCGGGCGACGTGGTCGCCCACACGGCCCAGCTCTGGCCGCACCGGCACGGCACCGACGCCATGTTCCTGGCCCTGCTGCGCGCCCCCGGCGCCTGACCGAGAGGACCCGACCATGACCGCCCGCGCCCCGCGCCTGCACCCCTCGATCCTGTCCGCGGACTTCGCCCGCCTCGCCGACGAGCTGGCCCGCATCCCCAGCGCGGACGCGGTGCACGTGGACGTCATGGACAACCACTTCGTCCCGAACCTCACCCTCGGCCTGCCCGTGGTCGAGGCGATCCGACGCGCCACGGACCTGCCGCTGGACCTCCACCTGATGATCGAGGACGCCGACCGCTGGGCGCCGGGCTACGCGGAGGCGGGGGCCGAGTCCGTGACCTTCCACGCCGAGGCCTCGGCGGCGCCCGTCCGACTGGCCCGCGAGCTGCGCGCGGCCGGAGCGAAGGCCGGCATGGCGCTGCGGCCGGCGACCGCGGTCGAGCCCTACCTGGACATGCTCCCGGAGCTGGACATGCTACTGCTGATGACCGTGGAGCCCGGCTTCGGGGGGCAGGCGTTCCTCGACGTCGTGCTGCCGAAGATCCGGCGGGCCCGCCGCGCCCTCGACGGCGGGCCCGCCCCGCTGGCCCTGCAGGTCGACGGCGGCGTGAACCGCGAGACCATCGAACGCGCGGCCGAGGCCGGGGCCGACGTGTTCGTGGCCGGCTCCGCGGTGTTCGGCGCCGAGGACCCCGACGCCGCCCTCGTCGGCCTGCGCACCGCCGCCGCCCGCGCCTGCCACTGAGCCCGGAGACGCGGTCGCCCGGCCGCCGCGCCGGACGTCGCCCGGCGTCGTCCGTCGTCCCCGGCCGGCCGGGCGTGCGATACTGCTGGACAGCAACGTGCTCCGAGATGCGGTGGAAGTCCGCACCGGCGGTGACAGCCCGCTAACCGCGCGGCCCGTCCTCATCCGAGGCGGTGCCGAGCGGCCTGACCGGTGGAATTCCGGTGCCGACCGTACAGTCGGGATGGGAGAGGCACGCGGCGGAGCCGTTCCGCGCCCTGCGCGGGAGGGCTGCGGAGCGCACCCCTCGGAGTCCCGATCCGAGGAGGTGGCGTCACGGTCATGGACTGGCTGGTGGACGCGTTCAACTGGACCATCCCGGTCGCCGGCGGCGGCCTGCTCATGCGCGAGGTGCTGGGCAACGTCTTCGGCCTCGCCTCCGCCCTGGGCGGCATGGCGCGCAGGGTCTGGGCCTGGCCCGTGGGCATCCTCGGCAACCTCATCCTGCTGACGGTCTTCCTCGCCTCCCTGTTCACGGGGGCCGACCACGCCACCCTGCTCGGCCAGGCCGGCCGACAGGTCATGTTCATCGCCGTCTCCGTCTACGGCTGGGCGCGCTGGCGTCAGGCCCGCCGGGGCCGCGCCGAGGACGCCCCCGCCATCACCCCGGAGTGGGCCGGCTGGCGCGGGCGCGTGTTCCTCGTGACGGCCATGGCGGTCGGCACCGTCGCCCTCACCCCCGTATTCCGCGCGCTGGGTTCGTGGGAGCCGGTGTGGGCGGACGCCTGGACGTTCGTGGGATCGCTGCTGGCGACCTACGGCATGGCGCGCGGCTGGGTGGAGTTCTGGCTGATCTGGGTGGCCGTGGACGTCGTCGGCGTGCCCCTGCTGTGGAGCACCGGCTACTACGCCTCGGCCGTGATGTACGCCTTCTACGGCGCCTTCACCCTGATCGGCTTCTTCGTGTGGCTGCGCGCCACGGACCGGGACAAGCCCGCCGTGGAGACGCTGCTGCCCGACGGCCCCGAGGGGGACGTCGCCCGATGAGCACCGCCGAGACCCCGTCCGCCGACCCCATGGACCTCGCCGTCCGCGCCGCGCTGCGCGGCGTGCGCGGCGCCAACCCCCTCGTCGGGGCCGTCCTGACCGACGAGGCCGGCCGCGTCCTGGCCGTCGGCCACCACCGCGGACGGGGGACCGCCCACGCCGAGGTCGACGCCCTGACCCGCTGGCGGGCCGCCCGTGCCGCGGATCCGGCCCTGGCCGCCCTCGACCCCGCCGGCCTGACGCTGCACGTCACCCTCGAGCCCTGCGACCACACCGGCAGCACCGGCCCCTGCTCGCAGGCCGTCCTGGACGCGGGGATCGGCGCACTGCGCTACGCCGTCGCGGACCCCACCGGCCACGACGGCGGCGGCGCGGCCCGCCTCGCCGCGCACGGGGTGCACGTCACCGGCCCCACCGGCGAGGCGGCCGCCCTCGCGCTCTCCGCCCGCTGGCGCGAGGTCCGCGACGCAGGCCGCCCGTGGGTGACCGGGCACCTCGCCCAGTCCCTCGACGGCCACGCCGCGGCCGCCGACGGCACGAGCCAGTGGATCACCGGCCCGGACTCCCGCGTCCACGCCCACGAGGTGCGCTCCCGCGTCGACGCCATCGTCGTCGGCACGGGGACCGTCCTGGCCGACGACCCCCGCCTCACCGCCCGTGACGCCGCCGGCGCCGAACTCGCACACCAGCCCGTGCCCGTCGTCCAGGGTCACCGGCCCGTGCCCGACGGCGCCGCCCTGCGCACCCACCCGGTCCTGCTGCACGTGCCGGACCACGACCCGCACGCCGTCCTCGCGGCGCTCGCCGCCCATCGCGGGCCCTGGCCCCACGGCCGCCGTGCCGAGCACGTGCTCATCGAGGGCGGGCCTCGCGTGCTCGGCGCGTGGCTGCGCGCCGGCCTCGTGGACGAGCTGATGGTCTACACCGCGCCCCTGCTGCTCGGCCCGGGCCGCGCCGCCGTCGCCGGCCTGGGGGTCGCCACGCTGTCCGGGGCACTGCGCTGGCACCCCGACCCCGCGGAGGGCGGCCCCGTCCGTGCCCTCGGCGACGACGTCTGGACCCACCTGAGCCCGGTGCCGGCCCCGCGCCTGCCCACCGCCCCCGCCCCGACCCGTTTCCAGGAGGACTGAGTGTTCACCGGCATCGTCACCCATCTCGGCACCGTCGTCGCCCTCGAGCACGACGCGGCTGCCGACACCGCCCTGCTGACCCTCGACGCCGGCGGTGCCCTCGACGGGCTGCCCGCCGGCGGCTCGCTCGCCGTCGACGGCGTGTGCCTCACGGCCCTCGACGGGCCCACGGAGCGCCCCGGCATGTTCCGTGCCGACCTCATGGGCCAGACGCTGCGGATGACCAGCCTCGGCGACCGCGCCCCGGGGGACCGGGTCAACCTCGAGCGCTGTCTGCGCCCCACCGACCACCTGGACGGGCACGTGGTCCAGGGCCACGTGGACGGGACCGGCGAGGTCCTCGCGGTCACCCCGCTCGGGGCCTGGACCACCCTGCGCATCGGCCTGCCCGCCCGCCTGGCGCGCTATGTCCCCGCGCAGGGGGCCATCGCCCTGCAGGGCGTCTCCCTCACCGTCACCGCCGTCTCCGACCCGGGCGCGGCCGCGCACTGGTTCGAGGTCGGCATCATCCCGGCCACGCTCGAGGCCACCACCCTGGGCGCCCTGCGGCCGGGCGACCGCGTCAACCTCGAGACCGACGTGCTCGCCCGGTACGCCGAGCGTCTCGCGCTCATCCCGTCCGCCCCCGCCGCACCCACCGAGGAGGCCCGTCCGTGAGCGAGCACATCCGTCTGGACCCCGTCCCCGCGGCGATCGCCGCGATCGCCGCCGGCCGGCCCGTCGTCGTCGTGGACGACGCCGACCGCGAGAACGAGGGAGACCTGATCTACGCGGCCGCCCTGGCCGCCGACGAGGTCACCGCCTTCACGGTGCGCCACACCTCCGGCGTCATCTGCGCCCCCATGCCCGCGCCGTGGGCGGACCGGCTGGAGCTGCCGCCCATGACCACCGTCAACGAGGACCCCAAGGGCACCGCCTACACCGTGTCCGTGGATGCCGCCGCCGGCGTCACCACCGGCATCTCCGCCGCCGACCGCACGCAGACCCTGCGCGTGCTTGCGGGGGAGGAGTCGACCCCCGGTGACCTGACCCGGCCCGGTCACGTGTTCCCCCTGCGCGCCGTCCCCGGCGGCGTCCGGGCCCGCCGCGGCCACACCGAGGCCGGCGTCGAGCTGTGCCGCCTGGCCGGCGTCGCGCCCGTGGCCGCCATCGCCGAGCTCGTCCACGACGACGGCACCATGATGCGCCTGCCCGCCCTGCGGGAGTTCTCCGACGAGCACGGCCTCGCGCTGATCTCCATCGAGGACCTCGTGGCCCACCTGGAGGAGACGACGCCGGCCCTGACCGCCGTCCCCGCCGAGGCCACCCTGCCGACCCGGCACGGCCTGTTCCGCGTGAGCGTGCACGTGGACGCCGAGACCGGGACCGAGCACCTGCTGCTCGTGGCGGGCGAGACCGACCCGGAGCGTCCCCTCACCGTCCGCGTGCACTCGGAGTGCCTCACCGGCGACGTCCTCGGCTCCCTGCGCTGTGACTGCGGCCCCCAGCTCGAGGACGCCCTGGCCCGCGCGGCGACCGAGGGCGGCGCCGTCCTCTACCTTCGGGGCCACGAAGGACGCGGCATCGGCCTGGCCAACAAGATCCGTGCCTACCGGCTCCAGGAGGAGGGGATGGACACCGTCGAGGCCAACCTCGCCCTCGGTCTGCCCGCCGAGGCGCGCGACTGGGCCGGGGCCGCCGCCGTCCTCACGGCCGCCGGCCATCGGCGCATCCGCCTCGTCACCAACAACCCCGCGAAGGTCGCGGGGCTGCGGGCGGCCGGCATCGACGTCGTCGAGCGTGTCCCGGCCCCCACGCCCGTCACCGAGCACAACGTCGTCTACCTGCGCACCAAGCGGGACCGGATGGCCCACGCCCTGGCGGATCGCGTGCTCGCACCGCCGACGGCCACCGGTGGCCCCGCCACGCCGGTCGATGACCCGACCACCGACCCGACCCACCCCACCCACCAGGAGGACACCCCATGAGCGGCGCCGGAGCCCCGACCTTCACCCCCGACCCCGCCGCTGCGAGCGGCCTGGACGTGGCGATCGTCGCCGCCCAGTGGCACACGGAGATCATGGACGGGCTGATCGCCGGGGCGCAGGCCGCCGCGGCCGACCTGGGCCTGAACCCCGCGCTCGTGCGCGTGTCCGGCACCGTCGAGCTCACCGTCGCTGCGGCGCGGCTGGCGGAGCGCTTCGACGTCGTCGTGGTCCTCGGCGTCGTGGTGCGCGGGGACACCCCGCACTTCGACTACGTGTGCCAGTCCGTGACCCAGGGCGTGACGGAGGTCTCGGTGCGCACAGGCGTTCCCGTGGGCTTCGGCGTGCTCACCGTGGACACCGAGCAGCAGGCCCGCGACCGGGCGGGCCTGTCCGGATCCCGCGAAGACAAGGGCCGCGAGGCCCTCGAGGCGGCGGTGCTCACCGAGCTCGCCCTGCGCTCGGTCACGCCGCGGGACTGAGGGTGGCCGGGCGGGGCTGCCTGGTGAGCCGGCTGCTCTTGACGGGGACCCTGTCCCAGGGGCCGGTGGGGGTGAGCGCAGGCCGGTCAGCCGTGCCCGTCCGGAACGCCGGCAGCCGCTCGCCGTCATGGATGGGCTCATCAGGGCCTCCCAGCCGGGGGACCCGACGGTCGAGGCGGAGAGCGAAGCCCCCGCCCATCGGCTCGGACTATCGAGATCACATCGCTCCCAAGGATCAGACCGTCGCAGTCGAGGAGCGGCGCGAGACCGGGCTGTTGCTCACCCCCCTGGTGCCGGCCCGCTCCATCGTCCCCAAGGCGCGTCTGGCCTGCGACTGGCTAGGCCGCTACGAGAAGGGCGAGCCCCCAAGTCCCGGCCCCCGGAGCGGTGATCCCCGCAGAACCGGCAACAGCCTCGGACCCGACCAGCGGGTACGCGCCCCTGGCCCGGCGTGGGGCGCCGACCGTGGCGCTGAACGTGCGGGTGCCCGAAGCGATCCGCGACGTGGTGCGTCGAAAGGCCGCAACGAACGCGGCAACGCCCGGCCAAGCAGCAGTCATCGAGGCCTTGGTCCGCCCGCACCTGATGCACTGACCGGTGCGACAGGTCGAGGGGTCTGAGCTGATCCTCCAGGCCATCGGCGACGCCTATCCCTTCCAGGGCTGAGGACCCCTGTGCGTCCTGGGTGCTGGCCCCGTGTTCCCTGCGCAACGTGGGCAGGCTGAAAGGCGTCTGCTACAAACCCTGCTGGGGCCGGTGTTGTGGCGCACTGATTGACGTCAGTCTTCGGCCGTCTGGCTGTGACTGTTGCAGGTATGTGGCGGCATTCTTGCTGAGATACGTGGCGGCAAGGACCGTCCATCCAGGAACGACACTGTTCGCAAGCTGGGGCCAGCAACGATCGCCAGGACGTCGGCATCGACAATGCCCGGAGATCTCTTTGTGGTGGTGGCCGCCGATCAGGAAGCGTGGTTAGAAACCGAAGGCCCCGCCGCTGACCAGGATGAAGAAACCCAGGCCGATCAGCACGATGGGGAACAGGATGTGTTCCCAGCGCTCCAGGACCTCAGCGATCGGTCTGCGGGTGGCGACGAACTTGGCCAGGCCCACCAGCACCGCGACCAGGGCCAGGAACACGATGCAGTAGGCAGCCACAGCCCCCGGGCCGACGCTGAGGAAGACCGGGGCGTAGACGCCGATGTTGTCCCCGCCGTTGGCGAAGGTCACCCCGGCCACGGTCCAGACGGCGACATTCTTGCCCTCGATCTTGGCGTCATCATCGTCTTCGCCTCTGCGCCACCCCTGCCAGGCCGCCCACACTCCCAGGCCCAGCGGGATGAGCCCGAAGTAGGGGATGACCCCCGGAGGCAAGAACGCGCCCGCGCCCAAGGACACGAGCACTGCCGCACCCAGGATGCCGGCGAAGCCGAGGTACTGGCCGACCAGGATTCGGACGGTGGTCCCACGCTGGCCCGCACCACGGCCGAAGAACAGGGATAGCACGATGAGGTCGTCGATGTTGGTAACCAGGAACAGACCGATCGCCTGGAGGGCTGAGGACAGGATCACGCGCCCACCCCCTTCTCGCAGCAGCCGGGCACGGAGCAGGCCGGGTCCAGGCACGGGGCACTCTCATCCACCGCGAGGGTGACCTCGACCAGAGCAGTCAGCGCCCGCGCCAGGTGTGCATTGGCGATCTCGTACCGGGTCTGGCGGCCCTCGGCAACGGCGACCGCGATCCCGCAGTCTCGCAAGCACGCCAGGTGGTTCGACACGTTCGACCGGGTCAGCCCCAAGTCCCGCGCCAGTTCGGCCGGGTATGCCGGCCGTTCCAGCAAGGTCATCAGGATCCGCGACCGGGTGGGGTCGGCCATCGCCCGGCCCAACCGGTTCATCACGTCAACACGAGAGGCAATAGTCAGCATTCACTGAACTATACAGTATGAGCTGAACTTACAGTGTCGCCTCGTAAAGCTATGCCCCAGCGGGGCGGCACAGAACGTCGTGCCGTCCCGCTGTTTGCTCATCGGCCGACGGACAGCTCGGTCAGTTGCGGGCTGCCGCAGCAGGCGTCGCCGGCTGGGGCTGGGGCGTCGCAGCTGCCGCCGAGGTCGGTGGTGCATACGCCGGTCTCGGGTAGTTCGAGGTGGACTGCGTCGGCTGCTTTGCGGTCGCCGGCCAGGGCTGCCGCGATGGAGCGGACCTGTTCGTAGCCGGTGGCCATGAGGAAGGTGGGGGCGCGGCCGTAGCTCTCTATCCCCACGATGTAGAAGTTCGTCTCCGGGTGGGCGAGGACTCGCTCACCGTGAGGCTCGACGGATCCGCAGGCGTGGAACTCGGGATCGATCAGCGGCCCCAGCTGGGACGGTGCTTCGACGGCCGGGTCCAGGGCCAGGCGGAGTTCGGAGAGCATTCCGAGATCAGGGCGGAACCCGGTGGCGGGCACCAGCACATCGACGCTCACTTCTCGCTCCCCGTCCGGGGTCACAGCGTGGACGGTCAGCGTGTCGTCGGCTCTGAAGCGAGTGATGGTGAAGGAGGTGAGGACCGCGATGCGTCCGGAGTCGACCAGCTGGCGCAGTCGCGAGCCGAGCGCTCCTCGGGCTGCGAGTTCGTCCTGGTCGCCGCCCCCGTAGACGCGGGTGAGGTCTGCGGTGCGAGCGGCCCACATGATGGTGGTGTCGGCCTCCAGGTCCGCGAGGTCCAGCAGGGTGTTGGCGGCTGAGTGGCCGGCACCGGTCACCATGACTCGCTTGCCGGCGAAGCGGTCACGGTCGCGGCCCTGCACGTCAGGCAGCGGCGCGGTGATGTGGCCCGCGGCGCGGGCCTGCTGCTCGCCGGGAGCAAGGAGCCCGGCCTGTCCGAGCGGGTTGGGCGTGGACCAGGTGCCGGAGGCGTCGATGACGGCCGAGGCGAGGACATCGTCGATGTGCCCGTCAGCGGTCTCGATTCGGACGAGGAAGGGGGTCTCCTCGCGGTGTGCCGTTCGGGTTCTGTCCATGCCTGCTCGGGAGACCGCGGTGACGCGTGCCCCGTAGCGGATCGACTCGGCGAGCTGGGGAAGCTGCGCGAGCGGTTCGAGGTAATGCTCGCGCAGTTCGTGACCGGTCGGGAGAACGTCGGCGTCGGGTGCGGTCCAGCCGGCAGCTTCGAGGAGACGCTGTGCGGCGGCGTCGAGATTGTACTGCCACGGCGAGAAGAGCCGCGTGTGCCCCCACTCGGCGATCGCGGCTCCTGCCGCGGTCCCGGCCTCGAGGATCAGGAACGGCAGGCCGCGCTCAGAGAGGTGGGCGGCGGCGGCCAATCCGATGGGGCCGGCGCCGATGATGGCCACGGGATGTGAGTTCGTTGCGGTGGTCAAGATGATGAGTCTCCTTGCTGCGGGGCGGTCAGTTCGCGGTGCCGGTGAGGTCGGTCAGGAGCTTGCGGACTTGGGTGTCGATGTCGTCGCGGAGCAAGCGCATCCGCTCCATCCCTTCGATGCCGCGCTGAGAGGGCTCATCGGTGTGCCAGGTCGTGACCGGCGCGGTCATGCCCTCGACGGGTTTGATGACGGCTTCGTCGCCGATGACGATCACGTGGTCGACGCTTCGCAGCAGCTCGGGGGTGACCGGCTGCGGGACGGCGGAGGACATGTCCGCGCCGACCTCGGCGATCGCCTCCGCGGACTGGGCGTTGAGGGCGGTGCCCGGGCGGGTGCCGGCGGAATGCACGTCGACCTCATCCCCGGCGTGATGGCGCATGAGGGCGGCGGCCATCTGGGACTTGCCGCCGTTCTTCACGCAGACGAACAGGACGGAAGGGCGCTTCGTGGTCATGGCGAGGGGATCCTTCTGTGGGGTCATCGGGTGGGGGCGGTGGTGTCGCCGGGGAACAGGCGCCGCCCCATAGCGAGGGCGACGTAGACGAGGGCGACGAGGACGGGGACTTCGATCAGCGGGCCGACGACGCCGGCGAGGGCCTGGCCGGAGGTGACTCCGAAGGTGCCGATGGCGACGGCGATGGCGAGCTCGAAGTTGTTACCCGAGGCCGTGAACGCGACGGTCGTGGACTTCGCGTAGTCGAGGCCGATCGCGCGGCCGAGCAGGAAGGACCCCAGGAACATGACGACGAAGTAGACCAGCAGCGGCAGGGCGATGCGGGCCACGTCTCCCGGTGCGGAGATGATCGCGTCGCCCTGGAGGGCGAACAGCAGCACGATGGTGAACAGCAGCCCGTACAGCGCCCAGGGACTGATCTTCGGGAGAAACCGCTCCTCGTACCAGGTCCGACCCTTGGCTCGCTCACCGAGGATGCGGGTCAGGAACCCTGCGACCAGCGGGATCCCGAGGAAGATCAGCACGCTGAGGACGATCGCGCCGATCGAGAACTCGGCCGACGTGGTCGGCAGCCCCAGCCAGGACGGCAGCGCCTGGAGGTAGAACCAGCCCAGGGCACCGAAGGCGATCACCTGGAAGACGGAGTTGATCGCGACCAGCACCGCAGCTGCTTCTCGGTCACCGCAGGCGAGGTCGTTCCAGATGAGGACCATCGCGATGCAGCGTGCGAGCCCGACGATGATCAGGCCGGTGCGGTACTCCGGAAGGTCGGCCAGGAAGATCCAGGCCAGGGCGAACATGAGTGCCGGGCCGACGATCCAGTTCAGCACCAGCGAGGTCACCAGCAGGCGTCGGTCCGCGCCGATGCGCCGGGTCTCGTCGTAGCGGACCTTCGCCAGGACCGGGTACATCATCACCAACAGTCCGATCGCAATGGGCAGGGACACGGATCCGATCTTCACCGCTTCCAGCGCGGTGTTCAGGCCGGGGATGAACCGCCCCAGCAGGAGACCCACTGCCATGGCGGCCAGGATCCACACCGGGAGCCAGCGATCAAGGAAGGACATCTCCTTCATCACGCGGGGCTGCTCCACATCCTTGGTGGTCGTACTCATAAGGGGGGCTGAACCTTCCATCGACGGATATCGATGCGAACGCTATGCTTCACATCGATGACTGTCAATGTAAGGTGGGGGCATGTCCACGACGACCGCGATCACAGCTGCCGGGCTCGAGACGATGAACGGCCCTGAGGAGTGCTGCAGGCTCTCAGCGGGTCCCGTCGACAGCGTCGAGGCCGAGAGGATCGCGTTCTTGCTCAAGGCGCTTTCCGATCCGACCCGTCTCCGGCTTCTATCCCATGTCGCTGCTCAGGGTTGCAATTCGGTCTGCGCCTGTGATCTCACCGAGCCGCTGGGCATCAGCCAGCCGACCGTGAGTCACCACATGAAGAAGCTCGTCGACGCTGGCCTGCTCACGCGCGAGCAGAAGGGCCGCTGGGCGCACTACTCCGTTGTGCCGTCGGCCTTCGCCGAGCTCCGTTCCTTCCTCGACATCGCCTGAACCCCCGCCGCCGACTTTGGAGATCCTCCTGACCGCACGGCCCAGTGTCCTGTTCGTCTGCGTCCACGACGCCGGTCGTTCGCAGATGGCAGCCGGCTGGCTTCGTGAACTCGCCGGCAACCGCATCAAGGTCCGCTCCGCCGGTTCCGCACCCGCCGACACGATCAACCCCGCAGCCGTGGCCGCGATGGAGATGTCGGGATCGACCTCTCCCACCAGACGCCCAAGATTCTCACCCCGGAATCCGTCCAGGCCTCCGACGTCGTGATCACTATGGGCTGCGGTGACGCCTGCCCGTTCTACCCCGGAAAGCCTTACGAGGATTGGCAGCTCGACGATCCGGCCGGCAAGGGAATCGACGAGGTCCGCCCGGTTCGCGACGAGATCCGCGCCAGGGCCGAGGAGCTCATCGCCAGCCTCCGCCCCTAGGGCGCCGGCGACCCCCGCAGCACGGCGCCGCCGCCATGACACACCCTCGCCGGCGGCCCGCCTGCTGAGCCTTGATCACGCCCTACACACCAGTGCCAGCGACCTCGCCCACCGGGATCCCCGCCAAATTCCGGAACCGCGCTCTCCCCATGCGTCCCACTAGGGGGAGGCCGAGCGCAACAGTTACGCAGTAGTCATTTACGGTTATCGTTAAGGTCCGTTCGCGGACTCTTGCGACACATCCGTCGCACTGGGCATACCCCTTTACACACCCCGCCGCCCACAAGGCCATCACGTCAGTCACGGCCCCGGCCCGGGCTATCGGACAGAAGTGTCGGAGGGTCTATGACGTGGTGGGACTGACTGTCGGGGACCTGCAGGTCAGCCCCGGTGTGAGTCGGCCGACGCCCCGCACGGCGGTGCACCGGTTCGCGTCTGGGCGAGCATGGCGGCCCGTCACCCGGTCTGCGGACCAAGGCCCACGAGGATCTCCAGCTCCGGAAGCCAGCCGTCAGGGCCGGGCGGCTCGGGGCTGTAGCGGGCCTCGTAGGAGAACATCGGTGCCCCTGGGGCCGGAGGGAAGAAGGACGTGCCTGCGGCGCTGGGCTCCTCCGGGACCTGGCTGAACATATCGGCTCTGCCGGGCAGCCGGTCTATCTCCACGAGCTGCGCAGCACCGGGAACACGCTCCCATTCCACGCCTTCCACCGCGTTGCCCCATGCCTCCGCCATCGGGAGTGGATCTGTTGCACCCGTTGCAGCCGGGCGCTTACTCGGCGGGCAGGGCGGGATGGGTCTCCGTCATCGTGATGGGTCGTGATCCAGTCCACGGGCCCGAGCGCGGGATCCTGGTCCTCATCCGAGAAGGGGAGAAGGACCATGTCGACGATTTCTCCCACGAGGATCCGCTCGCCGCAGCATTCCTGTTCCCCGTCGGCGACGTAGGCGCGGCTGCGACGCCCGGCGGTGATCTCCATACCCTGGAGCCTAGGTCGGGGGCTCGGGAAGTCGACGAGATGGATGCGTGCGTCGCGGAAGATATCTGGTGCGGTGGGCCCGGGCGGCCGCCCGGAGGATGACCGAGTCTCTTGGATTCGTCCTGGAGCCGCGGTGCTTCGCGCTCGAGCCCCCGATGGGATAGGAGGAGCGTGCAGACATGTCAGGGGAGGACGCTGGGCGGCCGGGGCGTCCCACGTGGGCTCACAGGTGCAGCGCGGGGCGAAGACCCCGCCGTCCCGTCCGTCACAATGACCGACTGCGGTCCGGGCTGGAGGGGCCGGGTCGCTAGGGTGGTCCCGTGAAGACCTTCGACGAGCTGTACGCGGAACTGACGCGCAAGGTGCAGGAGCGCCCCGAGGGCTCCGGCACCGTGGCCCAGATCGACGCCGGCGTCCATGCGATCGGCAAGAAGGTCGTCGAGGAGGCGGCCGAGGTCTGGATGGCCGCCGAGTACGAGTCGGATGAGGCCGCCGCCGAGGAGATCTCTCAGCTGCTGTACCACGTGCAGACCATGATGATCGCCCGCGGCATCAACCTCGAGGACGTCTACCGCCACCTCTGAGGCCGCCGGCCCCGTTCCCCGCCCGCCCCACCGCATCCCCGAGGAGACCGACGCGTGCTGCGCATCGCCGTTCCGAACAAGGGCGCCCTCGCCGAGGCCGCCCGTGAGATCCTGCAGGAGGCCGGCTACCGCCAGCGCCGTGACTCCCGCGAGCTGGTGCTCGTGGACCCCGAGAACCAGGTGGAGTTCTTCTACCTGCGTCCCCGGGACATCGCGGTGTACGTGGGCAAGGGCACCCTCGACGTCGGCCTCACCGGGCGGGACCTGTTCCGCGACGCCCAGGTTGAGGGCACAGCGGAGGAGATCATGGCGCTGGGCTTCGGGCGGTCCGTGTTCCGACTGGCCGCGCCCGTGGGCACGTTCGCCTCCGAGTCCGAGCTGGCCGGCCGGCGCATCGCCACCAGCTACGACGGGCTGCTGCACGCCTACCTGGAGCGCACCGGCCTCGACGCGGAGGTGGTCCACCTCGACGGCGCCGTGGAGTCCTCCGTCAAGCTCGGTGTGGCAGACGCGATCGCCGACGTCGTGGAGACCGGCAGCACCCTGCGCGCCGCCGGCATGGAGGTCTTCGGCGAGCCCATCCTCGATTCGGAGGCCGTGCTGATCGGCCGCGCGGGGGAGCGCCCCGAGGGTCTCGACGTGCTGCTGCGGCGCCTCAAGGGCGTGCTCGTGGCCCGCCGCTGGGTCATGATCGACTACGACATCCGTCGTGACCTGCTGGAGGCGGCCACCGCGGTCACCCCGGGGCTGGAGTCACCGACGGTCTCCCCGCTGCGGGACGAGACGATGGTCGCCGTGCGCTCCATGGTCCGCAAGCCGGACGCCAATCGCGTCATGGACGAGCTGTACGCCCTGGGCGCCCGCGGCATCCTGATCTCCGCGATCCACGCGATCCGCCTCTGACGGCCCGCGCTGTCCCGCCTGAGCCCCCCGAGACGAAGGAGCCGACGTGAGCCTCGCCGTGCGTGTCATCCCCTGCCTGGACGTGGACGCCGGGCGCGTGGTCAAGGGCGTGAACTTCGAGAACTTGCGCCACGCGGGTGACCCGGTCGAGCTCGCCCGTCGCTACAACGCCGCCGGCGCCGACGAGCTCACGTTCCTCGACGTCACCGCCTCCACTTCGGACCGCGCGACCACCTATGACGTCGTGACGCGCACGGCCGAGGAGGTCTTCATCCCGCTGACCGTGGGCGGCGGTGTGCGCACCGTCGAGGACGTGGACCGGCTGCTGCGCACGGGGGCGGACAAGGTCTCCGTCAACACGGCGGCCGTGGCCCGGCCCGAGGTGATCACGGAGATCACCCGACGCTTCGGGTCCCAGGTCCTCGTGCTCTCCCTCGACGCCCGGCGCACGGCGGACCCGGGCTGCGCCTCCGGCTACGAGGTCACCACCCATGGCGGCCGCCGGGGCACCGGCATCGACGCCGTCGCCTGGTGCCGGGAGGCCTCCGAGCGCGGGGTGGGGGAGATCCTGCTCAACTCGATCGACGCGGACGGCACTCGCGAGGGCTTCGACCTGGAGATGATCCGGGACGTGCGCGCCGTGACGCGCGTGCCGCTGATCGCCTCCGGCGGCGCCGGCGAGCCCGAGCACTTCCCGCCCGCCGTCGCGGCCGGCGCGGACGCCGTGCTCGCCGCCTCCCTGTTCCACTTCGGCCCGGACGACATGCTCGCCCGCGTCAAGGACGCCCTGCGGCAGGCGGGGCACACCGTCCGCTGACCCCGACCGGAACCGTCCGCGTCGTCGCGGGAGCGCCGGACCGAGGCTGTGGGGGAGTCCACCCCGGCGGCCACGCCCCGCTCCGGCTCCCTAGACTGGACCTCCATGAGCATCTCCCCGCCCGACGACCTCGTGGCCTCCGTGACCTTCGACGACCGTGGCCTGGTGCCCGCCATCGCCCAGCAGGAGGGCACCGGCGAGGTGCTCATGATGGCGTGGATGAACGAGGAGTCCCTGCGCGCGACGCTCGAGACCGGCTGGGCCACCTACTGGTCCCGGTCGCGCGGCGAGCTGTGGCGCAAGGGGGAGACCTCGGGCCACCTGCAGCGGGTGCGCGCGGTCCACGCGGACTGTGACGGCGACACCCTGCTGCTCACCGTGGACCAGACCGGCCCCGCCTGCCACACGGGCACCCGCACCTGCTTCACCGGCCGCGAGCTCGTCATGCCGCCGGCCGCCGTCGACCCCGAGGAGGCCGCCCGATGACCGCCGCCACCACTCCCTCCCGCGCGGAGTTCCTGCGTCTGGCGGACACCGCCCGCGTGATCCCCGTGGTCCGCACGGTGCTGGCGGACGGCCTCACGCCGCTGGCGATCCACCGGCGCCTGGCCGGCTCCCGCCCCGGCACCTTCCTGATGGAGTCCGCCACCCCGGGCGCGGCGTGGTCCCGGTACAGCTTCATCGGGGCCGGCTCCGCCGTCACCCTGACCTCGCGGGACGGCGAGGCACACTGGCAGGGCGCCCCACCCGAGGGGCTGCCCACGCAGGGCCGCGCCCTGGACGTGCTCGCGGCGTGCCTGCGTCTGCTCCGCACGGACGTGCGCGCCGAGGTCGGAGGCGTTCTGCCGCACCTCGTCTCCGGCATGGCCGGCTTCCTGGGCTGGAACACGGTCCGCGCGTGGGAGCGCCTGCCGCACCCGCCCGAGGACCACCTCGACCTGCCCGACCTCGCGATGAACCTCGTCACCGACCTGGCCGTGCACGATGCGATGGACGGCACCGTGACGCTGATCGCCAACGCGGTGAACGGCAACGGCCTGGCCACCGGCGCGGACCGCGCCTACGACGACGCGCTCGCCCGCCTGGACGCCATGGTCGAGCGCCTGGCGGCCCCGGCCGCGGACCCGGTCAGCGATGTCCCGCGCCGCTGGCTCGAGGCGGACGCGGACGAGGTCGCCGCCCAGGCCGAGGACCGGTGGGGTGCCGAAGGCTTCCGCGCGGCCGTCGCGAAGGCCCAGCGGGCGATCCGCGACGGCGAGGTGTTCCAGGCCGTCGTCTCCCGCCGCCTCTCGGTCACCACGGACGCGACCGGTCTGGACGTGTACCGCGTCCTGCGCATGGTGAACCCGAGCCCCTACATGTACCTCTTCTCCTTCGAGACTCCGGACGGGGAGCCGTACGAGATCGTGGGCTCCTCGCCCGAGGCGCTCGTCACCGTGCGGGACCGCCGCGTGGTCACCCATCCGATCGCCGGCTCACGGCGGCGCGGGGCCACCGAGGAGGACGACCGCCTCCTCGGCAAGGACCTGGTGGAGGACGAGAAGGAGCGGGCCGAGCACCTGATGCTCGTGGACCTCTCCCGCAACGACCTCTCGCGCGTGTGCCGCCCCGGCACCGTCGAGGTCACCCAGTTCATGGAGCTCGAGGCGTTCAGCCACATCCTCCACCTGGTCTCGCATGTGGAGGGCCGCATGCGCGACGACGTCGACGCGCTCGACGTCCTCCGCGCCGCCTTCCCCGCCGGCACGCTGTCCGGCGCCCCGAAGCCCCGCGCCCTGCAGCTGCTGGACGAGTGGGAGCCGACCGAGCGCGGGCCCTACGGCGGCGTCGTCGGCTACTTCGACCTGGCGGGCAACATGGACATGGCGATCAACATCCGCTCGGCCACGCTGCACCGCGGCCAGGCGCACGTGCAGGCCGGCGCCGGCATCGTCGCCGACTCCGACCCCGACGCCGAGACCGCCGAGACCGTCACCAAGGCGACGGCGCCGCTGCGGTCCGTGCTGACCGCGGGCGAGCTGGGGCAGGCGTGATGCGCCGCCGCACCGTGGTCCTCGCCGCGCTGGCCGCCGGAGCGCTCGTCCTGCTCACCGCGGGCCGCACGTGGGTGACCGCCATGGGCCTGTCCGGCGGCATCGCCTCCGAGGCGACGACGTCGGGCGGCGCCGCCGCGCCCGTCGCAACGGCCATGGCGCTCGTCGTGATGGCCGGTGCCCTCGCCCTGACCACCGCCCGGCGCCTCGGCGCCGTGATCGTCGGCGTCCTCATGGCGCTCGCCGGGGTCGTCATCGCCTCGACCTCGGTCACCGCCGCCCTGGACCCGGCGACGACGGCGGCCGCCGCGGTCGCCGACGCGACCGGGACCACCGCGCTCGCGCAGGACTACGCCGTGACGGCGTGGCCGTGGGTCGCGGCGGCCGGCGGCGTCCTCGCGGCGCTGTGCGGCGTCGCGGCGGCCGTGGCGGGCCGCGGCTGGCGTTCGTCCCGGCGCTACGAGAAGACGCCTGCGGCCTCCGAGCCCGGCCCGGCCGCCGCCGGGGAGCAGCCCGCGCCGTCCGCCCGCGAGGCGGCCCAGCGCCGACGCGTGGACCAGATGGACGCGTGGGACGAGCTGTCCCGCGGCAACGACCCCACCTGAGCGCCCGTCTCTCGGTGCGCCCCACAGCGCCCGGGTCGTCCCGGGTCACGCGGGCCCGGCCCCGTGCCCGCATGGCACAATGAGGGACAGTCGTCATGTACACCACGCACCAGTGAGGGACAGCCATGAGCCACACCGCGAACACCGCGCACACCGAGCCCACCACCCGTCGCGCCGCCCGCAGCGGCGCCGTCGAGGACGTCGTCGTCACCGAGGACGGCCGGGTGCTCAACGACCCGACCCACCTCGAGCTGCCCGGCCACGGCAGCACGCCCGGCGCGTGGGCCATGGTGGCGCTCGTGCTCGTCGGCTTCGTGGCCGGCTGCGTCGGCCTGCTCGCCGACTGGAGCGTCGTCGTGTGGATCGGCGTGGCCCTGATGGCCGCGGGCGTCGTCGTGGGCCTCGTCGCCGGCAAGGCCGGCGCGGGTCGCGGCCAGCACGGTCACTGATCCGCGTGTCCGTCCTCCAGGAGATCATCGACGGCGTCCGCGAGGACCTCGAGCCTCGTCGCCGTGCCGTGCCCGAGGCGCGCCTGGCCGAGCTGGTGGCCGCCGCCCCCGCGCCGCGTGACGCCCACGCGGCCCTGCACGGCGGACGCACCGACCCGGCGGGGATCCGGGTGATCTCCGAGGTGAAGCGGGCGAGCCCCTCCAAGGGCGCGCTCGCCGAGATCCCCGAGCCGGCCACCCTGGCCCGCGCGTACGAGCGCGGTGGCGCCAGCGCCGTCTCCGTGCTCACCGAGGCCCGCCGCTTCGGCGGCAGCCTGGCCGACCTGGACGCCGTGCGCGCCGCCGTCGATCTGCCGGTCCTGCGCAAGGACTTCACCGTCACCGAGTACCAGATCCACGAAGCCCGCGCCCACGGGGCCGACCTCGTGCTGCTGATCGTGGCCGCCCTCGACGACGCCGAGCTGGCCGGCTTCCTGCAGCTCACCGAGTCCCTGGGCATGCACGCCCTCGTGGAGGCCCACACGCCCGAGGAGATCGAGCGCGGCGTCGCCGCCGGCGCCCGCATCCTCGGCGTCAACGTGCGCAACCTCAAGACCCTGGACGTGGACCCGGCCCGCTACGCAGCGCTGGCCGACGGGCTGCCCGAGGACGTCGTCCGGGTCGCCGAGTCGGGCGTCGAGTCCGAGGAGCAGATCAAGGCCTACGCCGCCGCGGGCGCCGACGTCGTGCTCGTGGGCGAGGCCCTCGTGCGCCACGGCGCCCCCGAGGAGGCGCTGCGTGCGTTCCGCGCCGCGTCCCTCACCGTCCGCTGACCGAACCAGACCCGAGGAGCGTGGTCGCCATGAGCGCCGACCGTCCGAGCACCGAGCCCGCGATCGAGTTCGAGGGGCCCTATCAGGGTCAGGCCGGGCCCTACTTCGGCGACTACGGCGGGCAGTGGATGCCCGAGTCCCTCATGGCCGCGCTGCAGGAGCTCACCCGCACCTACGAGGAGGCGCGGCAGGACCCCGCCTTCGAGGCCGAGCTGCGGGCCCTGTTCCGGGACTACGTGAACCGGCCCTCCCTGCTGAGCGAGGTGCCGCGGTTCGCCGCGGACACCCCCGGCGTGCGCATCTTCCTCAAGCGCGAGGACCTCAACCACACCGGCTCGCACAAGATCAACAACGTGATCGGCCAGGCGTTGCTCGCCCGCCGCATGGGCAAGACGCGCCTGATCGCGGAGACCGGCGCCGGCCAGCACGGCGTGGCCACGGCGACGGCGGCCGCGCTGTTCGGCATGGAGTGCACCGTGTACATGGGGGAGGAGGACACCCGCCGCCAGGCCCTGAACGTGGCCCGCATGCAGATGCTCGGCGCCGAGGTGGTGCCCGTGGCGATCGGTGCCCGCACCCTCAAGGACGCGATCAACGAGGCCCTGCGGGACTGGGTCGCCTCCGTGGACACCACGCATTACCTGATGGGCACGGTCACGGGCCCGCACCCGTTCCCCGCCATGGTGCGCTACTTCCACTCCGTGATCGGCGAAGAGGCCCGCGAGCAGATCCTGGCGCAGGCCGGGCGCCTGCCGGACGCCGTCGCGGCGTGCGTGGGCGGCGGGTCCAACGCGATGGGCCTGTTCCACGGCTTCCTCGACGACCCTGAGGTCGAGCTCTACGGCTTCGAGGCCGGGGGCGAGGGCCTCGAGACCGGGCGCCACGCCGCGTCCATCACGCTCGGACGCACCGGCGTGCTGCACGGCGCCCGCACGTACCTGATGCAGGACGAGGACGGGCAGACGATCGACTCCCACTCGATCTCCGCCGGCCTGGACTACCCGGCCGTCGGCCCGGAGCACGCCTTCCTGCACGACACGGGCCGCGCCGTCTACGAGCCGGTCTCGGACACCGAGTGCATGGACGCCTTCCTCCGGCTCACGCGCACCGAGGGCATCACGCCCGCCATCGAGTCGGCCCACGCCCTGGCCGGCGCGCTGCGCCTGGCCCGCCGCTGGGCGGACGAGGGCCTCGTGGGGCCGGACGCCCCGGAGGGTCAGGAGCGGATCATCATCGTGAACCTCTCCGGCCGCGGGGACAAGGACGTCGCCACCGCAGCGGCCTGGTTCGGCCTCGGCACGGCCGCGGAGGAGAAGGACCCGCTCGAGGAGATGACCCCCGGAGAGGAGCAGTGACCGGCATGACCGTGCACTCCAAGACCGCCGCGGCCCTGGACGCCGCGAAGGCGGCCGGCCGCACCGGCCTCGTCGCCTTCCTGCCGGCCGGCTACCCGTCCGTGGACGAATGCGTCGAGGCCGTCGTCGCCGCCGCGGAGAACGGCGCCGACGTCATCGAGCTGGGCCTGCCCTACACGGACCCCGTGATGGACGGCCCCGTGATCCAGGGCGCGACCCAGGCGGCGCTGCAGGCCGGTTTCCGCGTGGCCGACGTCTTCGACATCATCCGACGCGTGACCCAGCGCACCGACGCCGCGGTGCTGGTGATGACGTACTGGAACCTCGTGGACCGCATGGGCGTGGACGAGTTCGCGCGCCGCCTCGCCGAGGCCGGTGGCGCCGGTCTCGTCACCCCTGACCTCGTGCCCGAGGAGGCCGGCGCCTGGATGGAGGCCTCGGACCGCCACGGCCTGGACCGCGTGTTCCTCACCGCGCCCTCGTCCACGGACGAGCGTGTGCGCCTCACCGTCGACTCCTCCCGCGGATTCGTGTACGCCGTGTCGGTCATGGGCGTCACCGGCGCTCGCGACGCGGTGTCCACCGTCGCCGAGACCGTGGTCCGCCGGGCCCAGGATGCCGGGGCGGAGCATGTGTGCGTCGGCCTCGGCGTCTCCCAGGCCGCGCACGTCCGCGAGATCGGCGCCTACGCCGACGGCGCGATCGTCGGCACGGCCCTGGTGCGTGCGCTGTCGAACGGCGGGCCGCAGGCCGTGGGCACGCTGACCCGCGAGCTCGCCGCCGGCACGGTCCGGGAGGGCTGAGGGTGACCGCCGCCCTGGCCCCGCTCGCCGCCTTCCCCGCCCCCGGGTGGGACGGGTTCCAGCTGGGTCCGGTGAAGATCCACGCGTACGCGCTGTGCATCATCCTGGGCATCGTCCTGGCGCTGTGGCTCGCCGAGCGTCGGTGGCGCGCCCGCGGCGGCCCCGAGGACCGTGTGCTCGACATCGCCCTGTGGGCCATCCCGTTCGGCTTCGTGGGCGGTCGGCTCTACCACGTGTTCTCCTCACCGGACCGGTACTTCGGGCCCGGCTTCGACGGCACGGGCGACCCGATCCAGATCCTGTACGTGTGGAACGGTGGACTGGGCATCTGGGGCGCGATCGCCCTCGGCGCCGTGGGCGCGTGGATCGCGTGCCGCCGCTACGGGCTGCGGCTGACGGCCTTCGGCGACGTCGTCGCGCCGGGCATCCTGCTGGCCCAGGCCATCGGCCGGTGGGGCAACTGGTTCAACCAGGAGCTCTTCGGCGGCCCGACGACCCTGCCCTGGGGGCTCGAGGTCGACCCGGCCAGCCCGAACTTCCCGGCCGGCTACGCCCCGGACACGCTGTTCCACCCCACGTTCCTCTACGAGTGCCTGTGGAACCTGGCCGGGGTCGCGCTGCTGCTCCTCGTGGACCGCGCGCTGCACATGCGCCACGGCCTCATGCTGTGGTCCTACGTCGCCTGGTACACCGCGGGCCGCACGTGGATCGAGATGCTGCGCATCGACGACGCCGAGATGGTCACGCTCTTCGGCGTCACCCAGCGGCTCAACGTGTGGACGTCCCTGCTGGTGTTCGTCATGGCCCTCGCGTTCATCGTCGGGATCCTGCTGCGCCATCGCGGCGCGGCCGCCGGCCCCCACGCCCACCAGAGCGTGTGGCGCGCCGGGCACGCCCCCGAGGGCGACGACGGCGCCGCCGTCGCCGCGGGCCGCTCCGGGTCCCACGCCGTGGGCGCGGCGGAGGACGACGCCGTCCGGCGCTGACCCGCTCCCCGGCGCGCCCGCGAGGGGCGCCCGGGGCCCCGGTGTCCCACATGGTGGACATTCGGCGTGTCACAGAACGTCCGGTTCCGCACAGTGGGACGTCGCGCCCGGTAGCGTCTCTTCCACCTCGGGGCCGTCGGCCCCGAGCGTCGGGGCCAGCGCCGTCCCCGTCCGAGCCCCTGCTCTCCGGAAAGGACGGCACCATGCCCATGGCATCCTCGCCCGCCTCGGCCCCCCGCGCGGGGGGACCGGTGGATCCCTTCGTCCGCTATGCGGACGTCCCCGCCGCCCAGGGCCTCTACGACCCGTCCCGGGAGACCGAGAACTGCGGCCTCGCCGTCATCGCCACCCTGCGGGGCACCCCGAACCACGACATCGTCCAGCACGCGCTGACCGCCCTGCGCGCGCTCGAGCACCGCGGGGCGGTGGGCGCCGACGAGGGCACCGGCGACGGCGCCGGCCTGCTGACCCAGATCCCCGACGAGCTGTTCCGTGCCGTCGTCGACGCCGAGCTGCCCCCCGTGGGCGAGTACGTCGCCGGCACCGCCTTCCTGCCGCCCGTCGACGGCGAGCGCGCCGAGGCGAAGGAGGCCGTCGAGCGGATGGCCGAGGAGGAGGGGCTGCAGGTCCTGGCGTGGCGCGAGGTGCCCACCGACCCCTCGGCCCTGGGCGTCGGCTCCCGGGCGGCCATGCCCGCGTTCGAGCAGCTGTTCCTGTCCCTGGCGGACGGTCAGGACGGCACCGAGCCGGGGCAGTCGCTGGACGTGCGGGCGTGGCGGGTGCGCCGCCGCGCCCAGTCCCGCGCCGGCGTCTACTTCCCCTCGCTCTCGTCCCAGACGATCGTCTACAAGGGCATGCTGACGACCGCCCAGCTGGAGCCGTTCTACCCGGACCTCTCCGACGAACGGTTCACCACCCGGCTGGGCGTGGTCCACTCGCGGTTCTCCACCAACACGTTCCCCTCGTGGCCGCTGGCCCAGCCGTTCCGCACCATCGCGCACAACGGCGAGATCAACACGGTCAAGGGCAACCGCAACTGGATGCGCGCCCGTCAGGGCCAGCTCAAGCACCCGATGCTCGGCGAGGTCCCAGAGGACCTGTTCCCGCTGATCAGCCCCCTCGGCTCGGACTCGGCCTCCTTCGACGAGGTCGCGGAGCTGCTCATGCTCTCCGGGCGCCCGCTCACCCAGGCGATCATGATGATTATCCCGGAGGCGTGGGAGAACCACGCGACCATGGACCCGGCCCGCCGCGCCTTCTACCAGTACCACTCCATGCTCATGGAGCCCTGGGACGGACCGGCCGCCGTCGCCTTCTCCGACGGCACCCAGGTGGGCGCCGTGCTGGACCGCAACGGCCTGCGCCCCGCCCGCTGGTGGGTCACCGACGACGGCCTCGTCGTCCTGGCCTCCGAGGTCGGCGTCGTGCCGATCGAGCCCTCGGCGGTGGTGCGCAAGGGGCGCGTGGCCCCGGGGCGCATGTTCCTCGTGGACACCGAGCAGGGCCGGATCATCGGCGACGACGAGATCAAGGCCGAGGTCGCCTCCGCCCAGCCGTGGGAGGACTGGGTGCGCCAGAACCTCCTGGACCTGGAGTCGCTCCCCGAGCGCGAGCACGTCCGCCACACCTCCGAGTCGATCCTGCAGCGTCAGCGCATCTTCGGGTACACCTCGGAGGAGCTGCGCATCCTCGTCGGGCCGATGGCCCAGACGGGCGCCGAGCCGCTCGGTGCGATGGGCACGGACACGCCCATCGCCGTCCTCGCCAAGCGGCCCCGGCTGCTCTTCGACTACTTCGTGCAGTCCTTCGCCCAGGTGACGAACCCGCCACTCGACGCGATCCGCGAGGAGCAGGTGACCTCGATGCGCACCGCGATCGGCCCGCAGGGCAACGTGCTCTCCCTCGAGCAGGTGCGCACCCGCCAGGTCGACGTCCCGTTCCCCGTGATCGACAACGACCAGCTGGCCCGCATCCAGCACCTGCGCGACGCCGACGGCACCCGCCTGACCCTCAAGGTGAACGGCGTGTACCGGGTGGCCGGAGGCGTCGAGGAGCTCCGCGCCCAGCTGAAGGCGATCTGCGAGCAGGTCTCGGCCGCCGTCAACCGCGGCGTGGAGTACGTGGTGCTGTCCGACCGCGGCGCCACCGCCCAGTGGGCGCCGATCCCGTCCCTGCTGCTGACCTCCGCCGTGCACCACCACCTGCTGGCCTCGGCCAACCGCACCAAGAGCTCGCTGATCGTCGAGGCGGGCGACGTGCGCGAGGTCCACCATGTGGCCGTCCTGCTCGGCTACGGGGCCTCCGCGGTCAACCCGTACCTGGCCATGGAGTCCGCCGAGGAGCTCGTGCGCACGGGGGAGGTCTCGGGCGTCACCGCCGAGCAGGCCGTGGCGAACCTGATCAAGGCGCTCGGCAAGGGCGTCCAGAAGATCATGTCCAAAATGGGCATCTCCACGGTCGCCTCCTACACCGGCGCCCAGACGTTCGAGGCGCTCGGCCTGTCCCGGCGCTTCGTGGACCGCTACTTCGTGGGCACCACGAGCCCGCTCGACGGCGTGGGCATCGACGTCGTCGCCGCCGAGATCCAGGCGCGCCACGAGTTCGCGTATCCGCCGGACGGCAACGACATCAACCCGTACCGCGAGCTCGAGGTGGGCGGCGAGTACCAGTGGCGGCGCGAGGGCGCGCCGCACCTGTTCAACCCCGAGACCGTGTTCCGCCTCCAGCACTCCACGCGGGAGCGGCGCTACGACGTCTTCAAGGACTACACGCGTCGCGTGGACGACCAGGCGGAGGAGCTCATGACCCTGCGCGGGCTCATGCGCCTGCGCACGGGCGAGCGGCCGCCGGTGCCCGTCTCCGAGGTGGAGCCCGTCGAGTCGATCGTGCGCCGCTTCTCCACCGGCGCGATGTCCTACGGCTCCATCTCGCAGGAGGCGCACGAGACCCTCGCGATCGCCATGAACCGCCTCGGCGCCCGCTCGAACTCGGGCGAGGGCGGCGAGGACCCCGAGCGCCTGCTGGACCCGGAGCGCCGCTCGAAGATCAAGCAGATCGCCTCGGGCCGGTTCGGCGTCACCAGCCTGTACCTGGCCACCGCGACCGACCTGCAGATCAAGATGGCCCAGGGCGCCAAACCCGGCGAGGGCGGCCAGCTGATGGGGACCAAGGTGTACCCGTGGGTCGCCCGCACGCGGCACTCGACCCCGGGCGTCTCCCTGGTGTCGCCGCCGCCGCACCACGACATCTACTCGATCGAGGACCTGGCGCAGCTGATCCACGACCTCAAGCGGGCCAACCCGACCGCGCGGGTCCACGTCAAGCTCGTCTCCGAGTCCGGCGTGGGCACGGTGGCCGCGGGCGTCGCCAAGGCGCGCGCCGACGTCGTGCTCATCTCCGGCCACGACGGCGGAACGGGCGCCTCCCCGCTGAACTCCCTCAAGCACGCGGGCACCCCGTGGGAGATCGGCCTGGCCGAGGCGCAGCAGACGCTCATGCTCAACGGCCTGCGCGAGCGCGTCACCGTCCAGGTGGACGGGCAGCTCAAGACCGGCCGGGACGTCGTGATCGCCGCACTGCTCGGGGCCGAGGAGTTCGGCTTCGCGACCGCCCCGCTCGTGGTCTCCGGCTGCATCATGATGCGCGTGTGCCACCTGGACACGTGCCCCGTGGGCGTGGCCACCCAGAACCCCGAGCTGCGCGCGCGCTTCACGGGCAAGCCCGAGTTCGTCGTCAACTTCTTCGAGTTCATCGCGCAGGAGGTCCGCGAGCTGCTCTCGCAGCTGGGCTTCCGCACGCTCGACGAGGCGATCGGCCACCGCGAGCTGCTCGACGTGGACGCGGCCCTGCACCACTGGAAGTCCGAGGGCCTGGACCTCTCGGGCATCCTCGCGGACCCCTCCGTCGGCCGGCGTCCGGGCCACGAGGACGCGCCCATGCGCCGCACCACCGAGCAGGACCACGACCTCGCCTCCCACATCGACCACCGGTTCATCGCCCGGCTGGGGGACACGCTCACGACGGGCACGCCCGTCGTGATGGACGAGGCCGTCGTGAACACGGACCGGTCCGTGGGCACACTGCTGGGCTACCACGTCACGAGCACGCGGCTCGCCGACGAGCTGGACGACGACACGATCACCGTGCGCCTGACGGGCGAGGCCGGCCAGTCCCTCGGCGCCTTCCTGCCCGCCGGCGTCACCCTGCGGCTCTCGGGCGACGCCAACGACTACGTCGGCAAGGGCCTGTCGGGGGGACGCGTGATCGTCCGCCCCGACGCCGAGGCCCCGTTCGTGGCCGAGGAGAACACCGTGGCCGGCAACGTGATCGGCTACGGCGCCACCTCGGGCCAGCTGTTCCTGCGCGGCCGCGTGGGGGAGCGGTTCCTCGTGCGCAACTCCGGCGCCACCGCGGTGGCCGAGGGCATCGGCGACCACGGCCTGGAGTACATGACCGGCGGTGAGGCGCTGATCCTCGGCGAGACCGGCCGCAACCTCGCCGCCGGCATGTCCGGCGGGCGGGCCTGGGTGCTGGACCTGGACCGGGAGGACCTGAACCCACTCGCCGTCCGCGAGGACGCCCTGATCCTCGAGGCGCCGTCCGCGCAGGACCGGCTGCGGATCGCCGAGCTGCTGGAGCTGCACCGCGCGGAGACGGGCTCCGCCGTCGCCGCCGCGCTGCTCGCCGACCTACGGGCCGGCGGGGACGCCGCCGACGCCGCGTGGGACCGCTTCACGACCGTCCTGCCCCGGCAGTACGACCTCGTGCTGCGCACCCGTCAGGCCGCGACGGCCGAGGGACTCGACCCGGACGGGGAGGCCGTCTGGGACCGACTGCTGGAGGTGACCCGTGGCTGATCCGCGCGGATTCCTGAAGAACCGGGAGCGCGTCGAGCGCCCCACGCGTCCGGTGCCGGTGCGCATCATGGACTTCAAGGACGTGTACGTCCGCCAGGACGAGGCGATCGTGCGCACCCAGGCCGGCCGGTGCATGGACTGCGGCATCCCGTTCTGCCACTCCGGGTGCCCGCTGGGCAACCTCATCCCGGAGTGGAACGACCTGGTCCGGCGGGGACGCTGGGACGAGGCCGCCGCGCGACTGCACTCGACCAACAACTTCCCCGAGGTCACCGGGCGGATCTGCCCCGCCCCGTGCGAGGACTCCTGCACCCTGGGCATCAACCAGCCCGCGGTCACCATCAAGCAGACCGAGGTGGCGATCGCGGAGCAGATCTTCGACAACGACTGGCTCGAGCCGGTCGTGCCGGCCCGCCTGAACGGCCACACCGTGGCCGTCGTCGGCTCGGGCCCGGCGGGACTGGCCGCGGCGCAGCAGCTCACCCGCGCCGGCTTCACCGTGGTGGTCTACGAGCGCGACGAGCGCCTCGGCGGCCTGCTGCGGCTGGGCATCCCGGACTTCAAGCTGGAGAAGGACGTCCTGGACCGGCGCCTGGCGCAGATGGAGGCCGAGGGCACCCGGTTCCGCACCGGCGTGGAGATCGGCGTCGACCTGCCCTGGGACCAGCTCAAGGCCCGCTTCGACGCCGTGATCGTGGCGACCGGCGCCCCCGTGGCCCGCGAGCTGCCCGTCCCCGGCCGCGGCCTCGACGGGATCCACCTCGCCATGGACTACCTCGTGCAGTCCAACCGCGCGGTCGCCGGCGACGAGGTCCCGGACCAGATCTCCGCCGAGGGGCGCCACGTGGTGATCCTCGGCGGCGGCGACACTGGCGCGGACTGCATCGGCACCGCGCACCGCCAGGGGGCGGCGTCCGTGACGACGCTGGCGATCGGCCAGCAGCTGCCGGTCGAGCGCCCCGTCCACCAGCCGTGGCCCACGATCCCCAAGGTCCACCAGCAGACCACGGCCGACGCCGAGGGCGGCGCCCGCGCGCACCTTGCCTCCACGGTCGAGTTCCTCGGCGACGAGCACGGCCGCGTGCGCGCCCTGCGCGTGGCGGAGACCGAGTACCGCGAGGACGGCACGCGCGGGCCCAAGGCGGGCACCGAGCGCGAGGTCCAGGCGGACCTGGTGCTGCTGGCGCTGGGCTTCACCGGCATCGAGGAGGAGCTGCTCACGCAGCAGCTCGGCGTGCACGTGACACGCGGGCTCGTGGCCCGGAAGGACGGGTACGAGACCGACGAGCCGGGCGTGTTCGCATGCGGCGACGCCGGGCGCGGCGCCTCCCTGGTGGTCTGGGCCATCGCCGAGGGGCGTGCGTGCGCGCAGGAGGTCGACGAGTCGCTCGAGCGCTGGTCCCGACTGCCGCACCCCGTGGACCCGGACGACCGCGGCCTCGTCCTCGGCTGAGTCCTCCGTCTCATCTTCCGACGCCACGCGGGCCCGCCCTCCACCGAGGGCGGGCCCGCCCCCTATCGTGGGTCGCATGCGACACGCCAAGATCATCGCCACCTTCGGGCCCGCCACCGACTCCGACGAGACCACCCGCTCGATCATCCGGGCGGGGGCGGACGTGGTCCGCCTCAACATGAGCCACGGGGACCACGAGGTGCACGCGGCCTCCTTCGAGCGGGTGCGCCGGCTCAGCGTGGAGGAGCGGCGCCCGGTCGCGATCTTCGCCGACCTCCAGGGCCCCAAGATCCGCCTCGGCCGCTTCACCGACGGCCCGCATCTGCTCGAGAGGGGCGATCGGATCACCATCACCACCCGGGACGTGCCCGGGACCCGGGAGCTGGTGGGCACCACCCACAAGGGGCTGCCCGGGGACGTCGCCCCCGGTGACGTGCTCCTGGTGGACGACGGCAAGGTGCGCCTGCGCGCCGTCGAGGTCACGGACACGGACGTGCTGGCCGAGGTCGAGGTGCCGGGCATGGTCTCGAACAACAAGGGGATCAACCTGCCCGGCGTGGCGGTGAACGTGCCGGCCCTGTCCGAGAAGGACGAGCGGGACCTGCGCTGGGCGCTGCGCACCGGCGTGGACATGGTGGCGCTGTCCTTCGTGCGGGACGCCGCGGACGTGGACCGGGTGCACGAGATCATGGACGAGGAGGAGCGCCGGGTCCCGGTCATCGCCAAGATCGAGAAGCCCCAGGCCGTGGAGAACCTCGAGGCCATCGTGGACGCGTTCGACGCCGTCATGGTGGCCCGCGGCGACCTCGGCGTGGAGCTGCCGCTCGAGGACGTGCCCGTGGTGCAGAAGCGCGCGGTGGACCTCGCCCGCCGCTGGGCGAAGCCGGTCATCGTGGCCACGCAGGTGCTCGAGTCGATGATCGACAGCCCGCGCCCGACGCGCGCCGAGGCCTCGGACTGCGCCAACGCCGTGCTCGACGGCGCGGACGCCGTCATGCTCTCGGGCGAGACCTCGGTGGGCGCGTATCCGGTCGAGACGGTCCAGACGATGGCCCGGATCATCGAGTCCACCGAGACCCACGGCCTCGAGCTCATCCACCCGCTCGGCTCGCGTCCCCGCACGCGCGGCGGCGCGATCACCCGGGCCGCCGTCGAGGTCGCGAACCAGCTCGAGATCCCGTTCCTCGCCACGTTCACCGAGTCCGGCGACTCGGCCCGTCGGCTCAGCCGCCTGCGGCCGCGTCAGCCGATCTACGCGTTCACCCACCACGAGCACACGCACAACATCCTGTGCCTGACGTGGGGCGTCTACCCGAAGATGGTCCCGTTCCAGGACTCCACGGACAAGATGACCCTCCAGGTGGAGCAGTCGCTCACGTCGGAGGGCATCGCCCAGCACGGTGACCTCGTGGTCATCGCCGCCGGGTCCCCTCCCGGGGCCGTGGGCTCCACGAACACGCTGCGCGTGCACCGCGTGGGCGACGACGCCGCGGGCGGCTCGTCCGCCGCCTCGCCGCAGACGCGCGAGCCCGTCGGCTTCTGGCCGGCCCGCTCCCCGCTCTGACGAGCGCGCGGGCGCCGCTCAGCCGACCTGGTCGATGACGGCCTGCGCGACCTCCCGCATGGTCAGGCGCCGGTCCATGGAGGTCTTCTGGATCCAGCGGAAGGACTCGGCCTCGCTCAGGCGCATCCGCTCCTGGAGCAGCGCCTTGGCCCGGTCCACGATCTTGCGGGTCTCCAGGCGGTCTCCGAGGTCCCGCACCTCGGCCTCGAGGCTGCGCAGCTCGTCGAAGCGGGCCACGGCCAGTTCGATGGCGGGGACCAGGTCGGCCTCGGTGAAGGGCTTGACCACGTAGGCCATGGCCCCGGCGGTCCGGGCGCGCTCCACCAGCTCGCGCTGGCTGAAGGCGGTCAGCATGACCACGGGGGCGAGCCGTTCCCCGGCGATCTCGCCCGCGGCCGCGATGCCGTCCATCACGGGCATCTTCACGTCCATCACCACGATGTCCGGCCGGTGCTCGCGCACGGCCTCGACGGCGGCGCGGCCGTCGCCGGCCTCGGCGACCACCCGGTAGCCCGCCCCGGTGAGCACCTCCACCAGGTCGAGGCGAATGAGGGTCTCGTCCTCGGCGACGACGGCCCGCAGGCCGGTCTCCTCTGGAGGCGTCAGCGTGGACACGGCAGCTCCTTCGCGCGGGCCGGGACGGCGTCGGTGCGGCGCCGCTGGTGGTCCACCAGGTTACCGTGCGCGACGGGCGCGGCGCGGGCGCGTCGGCGGAGACCCGCGCCGGAAGGCCGGGGACGCCGGGCCGGGGCGCTGATAGGGTGATCGAGTCCCGCCTCCGGGCGGCACTGCCCGAATGGTGGAATCGGTAGACACGCCGCACTCAAAATGCGGTGCCGAGAGGCGTGTGGGTTCGAGTCCCACTTCGGGCACCGTCGGCGCGCGGCCACCCGCCGTGGGCGCCGTGTCCGTGACCGATCGACCCGAGCTGAGTGGTGTCCTGTGCTCCTGACCAGCCTCCTGCTGACCCTCCTCTCGGTGGTGGCGGCCGTCCCGGCCTCCCGTGCGCTGGGCAGGGACGCGGGCTGGGTCCTGGCCGCACCCCTGCTCGCCGCGGCCGGCGTGCTGATCGCGGCGTGGACGGGCGACAACAGGACGGAGCACCATCCGTGGATCCCCGCGGTCGGGGTGGACCTCGACCTCCGGCTGAACGGCCTGGCCCTGGTGTTCGCCATGATCGTCCTCGTCATCGGCGCCGCGATCCTGGCTTACTCCAGCCGATACCTCAGCCGGGACCGCACGGAGAGCCGCCCCGGCTCCTTCTACCTGCTGATGACCGCCTTCGCGGCGTCGATGCTGCTGCTCGTGCTCGCCGACAACATCGTGGTCCTCTTCGTCGCGTGGGAGTTCACCTCCTTCGCCTCCTTCTTCCTCATCGGGCGCTCGGGGGACCATGCCCGCGACCCCGCGATCCGGACCCTGCTCGTGACCGTGGGCGGTGGCCTTGCGCTCCTGGCCGCCGTCGCCGTCATGATGGTCACCGCCGGGACGGCCTCGCTCAGCGGCGTCCTGGCCTCGGACATCTGGCAGGACCCCGCCACCAGCACCGTGCTGGCCGTCCTGCTGGCCCTGGCAGCCTTCACGAAGTCCGCACAGTTCCCGTTCCAGGCCTGGTTGCCGGACTCCATGGTCGCCATCTCCCCGGTCTCCGCGTACCTGCACGCCGCGGCGATGGTGAAGGCCGGCGTGTTCCTGCTGCTCGTGTTCAGCCCCGTGCTGGCCGACCACGCCGTGTGGTCCACGCTGCTGATCGCGTGCGGTCTCATCACGGCGCTGTTCGGCGCGATCACGGCCCTGCGTCAGCACGACCTGAAGGGCCTGCTCGCCTACTCGACCATGAGCCAGCTCGGCCTGCTGACCGCCGTCATCGGCATCGGCACGCCCGCGGCGTTGACGGCCGCGGTCGTGCACACGGTCGCGCACGCCCTGTTCAAGAGCGCCCTGTTCATGCTGATCGGCATCGTGGACCACGAGGCCGGCACCCGGGACCTGCGCATGCTCGCGGGCAGGCACGTGCGCATGCCGGTCACGGGCACGGCCCTGACGCTCGCCGCCGTCTCCATGGCCGGCGTGCCGCCCCTGCTCGGCTTCGTCTCGAAGGAGGGTCTGCTCGACGCCGCCCTCGGCACCCCGGGCCCGGCCTGGGCCGCCCCGGTGGTCACGGGCGCGATCGCGCTGGCCTCCGTCTTCACCGTCGCCTACTCGGGCCGTCTGGTCCTCGGCGCGCTCGGCACGTGGGGCGCGAGCCCGGCCGGCACCGCCCAGCCGTGGGAGTCCGCCCGCGGCGAGGAGGTCCACGAGGCGGGCCCGGCCTTCTGGACCATGCCCGTGCTGGCCGCCGTGGCCGGCGTCGTGCTCGGCCTCGCCCCGCAGGCGCTGGACGCCCCCGTCTCCGCCGCCGCCCAGGCCGTGGCAGGCGCGCAGGCTCACGCGCACCTGGCCCTGTGGCACGGTGTGACCCCGGCGCTGCTCCTCTCCGCCGCCGTGATCGCCACGGGCCTCGTCCTGGTGCTGCTGCGCCGCCCCGTGGAGCGGGTCGCCGCGCGCACGGGCCTGCCCTTCTCGGCCCTGGACATCGTGGACGACATCCGCTTCGGCCTGGTGCGGCTGGGCGAGGTCGTCGGGCGTCACTCCGGCGGCATGGCGCCCCGGGCGCACCTGCTCATCCCGTCCGTCATGCTCGGCGTCCTCGCGGTCGTCGGGGTCCTGCTCGTGGACGAGCTGCCGGACGTGGTCGGTCAGACCGCGCGCTGGCACGACTGGGCGCTCGTCGTCCTCGTGGCCGTGGGCGTCGCCGCGACCCTGCGCGCCCGCACCCGCATCGCCGCGATGGTGGTCGTGGGCACCGTCGGCTTCGGCGTGACGCTGTGGTTCTTCACCCTCGGCGCCGTGGACGTGGCCCTGACCCAGATGCTCGTCGAGGTCCTCACCGTGTGCGTGATGGTGCTGCTGCTGCGCCGCCTGCCGCGCCGCTTCCGGCGCGACCCCGCACCGCGCCGCGCCGGCGCCCTCGTGGCCGCGACGATCGCCGGCGTCGCCTCCACCGTCGGCGTCCTGGCCTTCACCGGTCGGCGCGACATGTCCGAGATCGCGCGCTACTACCTCACCGAGACCTACGAGCAGGCCGGCGGCGTGAACGTCGTCAACGTGATCCTCGTGGACTTCCGCGCGCTCGACACCCTGGGCGAGATGACGGTGCTCGGCGTGACCGGACTGACCGTCGCGGCGCTGCTGATGAACCGCGCCCCCGTCCGGGCGCTGCGCAGCATCGTCGACGAGCGCTCCCCGCTCGCGCACGTGCACGAGAACCTCGTCTACGCGCGCACCTTCGGCCGCGGTCTCGGGCCCGTGATCATCGCGATGTCCGCCCTGCTGCTGCTGCGCGGGCACTACGAGCCGGGCGGCGGCTTCATCGCGGCCCTCGTGGCCGGTGCGGGCTACGCCCTCATGTACCTGTCGGCCGACACCGACCGCGACCGGCGCCTGCGGTGGCCCTACCTCACGCTCATCGGCAGCGGCGTGGCCCTGGGCACCGCCGCCGGTCTGACCGGCTACCTCACGGGCGAGGGCTTCCTGGCCGCCTCCGGGGTCAAGGTCCTCGGCTACGGACTGTCCACCACCCTGGTCTTCGACATGGGCGTGTACCTGTGCGTGCTCGGCCTCGTGGTCGCCGCGTTCACCCTCCTGGGCCCGGACACGGTCGAAGAGGCGCCCGACGACGGCGACGCACCCGAGAAGGCCGCACCCGGCGCGGCCACGACGCGAGAGGAGGCGACCCGATGACCGTCGCGATCACCGTGGGCCTGCTGATGTTCGGCGCGGTCTACCTGTTCTCCAAGCGCGAGCTGCTGCGCGTGATCCTCGGCATGGTGCTGCTGGGCCACGCCGGCAACCTCGCCATCCTCGCCGCCGGCGGCACCGACCGGCGCGCCCTGCCGTTCATCGGGAACGGGGACGTGGCCGCGCAGGCCGACCCGCTGCCCCAGGCGTTCGTGCTGACGGCGATCGTCATCTCCTTCGCCGTCACCGTGCTGCTGCTCGTGCTCGCCGTGACGGGCCGGTCCGACGACCAGGTGGCCGACCCCTCCGAGGACGCCGACCCGCACGAGCTCGCCGCCGCGGACGCCCGCTTCCCGCGCGCCGAGCTGGGCGCCGCCGTGCGCCACCTCGCCACACAGCCCCAGCCCGTGCTGCACGGCAGCCACCGCCATGACGACCGGGAGGAGCGCCGGTGAGCCTCGACGCCCTGGGCCTGGCCCTGCCGCTGTTCGTGGCCGTCCCCCTGCTGGCCGGCGGCCTGCTCGTGATCGCGGGGGAGCGTCCGGGGCTGCACCGCCGGGTCCTGCTCTCGCTGCTCGGGCTGAGCTCGCTCGGCGGCGCCGGGCTCATCCTGCTGACCCTGGACGGCACCGTGGTGGCCGGAGGCGTGGGCGGCTGGCCGGACGGCATCGCCATCGCGTTCGCCGCCGACACGTTCACCGGCCTGATGCTCACCCTCACCGCCGGGCTCTCGTGGGTGGGCGCCCTGTTCGCCTACAGCTCCCGCGTGACGAACTCCGTCTACTTCGCGCCGCTGCTGCTCGTCCTCACGGCCGGGGTGAACGGCGCCCTGCTGACGGCAGACCTGTTCAACCTCTTCGTGTTCATCGAGGTCATGCTGCTGCCGTCCTACGGCCTGTTCGTCCTCTCCGCCAACCGGCGCGAGCCCCTGCGCCGCGTGGACGGCGCCCGCCTCTACGTCACGCTGAACCTGTTCACCTCCACGATCCTCGTGGTCGGCGTCGGCTTCATCTACGGCATCACGGGCAGCGTCAACCTCGCCGTGCTGGCCGGCGCGGCGGCACGGGACGAACGGGTCGCCGTCGCCGGGTTCATGGTGCTGTTCGCCCTGTCCATCAAGGCGTCCGTGGTGCCCCTGCACGGCTGGCTGTCCAAGGCGTACCCCTCGACGTCGCCGGCGGTCACCGCGATCTTCTCCGCCCTGCACACCAAGGTGGGCGTCTACGCGATCTACCGCATCTACTCCGTGCTCTACGACGGCGAGCCACGCTACCTGTGGGCCATCCTGGTCCTGTGCTCGCTCACGCTCGTGATCGGCGCGGTCGCCTCCCTCGGGGAGCAGAGCACCCGTGCGATCCTCTCGTGGCAGATGGTCAGCGGCATCGGCGGCATCCTGGTCGGCGTCGGCCTGTCCACGCAGCTCGGCCTGGCCGCCGGCATCTTCTACATGATCCACCACATGGTCGTCATGACCTCCCTGTTCACCGCGACGGGCGCCGTCGAGGTCCGGTACGGCTCCGGCCGGCTGGCGGACCTGCAGGGCCTGGCCCGGCGTGAGCCGCTGATCGCCGCCGCGTACTTCGCGGGCCTGCTCTCCCTGGTGGGGATCCCGCCGTTCTCCGGGTTCGCGGGCAAGCTCATGCTCGTGGTCGCCGGCGTGGAGGCGGGCCGGACCGTCGTCGTGGCCGTCGTGCTCGTCGCGTCGCTGCTGAGCCTGTGGGCGCTGCTGCGCATCTGGAACGGCTGGTTCTGGGGCGAACCCGAGATGCCCCGCCACCACCGGGAGCGCCTCGAGACGGCCGCCCTGCCGATCGTGGAGGCCCACGCGGACGGCGCGGCCGCCTCGGCCGGCACCCCCGACGGCCCCGCGGCCGTCCACACCCCCACGGGTGTGCTGCCCGTGGTCTTCAGCCGGGACGAGGACCTCACCCGCTCCCGGATCCCCTTCTCGCTAGCCCTGCCGGCGGTCCTCACCGCGGCCCTGTCCCTCGCGCTCGGCCTGGGCGCGCAGGGCCTGTGGCTGGTCTCGGACACGGCCGCCCAGGGGCTGACGGACACGCATGCGTATGTGGAGGCGGTGATCGGCCGATGAGCCAGGCACACCAGTACGACGACGGCACGCAGGACTTCCGCGACGGCACGGCCAGCGTGTGGTCGTGGCCGCTGCGCCTGGCCGGCTTCGTGCTCTGGTACCTGTGGGCCCTCGTCACGTCCTCGGGCGCGGTCCTGCACGACCTGATCACCCCCGGCGACGACGCCCGCTCGGGCATCGCCCGGGTGCGCACCAGCTGCCGCACGGACCTGGAGGTCACCGTCCTGTCCTCGCTCATCACCCTCACCCCGGGCACCCTCACCCTCGGCACCCGTCGGGCGGGCGCCATGGGCGACGAGCCGGGCGATCCGGATGCGCGCCGCCTGCTCTACGTGCACGGCCTGTACTTCGACGACGCGGACGGCCTGCGCGCGGACATCCACGACATGGAGCGGCGCATGCTCCATGCGCTGCGTCGGACGGGGGTGGCCGCGTGAGCCTGACCGATCTGCACTACGACTGGTCCCTGATCGGGATCGACGTGGGCATCGCGCTGCTGCTCGTCGCCGCCGTCGTCTCCGCCTACCGGATCCTCGTGGGGCCCCTGGACGCCGACCGGGCCGTCTCCGGCGACCTGCTCACGTTCAGCGTCACCGGCATGGTCACGCTGTTCGGGGTCCGGGCGGCCAACGTCTTCACGTTCGACCTGGTGCTCATCGCCGCGATCACCGGGTTCCTGACCGGCATGTCCCTGGCCCGTGCGCTGACGCGCGGGCGACGCTGAGGAGGCCATCCCCATGGACACCGCGATGAACGTCATCGGCTCGCTCATGATCGTGCTGGGCGCGCTCGTCTTCCTCGGCGCCGCCCTGGGCCTCGTGCGCTTCCCGGACCCCTACACGCGGATCTCCGCCACCGGCACGGCCGGCGGCGTCGGCATGATCCTGCTCGTGGTCGGGGCCCTGCTCCACATGCCCTCGGTGGCCAACGTGGTCAAGGTCGTGCTGATCGTGGTCCTGCAGCTCGGGACGGCGTCGGTGGCGACGATGGCCCTGGCCCGTTCGGCCTATCTCACGGGGGTGCCCATGAACCCCGGGCACTACGACGAGCTCGCCGAGGACACCCCGGGGCGCGAGCACGGCGAGCCCGCTCCCCGCGCGCCGGACGAGGTCTGAGACCGCCCGCACGCGGCGTCGGCCCGGCCCGTCCCGTCTCCCGGGGCGGGCCGTGCCGCCTCAGGGGCGCGGCGCCAGGACCAGGTTGGTGATGCGGGCGGTCGAGAGCCGCCGGCCCTGCTCGTCCGTCATCACCACCTCATGGGTGACGAGGGTGCCGCCCATGTGGACGGCGGTCGCGGTGCCGGTCACGAGGCCCGAGCGGACGGCCCGGTGGTGCGTGGCGCTGATCTCGACCCCGACGACGTTGCGGTCCGGCCCGGCGTGGATCTTCGCGGCCATCGAGCCCAGGGACTCGGCGAGCACGAGGTGGGCGCCGCCGTGCAGCAGCCCGACGGGCTGCTCGTTGCCCGCGACGGGCAGGGTGGCGACGGCTCGCTCGGCCGTGAGCTCGAGGAAGCGCAGACCCATCTTCTGGGCCAGGGGGCTGATCGCCGCGCCGCCGAGGGCGGTGACAAGCTCGGGCGTCAGACCGGCCTCGGCGCAGGCCGCCTCCAGCTCGGCGGGGCTCAGCTCGGGGGTGACGCCGGGGCGGTACACGCGCTCGGAGGCGGCGGGGGTGGTCTCGGTGTGCTCACTCATGAGCACTAGGCTGGCACACGCGACCGGCGCGCCCCGCGCCGCGCGCCGAGAGGAGACGTGAGCACCCATGGCGGCAGATCCGACCCCAGAGGCCCCGCAGCGGCTGCTGGTCCTGGACGGGCACTCGATGGCGTTCCGCGCGTTCTACGCGCTGCCCGCCGAGAACTTCGCCACGGACACGGGCCAGCACACGAACGCCGTGTACGGCTTCACCGCCATGCTCCTGACCATGATCCGGCAGCAGCGGCCCACGCACGTGGCCGTGGCGTTCGACCTCTCCGGGCCCACGTTCCGCTCCGAGGAGTACGGTGAGTACAAGGCCGGCCGCTCCGAGACGCCCGCGGAGTTCGCGGGCCAGATCGAGCTGACCGTGAAGGTCATGGAGGCCCTGGGCATCCCCACGCTCACGCTGGAGGGCTACGAGGCCGACGACATCGTGGCCACGCTGTCCGCGCGCGCCGAGGAGGCGGGGTGGGAGGCCGTCGTCGTCTCCGGTGACAGGGACGCGTTCCAGCTCATCTCCGAGCGCACCACCGTGCTCTACCCCAAGAAGGGCGTCTCCGACATCCCGCCGATGGACGCGGACGCCGTCCTGGCCAAGTACGGGGTCGCCCCCGCCCAGTACCCCGAGCTCGCGGCCCTCGTCGGCGAGGCCGCGGACAACCTGCCCGGCGTGCCCGGCGTCGGCCCCGGGTTCGCCGCGAAATGGCTGAAGCAGTACGGGGACCTGGACGGCGTGCTGGCGCACGCGCACGAGATCACGGGCAAGAAGGGGGAGGCGCTGCGCGAGCATCTCGAGGACGTGCGCCGCAACCGCCGCCTCAACGCCCTCGTGCGCGACCTCGACCTGCCGATCGGGCTCGAGGCGATGCGGCTCGAGATGCCCGAGCGCGAGCCCGTGGAGGAGCTGTTCGACGCGCTGCAGTTCAACCGCATCCGGGAGCGCGTGTTCGAGGTGTTCGGCGAGCGGGTGGGCGAGGACGCGCCGCCTCCCGAGGTCGAGGCCGCCCCGGAGTTCACCGAGGCGACGACGGCCGAGGACGTGCGCGCCTTCCTCGCCGCCGAGGCCGGCAACCTGCTCGGCGTCCACGTGGACGTCGAGGGCCCGGCCCTGCTGCCCCGCCGCAAGGTGCCCGTGCCCGGCACGTTCGGCACGCCCGTCGGCGTCGCGCTGGTGGGCGAGCACGCGGGCCTGCACGTCACCCTCGACGGCGACGCCCCGGACCCGGCGCTGGTGGCCGCCGTCCGCGACGCCCTCGGCGAGGGCGGGCTGGCCAAGGCCGTGCACGACCTCAAGCGCACGCTCAAGGCGCTGGCCGCGCCCACCGAGGGCGACGGGCTCGGTCCGGACGCGGCCCTGGACGGCGTGGTGGACGACGTGCTGCTTTCGGCCTACCTGATCCAGCCGGACCGGCGGGACACCTCGCTCGAGGCGCTGGCGGAGGCGCATCTGCACACCCCCCTCACCGCCCCGCGCGAGCCCGCTCAGGAGCGGGCGCAGGGAACGTTCGACCTCGACGGGGGTCAGGCCGCCGCCGAACGCGCGGCCCGCGCCGCGGACGCCGTGCGGGCCGCCTGGGTGGTGCGCCGTCTCTCGACCCAGTTCACGCCCCAGGTGCTCGACCGCGGGGCCCAGCGGCTGCTGCAGGAGCTCGAGATCCCGCTCTCGCGGCTGCTCGCCCGGATGGAGCTGACCGGGATCGCCGTCGACGCCGACGCCCTGACCGGCCTGCGCGAGGACTTCACCGACGCCGCCGACGCCGCCAAGGAGTCCGCGTGGGCGTCCGTCGCGGAGGAGACCGGCGGGATGCAGGTCAACCTCGGCTCGCCCAAGCAGCTGCAGGAGGTGCTGTTCGAGCGGCTCAACATGCCGCGCACGCGCAAGACGAAGACCGGCTACTCCACGGACGTGGACTCGCTGCAGGACCTGCTCGAGCAGACCCGGCACCCGTTCCTCGAGAACCTGCTGGCCCACCGTGACGCCACGAAGCTCCGGCAGACCGTGGAGGGGCTGCTCGAGACCGTCGCCCCGGACGGCCGCATCCACACCACCTACTCGCAGACCGCCGCCGCCACGGGCCGGCTGTCCTCGCTGCACCCGAACCTCCAGAACATCCCGGTGCGCACCGAGGCGGGCCGCCGCATCCGTGAGGTGTTCGTGGCGGACGAGGTGGCCGGCGATCAGGCCGTGCTGCTCTCGGCCGACTACTCCCAGATCGAGATGCGCATCATGGCGCACCTGTCCGAGGACGAGGGGCTGATCCAGGCCTTCCGCGAGGGCGAGGACCTGCACTCGTTCGTCGGCTCGCAGGTGTTCGGGGTGGACCCGGACGACGTCACCGCCGAGCAGCGCGCCAAGGTCAAGGCGATGAGCTACGGCCTGGCCTACGGGCTGTCCTCCTTCGGGCTGTCCAAGCAGCTGAAGATCTCGGTGGACGAGGCGCGCGGCCTCATGAAGGGCTACTTCGACCGCTTCGGCGGCGTGCGCGACTACCTGCGCGACGTCGTCGCACAGGCCCGGCAGGACGGGTACACCTCGACGATCGAGGGGCGCCGTCGCTACCTGCCGGACCTCAGCTCGGACAACCGTCAGCTGCGGGACATGGCCGAGCGCGCCGCGCTGAACGCCCCCATCCAGGGCTCGGCCGCGGACATCATCAAGCGCGCGATGCTCGACGTGCAGGCCGGCCTCGAGGAGCACGGGCTGGCCTCGCGCCTGCTGCTGCAGGTCCACGACGAGCTCATCCTCGAGGTCCCGGCCGCCGAGCTCGAGCAGGCCACGGCGCTCCTGAAGGAGCGGATGGGCCGGGCCGCCGAGCTCTCCGTGCCGCTCGACGTGCACGTGGGCCGGGGAAGGAGCTGGCATGACGCCGCGCACTGACGCGTCGGAGGGTCCGTCGCTGCGGCGGCTGGCCGACGCCGCCGAGGCCCGGCTCGGCGAGCACGGCCTCGCGCTGCGCGACCTCGGGGTCCTCGGCCCCGAGGACCCCGCCGCATCGCACTTCGTGGCCGCGGTCGAACGGGGCTTCTACGAGACGGTGCCCACGGGCGCCGCGCTCCGCCAGCAGCTCGAGGCCCACGCGGCCGACGGACGGCGCCGGCTCGGCGTCTACGCGCCGGGGGACGACCCGGCGGCCCGCCGCCCCGCCGCCACCTTCGAGGACTTCGTGCAGCCGCTGACCACGTGGCCCGGCCGCACCGTCGACGCGTGGCTGATCACCGACGTGACCGTCTCGCCGGACGCCCGCCGGCGCGGCGTGCTGCGGGCCATGATGCTCAGGTCCCTCGCGGACGCCCGCGACGCCGGCCTGTGCGCGGCCGCCCTGACCGCGACCGAGGCCGCCATCTACGGCCGCTTCGGCTTCGGGGCCGCCACCCGGTGGCACGCCGTGCGAATCGACGTCTCGGGCGCCCCCGCGTTCACGGGCGCCCCGGCCGGCGGGCGGGTCACGGTCGAGGAGCCGCGGGAGATCCCCGGCCTCGTGGACGAGCTGTACGGGCGGGTGCTGCCGGCCACCCCGGGCTCGGTCCAGCGGACCTCGTTCAGCGTGCCTCGCTGGGAGGACCGCGAGGCGAGTCGGAACGAGGGGCGCGGCTCGGGGCTGTACGCGGCGGTCCACCGCGACGACGACGGGCGGGTCCAGGGCGTCGCGCTGTATCGGTTCGAGGGCTGGGAGAAGGAGCCGCCCACGATCACCGTCACCGCGTTCCTCGCGGCGACCGCCGACGCGCGGCGCGGGCTCGTCCACCACCTGGCCCGACTGGACCTGGTCGAGCGGATCGAGTGGGGCCGCGCGCCCGAGCCCGGTTGGCTCGAGGCGCTCTTCGTCGACGAGCGGCGGGTGAGTCGGCACCGCGGCTCCGACGACCTGTACCTGCGGGTCCTGAACCTGCCCGCCGCCATGGCGGCCCGTGGCTGGGCGGGCGACGGGGAGGTCGTCGTCGCCGTCGAGGACGCGCTCGGCGCGATCGACGGGACGTGGCGGCTCACCGTCCGCCAGGGGCGCGGCGCCGCCGAGCGGTTGGGCCCCGCGGCCGACGCCGTGGGCCTGGGCGCGGGACTCCGGCTCGACGCGGCCCGGTTCTCCGCGCTCTGGCTCGGCGGGCACTCCCGCGGGGCCGGCGCCGCGGTGCTGGCGGAGGCCGGTGTCGTGGCGGAGCTGCGGGCCGGCGCGGCGGAGGCGTTCGACGGGCTTGTGCGACCCAGCCGACCCCTGCACACCCTCGTCGGCTTCTGATACGCTGGACGAGCACATTCGTGCGCGTTTGATACATGTCCATCACGACCCACGCCGGGTGGGGCCCCTCTGGTGCCCGGATGCCGCCCACCGGCGGCATCGATCCCGACGTGACCCCCGATCCCAACGGAGTCCCTCCTACATGACCACCACTTCCAACGCCCCGCAGGTCGCCATCAACGACATCGGCTCTGCCGAGGACCTGCTCGCCGCCATCGACGCGACCATCAAGTACTTCAACGATGGCGACCTCGTCGAGGGCACCGTCGTCAAGGTGGACCGCGACGAGGTCCTGCTCGACATCGGCTACAAGACCGAGGGCGTCATCCCGTCCCGCGAGCTGTCCATCAAGCACGACGTGGACCCGGACGAGGTCGTGGCCGTGGGCGACACCGTCGAGGCCCTGGTCCTCACCAAGGAGGACAAGGAGGGTCGCCTGATCCTCTCGAAGAAGCGCGCCCAGTACGAGCGCGCCTGGGGCGACATCGAGAAGATCAAGGAGGAGGACGGCGTCGTCGAGGGCACCGTCATCGAGGTGGTCAAGGGCGGCCTCATCCTCGACATCGGCCTGCGCGGCTTCCTCCCGGCCTCCCTCGTGGAGATGCGCCGCGTGCGCGACCTGGCCCCCTACATCGGCCAGAAGCTCGAGGCGAAGATCATCGAGCTGGACAAGAACCGCAACAACGTGGTCCTGTCCCGCCGCGCCTGGCTCGAGCAGACCCAGTCCGAGGTCCGCTCCAACTTCCTCCACAAGCTGGAGAAGGGCCAGGTCCGCAACGGCACCGTGTCCTCCATCGTCAACTTCGGCGCCTTCGTGGACCTGGGCGGCGTGGACGGCCTCGTGCACGTCTCCGAGCTGTCCTGGAAGCACATCGACCACCCGTCCGAGGTCGTCGAGGTGGGCCAGGAGGTCACCGTCGAGGTCCTCGAGGTGGACATGGACCGCGAGCGTGTCTCCCTGTCGCTGAAGGCGACCCAGGAGGACCCGTGGCAGCTCTTCGCCCGCACCCACGCCCTCGGCCAGGTCGTGCCGGGCAAGGTCACCAAGCTCGTGCCGTTCGGTGCGTTCGTCCGCGTGGAGGACGGCATCGAGGGCCTCGTGCACATCTCGGAGCTGGCCTCGCGCCACATCGACACCGCCGAGCAGGTCGTGTCGGTCAACGACGAGCTGTTCGTCAAGGTCATCGACATCGACCTCGAGCGTCGCCGCATCTCCCTGTCCCTCAAGCAGGCCAACGAGGGCGTGGACCCCGAGGGCACCGAGTTCGACCCGGCGCTCTACGGCATGGCCGCGGAGTACGACGAGGAGGGCAACTACAAGTACCCCGAGGGCTTCGACGTCGAGACCAACGAGTGGATGGAGGGCTTCGAGACCGAGCGCGCCGCCTGGGAGCAGCAGTACGCCGACGCTCAGGCCCGCTGGGAGGCCCACAAGGAGCAGGTGCGCCGCTCCCTCCAGGAGGAGGCCACCGCCGGCGCCGACGCCGGTGCGGGCCTGGGCGGCTCGTCCTACTCCTCCGAGGCCCCGTCCTCGGACGGAGGCACCCTGGCCTCCGACGAGGCCCTCGCCGCCCTGCGCGAGAAGCTCACCGGCAACTGATCGCCGCGGTGCGTGACCGTCCCTGACGGCCCGCGCCGAGCACCCGACGCCCCGTCCCTCCCTCCGGAGGGGCGGGGCGTCGTCGCGTCCCGGGGGGCTGGCCGTGGGGGAGCGGACGGGACCCGACGGCCGCGCTCAGCGGCGCTCGGAGACCGTCACGGTGAACGTGCGGTCGCGCGCCGTCTGCCGGGTCGGCCCGACGAGGTCCTCCAGCACCGGCCGGTACCGCAGGTGCGAGTTCCAGACGCACCACAGCCGGCCGCCCGGCTCCAGCACCCGCGCCGCGGCCGCCACCAGCCGGTGGGCCACGGAGGGGTCCACGGCGTTGCCGTCGTGGAACGGGGGATTCAGGAGCACGCACTCCTCCGTCCCGTCCGGCCACGTGGCCAGGGCGTCGTCGCGCACGGCCCGGACGCGGTCCGCCACGCGGTTCGCGCGGGCCGTGGCCAGCGTCGAGGCCACCGCCACGGCGGACTGGTCGGTGGCCAGCACGGTGACGTGCGGCCACAGCCGCGCCGCCCCGACCGAGAGCAGCCCGTTGCCGCAGCCCAGGTCCACGACGCGCCCGGGCGGGCGCGGGTCGTCGGCGAGCGAGGCGAGCAGCAGACGGGAGCCCGGGTCGGCGGCGGCACCACCGAAGGCGCCGGCGTGGGCCACCAGATGCAGGCTCCCCACGCCGGGGACGTCGCGGTCGGCCTCCTCCGGTGGCCGGGGGGTCACGCCGGGACGCGGGCCCCGGGCCGTGAGCACGCGCGCCTTGCGGCGGCCCCGTCCGGCGACGACGTCCTCGAACGCCGCGCCGAGCACCGCGTTCATGCGCGGACTCATGTGCTTGTCGCGGCCGCCGGCCAGCAGGACCACGCCGGGGTCGGCCACGGCTGCGACGATCCGGGACAGCCGGTCGAGCTCGTCGAGCGAGCGGGGCAGCGGCAGCAGGACCGTCCGGGCGCCCCGGGCCGCCTCCTCAGGCGTGGCCGTTCGCTCGAGCTCGCCCGTCTCCCCGCCGAGGCGACCGGCGGCGCGCCACGCGGCGAGGTTCGCGTCCAGCGAGCGCTCGGCGGAGGCGTCGTCCTGGTGGATCCGGACGTCGTGGCCGGCCGTGAGCAGGGGCAGGGTCAGCGCGCCGTGCCGGTCCTCCAGGACGGCCACCGGGCCGGGGACGTGCCCGCTCGCGATCCACCCGGCCAGGGTGTCGAGCAGGAGCAGGTCCGCCGCGTCGTGGGCCTGGCGGTCGGGCTCGGGCGGCAGCGGCCACCGATCCAGCGCCGCGAAGTCCACGCCCGCGGTGAGGTCGTCCGGCAGCCCGCCGTGGGCGACATCGGGGGTGACCCCCCGGGGCAGCGGTTCACTCATGGTCCACCCAGTCCTCTCCGATCCGTTCCGCATGCCCCGCGCCAGCCGTGACGTCCGCGAGCCGCTCCGCGAACGCCGCGCGGGCCTCCTCGGTGTCCGGCACGCCGACCGTCAGGCGTACCGCCGCGGCGCCGTAGCTCGCCTCCAGCACGGACACGCCCGCCGCGCGCAGCTCGTTCTCCCACCGGCCGGCGTCGGTGTGGGGCGCCTCCACCGCGAGCAGGGCCAGCCGGGAGCGGGTGCGCAGCGGGGCGGCGTCGAGTGCCCCGGACACCGAGTCCGAGTAGGCGCGCACCAGGCCCCCGGCGCCCAGCTTGATCCCCCCGAACCAGCGCACGACGACGGCGCACACGTCCGTCAGGTCGGTCCGGCCCGGCGCGGTCTCGCGCTGGACGAGGGCCTCGAGCATGGGGACGCCGGCGGTGCCGGCGGGCTCACCGTCATCGCTGGAGCGCATCCGGTCCCGGGCGGGGCCGAGGACGAACGCGCTGCACACGTGCCGCGCGTCGTGGTGCCGGCGCCGCAGGACGGCGATCATCTCGCGCGCCTGCGCCTCGTCCTCGACGCGCCCGAGATAGGTGAGGAAGCGGCTGCGGCGGATCTCCACCTCCCGTTCCAGCCAGCCGTCGGGGTCGCGGGCGGACGCCGGCAGGACCGTGCAGCGCACGGTCGGGGCGGGGGCGGGATCGGACATGACCCCACCCTAGGGGCTGGCCGACGACGGGCACGCCGTCCAGCCCGGACATGAGCTTCGGTACAGTGGGGGACCGTGCCACCCGGCACCGGCCCACCGGTGTGCGTGCACGCGTGCCGCCGCGGGCCTCCCACGACCTTGTCCCGGGAGACTCATGACTTCCCCGCTCACTCGCCTGCACGACACGTTGGGGCTCCGCACGAGTCCGGCGATCTTCTTCGGCTCCGCCGCCGCGGTCGTCCTCTTCACCGCCGCGATGGGCCTGTTCCCGGGCCCGGTGCAGGCGGCCTTCGGCGTGGTCTCGAGCTGGCTGCGCTACGACGTCGGCTGGATCTACACCCTGAGCCTGACCCTGCTGGTGGCGTTCCTGTTCATCCTCGCCGTGACCCGGTACGGCCGGGTCAAGCTCGGCGACGACGACGCGGTGCCGGAGTACTCCGGCCTGACCTGGTTCGGCATGATGTTCGCCGCCGGCGTCGGCGCGGTGCTGATGTTCTGGGGCATCGCCGAGCCGATGAACCACTACGCCAACCCGCCCATGGCGGGGACGGAGCCATTCTCCGACCGCGCGGCCTCGGAGGCCATGTCGATCGCGAACTTCCACTTCGGCATCCACATGTGGGCGATCCTGCTCGTCCCGGGCCTGTGCTTCGGCTACTTCACGTACAAGCGCAAGCTGCCCCCGCGCGTGTCCTCCGCCTTCCAGCCCCTCCTGGGCGATCGCATCCACGGCCCCATCGGCAAGACGATCGACATCATCGCCGTGGTCTCCACCGTGTTCGGCCTCGGCGTGTCCGTGGGCCTGGGCGCCCTGCAGATCAACGCGGGCATGAACTACGTGTTGGGCACCCCCGTGGCCGGCTGGGTCCAGGCGCTCATCCTGGCCGTCATCACCGCCGTGGGCACGGCCTCCGTGCTGGCCGGCATGGACAAGGGCGTCAAGCGGCTGTCCTACGCCAACATCCTGCTGGCCATCGCCCTGCTCGTGTACGTCCTGATGTGGGCCGTCTCCAGCATGGACGTCATCCGCGGCACCGTGCAGGCGATCGGCGAGTACGCCTCGATGCTGCCCCTGCTCTCCACCTACAACGACACGTACAACTCGGGCCAGTGGTCCGGTGACTGGACCGTCTTCTACTGGGCCTGGACCGTGACGTGGGCGCCCTTCGTGGGGATGTTCTTCGCCCGCATCTCACGCGGCCGCACCATCCGCTCCTTCATCATGGCCGGCCTCGGCCTGCCCACGGCGTTCGTCATCATCTGGATGGGCATCTACGGCTACTCCGCGTTCCAGTCGGACCGCGCCACCGCGCCGGCGCCGGGCCAGGGCGGCGACCTCACGCAGACGATCGTCACCGACGGCAACGTCCAGGCCGCCCTGTTCCAGCACCTGCAGGGCACCCCGCTCTACACGGTGGCCGCGGTCGTGGCGCTCGTGGTCATCACGCTGTTCTTCATCACCTCGATCGACTCGGGCGCGCTCGTGATGGACGCGATGGCCAACGGCCACGAGGATGCGGCGCCCCGCCGCCAGTCCGTGTTCTGGGCCGTGTCCATCGGTGCGGTCTGCGCGGCCATCATCCTCACCGCGGGCGAGAACGGCCTGGCTGCGCTGCAGGAGGTGATCATCGTGATCGGCCTGCCCATCCTGCTCATCACCGTCACGCAGGCCGCACTGCTGCTGCAGGCCCTGCGCGAGGACGCGGGTGCCGCGCGGCCCATGCGGACCCGCCAGTGGAAGCAGGTGCTGCCGGCCGAGGAGTACCGCCGCCGCGCCACCGAGGACGGCGTCGACGTCTCGGACTTCGTGATCCGCCCCGAGTTCGAGGTCGGCACCGAGCCGGAGAACGACACGCACACCCCGAAGACGTGGCACCAGCAGCGCATCGACGCGGCCAAGGCCCTCGTCACCGTCGGCCTGACCGGCGGCATCGCCGCGGGCCGCACCGAGGTCGGCGCGGAGCTCGAGCGGCGGGGCGCCGTCGTCGTGGAGTTCGACGACCTGATGGGGGAGATCCTCGTGCCCGGCAACCCCGTGCTCGAGGAGCTCCGGTCGGTCTTCGGCGAGGACATCGTCCGCGCGGACGGCACCCTGGACGCGCGCGCCCTCAACCGGCTCACCACCGAGAGCTCGACCGCCCGGACGCGCATGTACGAGATCGTCTCCCCGGCGGTGCGCGACGAGGCGAACCGCCGGGCCCGCGAGATCGGCGAGGACTCCGTGCTGGTGGTCGACCTGGCCCTGCTGGCCGAGACCGGCTCCGAGCGCGACTTCGACCAGGTGCTGGCCGTCTCTGCTCCCGCCGAGGTGCGCGTCGCCCGGCTCATGGAGTCCCACGACATGACCCGCGAGCGGGCCTGGGCCTTCATCGACGAGGAGGCGGCGGACGAGGAGCGGGCCGAGATCGCGGACACCGTGATCGAGAACGACGGCTCGCTCGAGGACCTGCAGGAGGCCGTCCGGGCATACTGGGAGGCCAAGATCCAGCCTCAGCTCGAGGCCGCCCGAGGGGAGCGCGTATGACCGAGACCGACCAGGTGGCCGAGCGGCCGCGCGTCCATGTGGGCCTGACCGGCGGGATCGCCGCCGGCAAGTCCGCGGTGGCCCGCGTCCTGCAGGAGCGTGGCGCGCTCCTGGTGGACTCGGACGCCCTCGCCCGGCTGGTCCTCGAGAAGGGCACCGACGGGCTGGCCGCCGTCCAGGACGAGTTCGGGGACCGCGTCATCACTGCGGACGGTGAGCTCGACCGCGTCGAGATGGCCCGCATCGTCTTCGGGGACGAGGGCGCCCGGCAGCGCCTGAACCGCATCGTGCACCCCCGGATCCGGGCCGCGGCCCGGCGCATCGTCGCCGAGGCCGGGCCGGACGCCGTCGTGGTGCAGGACGTGCCGCTGCTGGTGGAGACCGGGCAGGCGGACGCGTTCGACCTCGTGATCGTGGTGGAGGCCCCGCTCGAGGAGCGCCTGCGCCGGATGGTGGAGGACCGCGGCATGAGCCGCGCGGACGCCGAGGCGCGGATCGCGGCCCAGGCCACGGACGAGCAGCGGCGCGCCGTCGCGGACGTGGTCATCGTCAACGACGCCGACCTCGAGCGGCTCGCGTCCGTGGCGAACCAGGTGTGGGACCGGTTCCTCGCCCCCGACGCGGCTGAGCCCTCGGCGGACTGACCGCCGCGGTGTCCGGGGCGCGACGTAGGGTTCTGCCATGAGCCTGGCCCAGAAGATCAACCGCGTCGTCGCCCCGTTCGAGGTCATCTCCCCGTACCAGCCCTCCGGTGACCAGCCGAAGGCCATCGCCGAGCTCGCCGAGCGCGTGGAGGCGGGGGAGAAGGACGTCGTCCTGATGGGCGCCACCGGCACGGGCAAGTCGGCGACGACGGCGTGGCTCGTCGAGCGCCTCCAGCGGCCCACGCTGGTGATGGTGCAGAACAAGACGCTCGCGGCGCAGCTGGCCAACGAGTTCCGCGAGCTGCTGCCCCACAACGCGGTCGAGTACTTCGTCTCCTACTACGACTACTACCAGCCTGAGGCGTACGTCCCGCAGACGGACACCTTCATCGAGAAGGACTCCTCCATCAACGAGGAGGTCGAGCGGCTGCGCCACTCGGCCACGAACGCGCTGCTGACCCGGCGGGACGTGATCGTGGTGGCCACCGTCTCCTGCATCTACGGCCTCGGCACGCCCGAGGAGTACATCGAGCAGATGGTCACCCTGCGCCGCGGTGCGGAGATGGACCGGGACGTGCTCCTGCGGCGGTTCGTGCAGATGCAGTACGTGCGCAACGACGTCGACTTCCACCGCGGCACCTTCCGGGTGCGGGGGGACACCGTGGAGATCATCCCCATGTACGAGGAGCTCGCGGTGCGCATCGAGTTCTTCGGGGACGAGATCGAGTCCATCCAGACCCTGCACCCGCTCACCGGCCAGGTGGTGCGCGAGGAGGAGGAGATGTACATCTTCCCGGCCTCGCACTACGTGGCCGGCGACGAGCGCATGGGCCGGGCGATCACCACCATCGAGGACGAGCTCCGGGAGCGGCTGCAGGAGCTGGAGTCCCAGGACAAGCTGCTCGAGGCGCAGCGGCTGCGCATGCGCACCACGTACGACCTCGAGATGATGCAGCAGATGGGCTATTGCAACGGCATCGAGAACTACTCGCGCCACATCGACGGCCGTCCCGCCGGCTCCGCCCCGCACTGCCTGCTGGACTACTTCCCGGACGACTTCCTGCTCGTGGTGGACGAGTCCCACGTGACCATCCCGCAGATCGGCGCGATGTACGAGGGGGACATGTCTCGCAAGCGCACCCTCGTGGAGCACGGCTTCCGCCTGCCCTCAGCCATGGACAACCGCCCGCTGAAGTGGGACGAGTTCCTCGAGCGGATCGGGCAGACCGTGTACCTCTCCGCGACGCCGGGCGCCTACGAGCTCGGCCAGGCGGACGGCTATGTCGAGCAGATCATCCGGCCCACCGGGCTGGTGGACCCGCAGGTGGTGGTCAAGCCGACCGAGGGCCAGATCGACGACCTGCTCGAGCAGATCCGCGTGCGCACGGCCAAGGACGAGCGCGTCCTGGTGACCACGCTGACCAAGCGCATGGCCGAGGACCTCACGGACTACCTGCTCGAGGCGGGGGTGAAGGTCGAGTACCTCCACTCGGATGTGGACACGCTGCGCCGCGTGGAGCTGCTGCGGGAGCTGCGCAAGGGCACCTTCGACGTGCTGGTGGGCATCAACCTGCTGCGCGAGGGCCTGGACCTGCCCGAGGTCTCGCTCGTGGCGATCCTGGACGCGGACAAGGAGGGCTTCCTGCGCTCCACCACCTCCCTCATCCAGACCATCGGCCGCGCCGCCCGCAACGTGTCCGGTGAGGTCCACATGTACGCCGACAACGTCACCGACTCCATGCGCCGGGCGATCGAGGAGACCGAGCGGCGCCGGGCCGTGCAGATCGCGTACAACGAGGAGCACGGGATCGACCCCCAGCCCCTGCGCAAGCGCATCGCGGACATCACGGACCAGCTGGCCCGGGAGGACGCGGACACCGCCGACTTCCTCAAGGGCATGGGCGGCGTGAAGTCCGGGTTCGACTTCGGCATGGGCCACCGCGGCCTCAGCTCGCTGGACCGGGCCCCGGCCACGGGGGAGGGTGCCGAGGCCCCGGCGGTGGACCCGGCGTCGCTGCCCGCCAAGGACCTGGCCGATCTGATCGAGCAGATGTCGCAGCAGATGCACCAGGCGGCGACGGACCTGCAGTTCGAGCTCGCGGCCCGCCTGCGCGACGAGATCGGCGAGCTCAAGAAGGAGCTGCGGCAGATGAAGCGGGAACAGTGACCGCCCGGCGCGTTCCGCGCCCAGGGTGTTATGAAAACACTGATGAATAGCGTCATATCAGTGGTAGTGTGACGCCATGAGCGCAGCACCCCTGGTCGCGGCCGTGATCGCGGACATCGTCGGCTCCCGCGCGCTCCCGGACCGGGAGCGCGCGCAGGAGCAGATCCTGGCCGCCTTCGCGGCCGCGGAACGGGACGTCCCGCCGCTGCGGCCCGCCTGGGCCAGCGTCGGCGACGAGTTCCAGGCGCTGCACCGCGCCTGGCCGGACGCGCTCCGGCTGACCGTCCGCGTCACGCTCGCCCTGCCCCCGGGCCTCGACCTGCGGTTCGGGATCGGCCTGGGGCAGCGGCGGGCCCTGGACGCCGGCGGAGACGGCATCGAGGACGGCACGGCCTGGTATCGGGCCCGCGAGGCCGTCGAGCATGCGCACGAGCGGGCGGCCGGCGCCGCGACCGCCTTCCGCGCCGCGGACCCGTCCCTCACCGCCGCCGTGGACGGGCTCGTCCTGCTGCGCGACCACGTCCTCGGCCGGCTCAAGGCCCGCGAGCGCCGGATCGCCGCAGCCCTGCTGGGCGGGGCGACCCAGGCGCAGACCGCCCGGGCGGAGCGGATCACGCAGTCCGCGGTGTCGCAGGCCGTCGCGCGGTCCGGGATCGACCGGCTGCTCGAGCTGGACGCCGAGCTCGCCACCGCGGCGACGGAGGTCGCGCCGTGACCGCCCTCGCACTGCTCGCCCTGGGGCTGCACGACCTGCTCGACGCCGTCCTGCCCGGCGCCTGGGCCGCCCCCCGGCGGCGGTGGCTCGCCCGGGCCGGTGCAGCCGTGGCCGCCGTCCTCGCCGCGGTGCTCGTGGCCGTCCTGGCGCCGACCGGCATGTCCGTCGCGGTGGGCGGCGGCCTGGTGGCCCTCGGCCTGCTGATGGGCTGGACATGGCTGCACCCGGACCGGCCGCTCGGGGTGGTCGCGGTGGTGGCCACGGTCGGCCTGGTGGCCGTGCTCGAGTCGACCCTGGCGCCCGCGGGTCTGCGCTCCGCGCCCCCTGCCCTCACGCTGCTGGCGGTGGCGCTGGCCCTGACCGAGACCGGCAACCGGGTCACCCGCGCGGTCCTCGCCCTGGCGGGCCGGCCCGCCGACGGGGGCGACGAGGAGGCGGAGGAGCCCGCGGCGGAGCCCGCGACCGTGCCGTCCGCCGCGCCCACGGACCCCGCGGCCGACGGCCTGCGCGGCGGCCGCTACATCGGACCCATGGAGCGGCTGCTCATGGTCGTGCTGGGGCTCGCGCAGGCCTATCCGGTGATCGCGGCCCTGATGGCGGCCAAGGGCATCGTGCGCTTCCCGGAGATCTCGGCGGACCGAGGTGCCGGCTCACGCGCGGAGGAGTTCCTCATCGGCTCCCTCGCCAGTTGGGGCCTGGCTGCCGTCGGTGCCGTCGTCGTCTGGCTCGCCCTGGGACTGACCGCCCCCGGCGCAGCCTGAGACCGGGCCCACCCGCGGCCGAGCGCGGGGCCGCACCCGTCTAGGTGTAGGAGGGCATGACGTTGTTGACACGCACCGGGGCCAACGAGGCCGGAGGAGCCTCTCCGCAGGAGGTATGCGGCCGATGGTAGTTGTAGTGATTCACCCACACCTGCAGGGCCTCACGCCGAGC
>NZ_JABFAX010000004.1:44319-86258 GCF_017168395.1 Micrococcus sp. KRD128 | reverse complement strand
TAGCGTGAGTCACGAGCGGGCTTCCTTCCGCGGATGAGTGGATGTCGCAATTCCCATCCTGCGGGGCGGAGCCCGCTCGTCTCATCTCAGCCCGTGCCTCGTGTCAAGAACCTCATGACCCACAACATCTAGACTGGCGCGGCCCTCACGAAAGGAACCCCTCCATGGACGTGCTCAGTCCCGTCTTCGAGACCACGACCCTTGTGGTCCTCGGCGTCATCCTCCTGCTCGACCTGCTGTACGTCGCGCGCCGCCCCCACGAGCCCTCCATGAGGGAGGCCGGCCTGTGGATCGGGTTCTACGTGGCGCTGGCGCTGGTCTTCGCGGGGCTGCTCTTCGCCCTGGGCGATGCGCAGCACGGCACCGAGTTCCTGGCCGGCTGGGTCACCGAGTACAGCCTCAGCGTGGACAACCTGTTCGTGTTCCTCATCATCATGGCCAAGTTCCAGGTGCCCCGCCGCTACCAGCAGGAGGTGCTGATGGTGGGCATCATCATCGCGCTGATCGCCCGCGCGGTGTTCATCGCGGTCGGCGCCGTCGCCATCGAGCACCTGACGTGGGTGTTCTACATCTTCGGCGCCTTCCTGCTCTGGACCGCCTGGCAGCAGCTCAAGGACGACGGCGAGGACGAGGAGTCCGAGCCGGGCGTCGTGGCCCGCCTGACCCGTCGCCTCAACGTGGCGCCGGACTACGACGGCAACCGACTGCGCACCACCGTGGACGGCCGGCGCATGTTCACCCCCATGGTGGTCGTGTTCATCACGATCGGCCTGACGGACGTGATGTTCGCGGTGGACTCCATCCCGGCGATCTTCGGCCTCACCCAGAACTGGTTCATCGTCCTGACCGCCAACATCTTCGCCCTCATGGGCCTGCGCCAGCTCTACTTCCTGCTGGGTGGGCTCATGGACCGTCTCGTGTTCCTCAAGCACGGGCTCGCGTTCATCCTCGCCTTCATCGGCGTCAAGCTCGTCTTCCACGCCCTGCACGAGAACGAGCTGCCCTTCATCAACGGCGGTCACCCGGTGACGGCCGTCCCGGAGATCTCCACGTTCGTCTCCCTCGGCGTCATCGTCGGCACCCTGGTGCTGGCCACCGTGGCGTCGCTGGTCTGGGGCCGCACCGAGCGGGCGTCCGACTCCCCGCTCACCGGCCAGGTCCAGCGCATGGACGACTACGCCGATCGGGCCCGCCGCGACGACCGCTGACCCGCCGCCCGCGCCAGCCTGCCCGACGACGCCCCGTTCCGCCCGCCGCGGAGCGGGGCGTCGTCGTGCGACGGGGTAGACTGACCGGCGACGTAGGGGAGTATCCCGAACACTGTGGACGTCAGCACGCCGCGGCCGCCGGGAGCGCGCCGCCGGCCGGACACAGGGGCCTGCACCGGAGAACCCACGGTGGGGCGGAGAGACTTGCGGCGCAGAACCGACCCCTGACGCCGAAAGGTGACCCTGTGGAAATCAATGGACTCACGTGGGGCTTGACGATCGCCCTGATCGTCGGACTCCTCGCATTCGACTACTTCGCCCACGTGCGCAAGGCGCACACGCCGACCATCAAGGAGGCCGCGGTCTGGTCGGGCGTCTACGTCGGCCTCGCGCTCGTCTTCGGCCTCGTGTTCTTCGCCTTCGGCGACACGCAGCACGCCGTGGAGTACTACACCGGCTACCTGCTGGAGAAGGCGCTCAGCGTCGACAACCTGTTCGTGTTCCTCGTGATCATGGCCAGCTTCCGGGTGCCGCGCGAGTACCAGCAGAAGGTGCTCCTGTTCGGCATCACCTTCGCGCTGATCTCGCGCACCCTGTTCATCCTGCTCGGCGCCGCCGTCATCGCCGCGTGGTCGGACGTGTTCTACCTCTTCGGCCTGTTCCTGCTGATCATCGCCGGCGGCCAGCTCAAGGGCGAGATGTCCGGCGACGCCGAGGGCGCCCAGGACGAGGCGGACAACGTGATGGTCCGCCTCGTCAAGCGGTTCCTGCCCGCCTCCGACCAGTTCGACGGCGAACGCCTCTTCACGACGGTGGACGGCAAGCGCCTCATGACGCCGATGCTGCTCGTGATGATCGCGATCGGCGCCACGGACATCCTCTTCGCCTTCGACTCCATCCCCGCGATCTTCGGCGTGACCCAGGAGGCGTACATCGTCTTCACCGCCACGGCCTTCTCCCTGATGGGCCTGCGCCAGCTGTACTTCCTGATCGACGGCCTGCTCGACCGCCTCGTCTACCTGGCCTACGGGCTCTCCGCGCTGCTGGCGTTCATCGGCGTCAAGCTCATCCTGCACGCGCTGCACGAGAACAACCTGCCGTTCATCAACGGCGGCGAGAACGTGCCGGTGGCGGAGATCCCCACGAACCTCTCGCTCGTCGTCGTGGTGGTCATCCTGGCCATCACCGTGCTCGTGTCCCTGTACTCGCCCAAGGGCCAGGCCCTGCGGGCGCTGCAGAACGCCGAGAAGTACTCGTACCGGTACTCGAAGCTGGCCGAGGACGCCGACCCGGCCGAGCGCGAGCGCGCCGCCGCCCTGATGGACCGCTGGACGGCCCGGGCCGAGGCCCTGGACCAGCGCTGGCGCGACCAGCTGCTCGAGCACAAGGACGCGTGGTCGGCGATCATCCGCACGGCCCACGAGACCCGGTTCGCGGATCCCCGTGACGACGACGCGCGCGGGGTCTCCGAGCAGATCGTGCGGCAGGACGGGCCCACCGTCTGAGCCGATCACGGCGCCGGGGGAGCACTCCGCCGGCGCCCGGGCCCCCGAGCCGGTCAGTCGACCGGGTCGGGGGCCGTCGTCGTCCCGGCGCCGTCCGGCGTGGTCATCGCCAGGAGCCGGTCGAGGATCGCCGGCCCGTCGTCGGCGATGCCGTCGTGGTGGAAGGCGCCGGTCTCCCACACCCGCAGGCCGCGGACGCGCCGCGCGGTCTCGATCGAGAGGTCCCGGTCCACGTACACGTCGTCCGCGTAGACGGCGGCGGCCACGGGGACGGTGTTCTGCGCCAGGGAGGCCACGTCGTAGAGCGGGCCCCACTGCGTGCGCTCGGCGAGCAGCCGCGCCGTGCCGGCCAGGGGCCGCAGCCGGGGGTCGACCTCGACGGACCAGGGCATGACGTGCTCGCCCGTGGGCAGCGGGACCGCGGTCACCTCCGGGTCGAAGTCCGGGTGCTCGGCGAGCATCCGGGACGCCGACCAGCCGGTGTCCGCCCGGCCGTCGGCCAGGTCCGCCGGCTGCGCGTAGATCGCCTCGTGCAGCACGGTGTAGAGCGGGTTGACGAGGCGGTCGTCCTGGTCGGCGACGGCGGCCAGGAACGTCTCGGACAGGCGCGGCGCGGGGCCGGTGCGGTCCACGGCCTCGGCGAGGACCCAGTGCAGGCGGTCCACGCGGGTGTTGCCGCCCAGCAGCATGCCCAGGGCCTGGGCCCGTCCCACGGTGAGCGGCCCGCCGCCGGGCAGGGGGACCGGGGCGCCCGCGGCCTCGGCGGCGCGGATCAGTCCCACGGCCTCCGACCACGCGTCGCGGTCGGCCGGGTGCCGGTCGAAGAACTCCTCGGCGCGGGCGCGCATCCGGGCGTAGGTGGCCCGGTAGACCCGGTCGGCGTGGCCGGTGAGCGGAGCGAGGCCGCCGGTCACCAGGCTGCGCTGCAGGCCCTCCGGGTGGAAGGAGAGGTAGCTCAGCGTGCAGAACCCGCCGAAGCTCTGGCCCAGCGTGGTCCACGGTCCGGCGCCGAGGGCGAGGCGCAGCATCTCGGCGTCCCGCACGATCGAGGGTGCCCGCAGGTGCACCAGGTGCTCGGCGCGGGCCTCGTCCGTGGCGAAGGCGCCCGGGGCGGTCAGGGTCGCCACGGTGGCCGGGGTCGAGCGCCCCGTGCCGCGCTGGTCCAGCAGCAGCACGCGGTGGCTCTGGGCCAACGCCCCGAGCCAGCCGCTCAGGCGCGCCGGGCGAGGCCCGGCACTGCCGGGGCCGCCCTGGAGGTACAGGGCCCAGGGACGCTCGCCCCCGGGGTCGTCCTTCGCCCGGATCTCGCGGGCGAAGACGGTCAGCGTGCCGCGGCCGTGCGGCCCGACGCCGGTGCCCGCCGCATCCTGCGCCTCGGCCTCGGCGAGGCCCAGCGCGTGGTCGATCGGCACCGTGAACCAGTGGTCCACCGTGACGGTACCGTCGTAGAGCTCGGTGCGCTCGCCCACGCGGTGGCGGGCCGGTTCGAGCGGGGCGAAGCCGCGCGGGTCGCCCGCCACGGGCCGTCCTGCCGCCCGGGCGTCCCCGGCGCTCACAGGCCCCACCCGGACTCGGGCGCGCCCACGGAGACCACCCGGATCACGGGGTGGCCCGCCTCGTCGGAGGCGTCCAGGTCGACCACGGCGTTGATCCCGTGGTCCAGGTCCCCGTCCGGGTCCTTCAGGACCTGCCGCACCGCCCACCAGCGCGGGCCGGCCAGCTCCAGCGGGGCGGCGACGTCGGGGGCCGCGGCCACGCGGAACAGCTCGGGGCCACGCGCGGCGGGGCCGTCGTCGATGTCCTCGTGGTCGTCGAAGTAGGCGTCGAGGGCGTCGGCCCAGTCGTCGGCGGACAGGTCGCCGGACAGGCGCGCGAGCGCCTCGTCCCGCTCGTCGCCGAACATGCGCACCCGCTGGAACATCGCGTTGCGGACCATCACCCGGAACACGGGCTCGTTGTCCGTCAGGCGAGGCGGCGCCGGCGGCTCGAGCGCCTCCATGTCCCGGCGCAGCTCGTCGATGTCCCCGGCCACCAGGTCCTCCCACTCCTCCAGGAGGGACGAGTCGGTCTGCTTCACCATCTCGTCGAGCCAGTCCAGCAGCACCTGGAGCTCCTCGGTGCGGGCCGCCTCGGGCACCGTGTGGCGCAGCGCCTTGACCGCGTCCGTGAGGTAGCGCAGCAGCACGCCCTCGGACCGGGCGATCCCGTAGAACCGCACGTAGTCGCCGAAGCCCATGGCCCGCTCGAACATGTCGCGCACCACGGACTTGGGGGTCAGCTCGAACTCGGCGAGCCACGGAGCGTCCTGCCGGTAGAGCTCGAACTGCTGCTCGAGGAGCTCGGCCAGCGGCCGCGGGTGGGTGATCTCGTCGAGGGCCCGCATGCGGTCGTTGTAGTCCATGCCCTCGGCCTTCATGGCGGCCACGGCCTCGCCCTTGGCGTGCTTGACCTGGGCCGAGAGCACCTGGCGCGGCGGGTCGAGGGTCGCCTCGATCACGGAGACGACGTCGAGCGCGTGGTCGGGATCGGCCGGGTCCAGCAGGTCGAGCGCGGCGAGGGCGAAGGGGGAGAGCGGCTGGTTGAGCGCGAAGTCCGGCTGCAGGTCCACCGTGAGGTCCACGGTGCGGCCCTCGGCGTCCGGCTCGGGCAGACGCTCGACGACGCCCGTGGCCAGCAGCTCCCGGAAGATCCCGAGCGCGCGGCGCATGAGCACCGCCTGGCGGGCCGGGGTCTCGTGGGTGCCGCGCAGCAGGCGCCGGACGGCGATCACCGGGTCGCCGGGCCGGTCGAGGATGTTCAGCAGCATGGAGTGCGTGATCCGCATGCGGGAGACCAGCGGCTCCGGCTCGGCCGAGACGAGGCGCTCGAACGTCGCCGGCCCCCACGAGACGAAGCCGGCGGGCGGGGTCTTGCGCTTGCCGGACTTCACGGACTGCTTCATGCGCTTGGCCCGCTCGGCCTCGTCCTTGACGTTCGCGAACTTCGCCGCGGCCTTGCGCTCGGCCGCCTTGTTCTCGATCACGTGCTCGGGGGCCTGGACCACCACGGTGCCGGAGGTGTCGAAGCCGGCCCGGCCCGCCCGGCCGGCGATCTGGTGGAACTCGCGGGCCTGGAGCAGGCGGGTCTTCTCGCCGTCGAACTTGGACAGCGCGGTGAGCAGCACGGTGCGGATCGGCACGTTGATCCCGACGCCGAGCGTGTCCGTGCCGCAGATGACCTTGAGCAGCCCGTCCTGGGCCAGCTTCTCCACGAGGCGGCGGTACTTGGGCAGCATGCCCGCGTGGTGCACGCCGATGCCCGCGCGGACGAGGCGGTTCAGGGTGTGCCCGAAGCCCGCGGAGAAGCGGAAGCCGGCGATCCGCGCGGCGATCGCCTCCTTCTCCTCCTTGGACGTCACCGAGATCGAGGACAGCCCCTGGGCCGTCTCCACGGCGTCCAGCTGCGAGAAGTGCACGATGTACACCGGTGCCTGGTGGGTGCTCACGAGCTCCTCGACCTTCTCCTGCAGCGGCACCTCGGACCACTCGAACGTCAGCGGGATCGGCCGCTCCGCGTGGGCGACGACGGCGACCTCGCGCCCGGTGCGCTCGATCAGGTCCGCCTCGAGGCGGGTCGTGTCGCCGAGGGTGGCCGACATCAGCAGGAACCGGGCCTGCGGCAGCTCGAGGAGGGGGACCTGCCAGGCCCAGCCACGGGAGGGGTCCGCGTAGTAGTGGAACTCGTCCATCACCACGGTGTCGATCTCCATGCCCGAGCCCTCGCGCAGCGCGCGGTTGGCCAGGATCTCGGCGGTGCAGCAGATGATCGGGGCGTCACCGTTGACGGTGGAGTCACCCGTGACCATGCCCACATTCTCCGCGCCGAACACGTCCACCAGCGCGAAGAACTTCTCCGAGACGAGCGCCTTGATCGGCGCCGTGTAGTAGGAGACGGCGTCGTGGGCGAGTGCGTCGGCGTGTGCAGCCAGCGCCACCAGGGACTTGCCGGAGCCGGTGGGCGTCGCCAGGATCACGTGCCGGCCCTGGACCAGCTCGAGGGCGGCCTCCTCCTGGGCGGGGTAGAGCGTGATGCCGCGGTCCTCGGTCCAGGCCGCGAAGGCCCCGAAGACGTCGTCGGCGTCCGGGGTCGGCGGGAGCGCGTCGATGCGGTCGGTCAGCGAGGGCGGGTTCGTGGCGGGAGAAGTCATCGCTCCCAGCGTATCGGCCGCTCCGCGCGATACGGTGCCGCCATGAGTCAGATCGCGCCTGAGAGCCCGCACCCGGACACCGACGCCGTCGTCGGGGACGTGACCGGACGACAGGGCGGGGGGTTCACCTGGGATCCCGCGCAGTACGAGGGCTTCGCCGAGCATCGCGCCCGCCCCTTCCACGACCTGGTGGGGCGCGTGCGCGCCGAGGCGCCGCGCGTCGTGGTGGATCTGGGCTGCGGCCCGGGGACCCTGACCCGGACGCTGGCCGAGCGCTGGCCGGACGCCGAGGTGATCGGTCTGGACGACTCGCCCGCGATGCTCGAGCGGGCCCGGGAGCAGGCGGCCCGCACGGGCGCCCCCGCCAACCTGCGCTTCGAGGCGGTCGACGCCTCGCAGTGGCGCCCGTCGCGGGCGACGGACGTCGTGGTGTCCAACGCGATGCTCCAGTGGATCCCGACGCACCGTCGCCTGATCCGGCGCTGGCTCGGGGACCTCACGCCGGGGGCCTGGTTCGCGGCGCAGATCCCGCGGCCCTACGAGCAGCCCTCCCACGCGGCGATCGTGGCGCTGGCCGAGGACCCGGCCTTCTCCGAGCCGCTGCACGGCGTGGCGACGACCCGCACCGTGGCGCCGCCCGAGGAGTACACACGGCTGTTCCTCGAGGCGGGGTGGTCCCCGGTCGTCTGGGAGACGGAGTACCAGCAGGTCCTGACGGGCGAGGACCCGGTGTTCCGGTGGACCTCCGGCGCGGCCCTGCGACCGAGCCTGCAGGCCCTGGCCCGCTGGGACGCCGAGGAGGGCTCCGCCGAGGGCGCCGGGCTGCTCGAGGCGTTCGTGGACCGGTACCGCGCCGCCATGCGCGAGGCGTACCCGCCTGTGCCCGGCGTCACAGCCGACGACGGCGGCCCGGTCACGATCTTCCCGGCCCGGCGCCTGTTCATGGTGGGGCAGAAGCCGGCCTGACGCCGGGCCCGGGGCCGCCCGGGCGGGCCGTCACCAGCCGCGCTCGGCCCACTCCGGCAGGTGGGGGCGCTCGGCGCCCAGGGTCGTGGAGGCGCCGTGGCCGGGGTGGACCACCACGTCGTCGTCGAACGCGTCGAAGATCCGTTCCGTGACGTCCGTGAACAGCTGACGGAACCGGCCGTCGTCGCCCTCGGTGTTGCCCACCCCGCCCGGGAAGAGGGAGTCGCCGGTGAAGAGCACGGCCGGCTCGTCCGCCTCGGGGCGGCACACCAGCGCGATCGACCCGGGCGTGTGGCCGCGCAGGGCCACCACCTCGAGCCGGAGCCCGTCCGCCCCCACGATGTCCCCGTGGCGCAGGCGCACGTCGGGGGCGACCCCCGTGTCCTCGGCGATCGCGTCGGCGTCGTCCTCGCCGGCCGCGGTGCGGGCCCCGGTCAGGGACGCCAGCGCCGGCAGCGCCCGCACGTGGTCCCAGTGTCGGTGCGTGGTGACGATCATCTCGAGGCGCGGCTCGCACGGGGTGTCGCCCGCGGCCGAGGCGATGAGGTCGCGGATGGCCTCGGCCTCGGCGGCGGCGTCGATCAGCACCTGCGCCCCCGTGGTCTTGGAGGTGAGCAGGTACACGTTGTTGTCCATCTCCGACACGGAGCAGGTGCGCACCGTGACGGCGGGCAGATCGTGCAGGAGGCGGTTCCGGGCGGTCTCGGGCATGCGCAACAGTGTACGGACGGGTCGGCGACGCGCCAGGGCGGGCCGGGCCGGCGGTCGGTTCGCCCACAGGCGAGACCCCGGTGTCGTGTCCGCGCCCGCCCCTATGCTGGCCGCGTGCCCAAGAACTCCTCCACCACCGTCTCCTCCGCCGTCGAGACCCATGCCGGCGGCCTCGCCTCCGGCCCCGGCGGCGCGCGCTCGGGCGAGCGGGACCGCATCGTCGTCCAGGGCGCCCGCGAGCACAACCTGAAGGACGTGGACGTCAGCTTCCCGCGGGACGCCATGGTCGTGTTCACGGGTCTGTCCGGCTCGGGCAAGTCCTCCCTGGCCTTCGACACGATCTTCGCCGAGGGCCAGCGGCGCTACGTCGAGTCGCTCTCCTCCTACGCCCGCATGTTCCTGGGCCGGGTGGACAAGCCGGACGTGGACTTCATCGAGGGCCTGTCCCCGGCCGTGTCCATCGACCAGAAGTCCACCAACCGCAACCCGCGCTCCACGGTGGGGACCATCACGGAGATCTACGACTACATGCGCCTGCTCTGGGCGCGCGTCGGGGTGCCGCACTGCCCGCAGTGCGGAGAGCCGGTGAGCCGGCAGACCCCGCAGCAGATCGTGGACCAGCTCGAGGAGCTGCCCGAGCGCACCCGCTTCCAGGTGCTCGCACCCGTCGTCCGCGGCCGCAAGGGCGAGTTCGTGGACCTGTTCAGGGACCTGTCCACGCAGGGCTTCGCCCGCGCCGTCGTGGACGGGGAGACCGTCCAGCTCTCGGACCCGCCCGTGCTGAAGAAGCAGGTCAAGCACACCATCGCCGTCGTCGTGGACCGCCTCGCCATGAAGGAGGGCATCCGCCAGCGCCTCACCGACTCGGTGGAGACCGCCCTGAAGCTGGCGGACGGCCTCGTCGTCGCCGAGTTCGTGGACGTGGAGCCGGTCGCCGAGAAGGCCAAGAAGAACACCGCGGAGTTCGGCGGGCGGGACGCCGAGGGCAACCCCCGGTACCGCTCGTTCTCCGAGAAGCTCTCCTGCCCCAACGGGCACGAGCAGACCGTGGACGAGATCGAGCCGCGCTCGTTCTCCTTCAACAACCCGTTCGGCGCGTGCCCCGAGTGCACCGGCATCGGCTCCCGCCTGCAGGTGGACCCGGACCTCGTCGTCGCCAACGACGAGCTGTCCCTGCGCGAGGGCGCCGTCGTGCCGTGGTCGCTGGGCAAGTCCACCTCGGACTACTGGCTGCGCGTGCTCGGCGGGCTGGGCAAGGAGGTGGGCTTCTCCCTGGACACCCCGTGGAAGGACCTGACGGAGGCGGAGCGCGACGCCGTCCTGAACGGCAAGGACTTCAAGGTGGAGGTGACGTTCCGCAACCGGTTCGGCCGCGAGCGCCGCTACACCACGGGCTTCGAGGGCGTCATCCCCTACGTGATGCGCAAGCACGGGGAGACCGAGTCGGACGGCGCCCGCGAGCGCTACGAGTCGTTCATGCGGGAGATCCCGTGCCCGGCGTGCCACGGGGCTCGCCTCAACCCCACGGTCCTGAACGTGCTCGTGGGCGGCCTGTCCATCGCGGACGCCACCCGCCTGCCCATGCGGGAGGCCATGGGGTTCTTCTCGGGGCTGCGGCTGACGGACCGGGAGCGGCAGATCGCGGACCAGGTGCTCAAGGAGATCCTGGCCCGGCTGGCGTTCCTGCTGGACGTCGGCCTCGAGTACCTCAACCTGGAGCGGCCGGCCGGCACCCTCTCCGGAGGCGAGGCCCAGCGCATCCGCCTGGCCACGCAGATCGGCTCCGGGCTGGTCGGTGTCCTCTACGTGCTCGACGAGCCGTCCATCGGCCTGCACCAGCGGGACAACCGCCGCCTCATCGAGACCCTCCTGCGCCTGCGGGACCTCGGCAACACCCTCATCGTCGTCGAGCACGACGAGGACACGATCGCCGAGGCGGACTGGATCGTGGACATCGGTCCCCGCGCGGGCGAGCACGGCGGCGAGGTCGTGCACTCGGGCTCCCTGGCGGATCTCAAGGCGAACACGCGGTCCGTCACCGGCGACTACCTCTCCGGCCGCCGCTCCATCGCGGTGCCGGAGCGGCGTCGCGTCCCGGAGAAGGGGCGCATGCTGACGGTCCGCGGCGCTCAGGAGAACAACCTGAAGGACGTCTCGGTGGAGGTCCCGCTCGGGGTCCTCACGGCCGTGACGGGCGTGTCCGGCTCCGGCAAGTCCACGCTGATCAACGAGATCCTCTACAAGGTCCTGGCCAACCGGCTCAACGGCGCCAAGCTCGTGCCCGGCCGGCACCGGTCCGTGGAGGGGCTCGAGCACCTGGACAAGGTGGTGCACGTGGACCAGAGCCCCATCGGGCGCACGCCGCGCTCCAACCCCGCCACCTACACGGGCGTGTTCGACGCGATCCGCAAGCTCTTCGCGGAGACCCCCGAGGCGAAGGTCCGGGGCTACCAGCAGGGCCGGTTCTCCTTCAACATCAAGGGCGGGCGGTGCGAGGCGTGCGCGGGCGACGGCACGCTGAAGATCGAGATGAACTTCCTGCCGGACGTCTACGTGCCGTGCGAGGTGTGCCACGGGGCCCGGTACAACCGGGAGACGCTCGAGGTCACCTACAAGGGCAAGAACATCGCCGAGGTCCTCGACATGCCGATCGAGGAGGCCGCGGACTTCTTCAGCGCGTACACCCGCATCTCGCGATACCTGGACACGCTCGTCGACGTCGGCCTGGGCTACGTCCGCCTGGGCCAGCCCGCCACCACGCTCTCGGGCGGCGAGGCCCAGCGCGTGAAGCTGGCGGCCGAGCTCCAGAAGCGCTCCAACGGCCGCACCATCTATGTGCTGGACGAGCCGACCACGGGGCTGCACTTCGACGACATCCGCAAGCTCCTGCACGTGCTCCAGTCCCTCGTGGACAAGGGCAACACGGTGCTCACCATCGAGCACAACCTCGACGTGATCAAGAGCGCGGACCACGTGATCGACCTCGGTCCCGAGGGCGGCTCCGGGGGCGGCACGATCGTGGCCACGGGCACGCCGGAGGAGGTCGCACGCGTCGCGGAGAGCCACACGGGCCGGTTCCTCGCGGAACTGCTCGCGTAGCATGGACCCCGCCCACGCAGGACGAGGACGAAGGAGTGCCATGGCGACGTCGGAGCCCGTGCGCAGGAGCGCCGCCGCGCTGCTGCGGCTCACCTGCCGCCCCGAGGTCGTCGGCATGGAGCATGTCCCCGCGCGGGGCCCCTTCGTCATGGCCTCCAACCACCTGTCCTTCTTCGACTCGGTGATCCTCCAGGCCCTCGCCCCCCGCCCGGTCCACTTCTTCGCCAAGGAGGAGTACTTCACGGGCACGGGCCTGCGGGGCCGGGCCCGGCGGCGGTTCTTCGAGTCCGTGGGCTCCGTGCCCGTCCGCCGGGACGAGCAGGCCGCCTCCGTGGCCGCGCTCGAGTCCCTCGTGGGCCTGCTCGAGTCCGGCCAGGGCGTCGGCATCTACCCGGAGGGCACCCGCAGCCGTGACGGCCGCCTCTACCGCGGCCGCACCGGTGCGGCCTGGCTGGCCCTGGCCACCGGCGCCCCCGTGGTGCCCGTGGGCCTCGTGGGCACGCAGCACCTCCAGCCGCCGGACACCAACGGCTTCCGTCCCCACCGGTTCTCCGTGCGCGTGGGCGCCCCCCTGGACTTCGGCCACCCCGGGCGTCGTCACACCCTGCCGCAGCGCCGCGACGCGACGGCGGCGATCATGGACGCCATCGGCGCGCTCTCGGGGCAGGAGCGCGTGGACGCGTACAACGCCACCCCGGGTGCCCGTGGCTGATCCGGCCTCCTACCGCCCGGCTCCGGGCGAGATCTCCACGTCCCCCGGCGTCTACCGCTTCCGCGACGCGGACGGACGCGTCGTCTACGTCGGCAAGGCGAAGAACCTGCGCGCGCGCCTGAACTCCTACTTCCAGGACCCGGCTCGGCTGGCCACCAAGACCCGGACCATGGTGTTCACGGCGGCCGCGGTCGAGTGGACCGTCGTCGGCTCCGAGCTGGAGGCCCTCCAGCTCGAGTACACCTGGATCAAGGAGTATCGCCCCCGGTTCAACATCATGTACCGGGACGACAAGTCGTACCCGTACCTGGCCGTGACCATGAACGAGCAGTTCCCGCGGGTCCAGGTGATGCGCGGCGACCGGAAGCCCGGCGTGAAGTACTTCGGCCCGTTCCACCCGGCCAAGGCGATCCGCGAGACCGTGGACCTGATGCTGCGCGTCTTCCCGGTCCGCACGTGCTCGGCGGGCGTGTTCAAGCGGGCCCGCGCCCAGGACCGCCCGTGCCTGCTCGGCTACATCGGCAAGTGCTCGGCGCCCTGCGTGGGCCGGATCAGCCCGGCGGACCATCGCGCGCTGGCCCAGGACTTCTGCGACTTCATGGCCGGGGACGCGAACCGGTTCATCGGCGAGCTGGAGAAGGCCATGGCCCGCGCCGTCGAGGAGCTGCGCTACGAGGACGCGGCACGGCTGCGGGACGACATCGCCGCGCTGCGCCGCGTGTTCGAGCGCAACGCCGTGGTGCTGCCGGAGAACACGGAGACGGACATCTTCGCCCTGCACGCGGACGAGCTGGAGGTCGCGGTGCAGGTGTTCCACGTCCGGCAGGGACGCATCCGCGGCCAACGCGGCTGGGTCATGGAGCGCGTGGAGGAAGTCGCCGAGCCGGAGATGGTCGCGCACCTGCTCCAGCAGGTCTACGGCGACCTCGAGGGGTCGGAGCGCATCCCGCACGAGATCCTCGTCCCGGTCGAGCCCGACGACGCCGCACAGCTCACCGAGTGGCTCTCGGGCCTGCGCGGATCCCGGGTCGCCGTGCGCGTGCCCCGGCGGGGCTCGAAGGCGGACCTCATGGAGACCGTCCGGGAGAACGCGGAGATGGCCCTCAAGCTGCACAAGTCGCGGCGGTCCGGGGACCTCACCACCCGCTCCGCCGCCCTGCGGGAGCTGCAGGAGGCCCTGGAGATCACCGAGCCCCTGCTGCGCATCGAGTGCTACGACATCTCCCACTCCCAGGGCACCAACGTGGTCGGCTCGATGGTCGTCATGGAGGACGGGCTGCCGAAGAAGAAGGACTACCGCCGCTTCAACGTCACGGGGGAGGCCGCCCGGGACGACACGGCGTCCCTGCGCGACGTCCTGCGGCGTCGTTTCGCCCGGCTGGCCAAGGAGCGCGCGGAGGGCGCCCCGCTCTCCGGTCAGGTCGAGGGGGACGATCAGGAGTCGGGGCGCCGCTTCGCATACCCGCCCTCGCTCGTGGTGGTCGACGGCGGCCCGCCCCAGGTGGCCGCGGCCGCGGCGGTCCTCGAGGAGCTCGGCCTGGACGACCTGCCCGTGGTCGGGCTGGCCAAGCGGCTCGAGGAGGTGTGGCTGCCGGGCGACGAGTTCCCGGTGGTCCTGCCGCGCACCTCGGAGGGCCTGTACCTGCTCCAGCGCATCCGCGACGAGTCGCACCGGTTCGCGATCGCCGGCCACCGCAGCCGGCGGTCCAAGGCGATGACCGTCTCCGCCCTGGACGGGATCCCGGGTCTGGGCCCGGCCAAGCGCACCGCGCTGCTGAACCACTTCGGCTCCGTCGCCGAGATCCGGGCCGCCGGCGTGGACCGGCTGACCGAGGTCGCCGGCATCGGGCCGCAGCTGGCCGAGGCCGTCCACACGGCGCTCACGGCCGACACGCCCGCGGATACAGTGGAGCCATGACCGAGGAGACCCTCCAGCCGGAGAAGCCGCCGACGTCGGAGGTGCTCGTGATCGCCGGCATGTCCGGCGCCGGACGGACCACCGCCGCGCACGCGCTCGAGGACCACGGCTGGGACGTGGTGGAGAACATGCCGCCGGCCCTGTTCGGCACGCTGGCCGAGCTCATCGCCCGCTCGCCGGAGGCGTTCCCGCGCCTGGCGATCGTGGTGGACGTGCGCTCGCGCTCCTACTTCGAGGAGCTGCACGCCGCCCTGCAGCACCTGGCCAACAGCGGGGTGGAGTACCGCACGGTGTTCCTCGATGCGGACGATCACGTGCTCCTCCGGCGCTTCGAGGCCGGCCGCCGCCCCCACCCGATGCAGGGCAACGCCCGGCTGCTGGACGGCATCCGCGCGGAGCGGGACGTCGTCGAGCCGCTCAAGGCGCGTGCCGACGTCGTGGTGGACACCACCGAGCTGAACGTGCACGGCCTGGCCACGGAGATCACCGAGCTGTTCACGGAGTCCGGCCCCGTCACGCTGCGCCTGACCATCATGAGCTTCGGGTTCAAGTACGGCGTCCCGGCGGACGCGAACTTCGTGGCGGACATGCGCTTCATCCCCAACCCCCACTGGGTGCCGGCGCTGCGCCCGCACACGGGCACGGAGGCCGCGGTCGCGGACTACGTGCTCTCCCGCCCCGGTGTGGAGGACTTCCTGCGCACGTACGTCGCCATGCTGGGGCCGGTGTTCGAGGGCTACCGGCGAGAGAACAAGCACTACGCCACGCTCGCCATCGGCTGCACGGGCGGCAAGCACCGCTCCGTGGCCGTCGCCGAGGAGCTCGCCCGGCGCCTGGCCCAGGTGCCCCACGTCACGGTGCACGTCCAGCACCGGGACATGGGGCGCGAATGACGTCCCCGCTCACCGGCCAACTGCCCCTGCCGCCCGGGATGGGCTCGGAAGGGCGCGGCGTGGGCGCCGGCATGTCCCGCCCCACGACCCGGGTCACCGCCCTCGGCGGCGGCCACGGCCTCTCCGCGTGCCTCGCGGCCCTGCGGCACGTGGCCGGGCACCTCACGGCCGTCGTCACGGTGGCGGACGACGGCGGCTCCTCCGGCACCATCCGCCGGGAGATGGCGGTGCTGCCGCCCGGCGACCTCCGCATGGCGCTGGCCGCCCTGTGCGACGACACCGACTGGGGTCGGACCTGGGCCCACGTCATGCAGCACCGCTTCCGCTCCACCGAGGTGCCCGCCGAGCAGGCCACCCTGGACAACCACGCGCTCGGGAACCTCCTGATCGTCGCCCTGTGGGAGCTGCTGGGCGACCCGGTGGACGGGCTGCGCTGGGCCGGCGCCCTGCTGCGGGCGCACGGCGAGGTCCTGCCGGTCTCGCGGGTGCCGCTGACCATCGGCGGGGACGTGCTCAGCGCCGGTCCGGACGGCCGGCTGCGCACCCGATGCGTGGAGGGCCAGGTGGCCCTCGCGGTCGCCGCGTTCGAGGGGCGCGTCACCGACGTCCGCCTGAGCCCGTCCGACGCCCCCGCCACCCCGGAGGCGCTCTCGGCGATCGAGCTGGCCGACTGGGTGGTGCTCGGACCCGGCTCGCTGTACACGTCGGTGCTGCCGCACCTGTTGATGCCGGAGGTGCGCTCGGCGCTCGCCGCCACCACCGCCCGGCGCCTCATGGTGCTGAACCTGCGCACGGGCGACCAGGAGACCACCGGCCTCGCCCACGCCGACCACCTCAAGGTGCTGCGCTCGTATGCGCCGGACCTCCGGCTGGACGTGGTGATCGCCGACGTGGACGCGGTCACCGACCGGGCGGCGGTGGAGGCCGAGGCGGCCCGCATGGGCGCGCGCGTGGCGTTCAGTAGAGTGAGCAGTGCCCAGGATCCCCAGGTCCACGACCCGCTGCGCCTGGCCGTCGCGATCGACGAGGCGATGACCCACTGACGCGCGCACCTCGCCGAGAAGGAGCACGAGCATGGCGCTGACCATGACCCTCAAGGAGGAGCTGGCCCGTGTGCCGGTCGCCGCGACCCCGGAGCGGCGGGCGGAGACGGCGGCGATGCTGCGGTTCGCCGGGGGCCTGCACCTCGTGGCCGGACGCGTCGTCGTCGAGGCCGAGCTGGACCACGGCGCCAGCGCGCGCCGCCTGCGCGCCGCCATCACCGAGCTGTACGGCCTGGCCCCGGAGATCGTGGTGGTCTCCGGCGGCAACCTGCGCCGGGGTCAGCGGTACGTGCTCCGGGTGGTGCGCGGGGGAGAGGACCTCGCCCGGCAGACCGGGCTCATCGACCAGCGGGGGCGGCCCGTGCGTGGCCTCGCGCCGGTCCTCGTCAGCGGGACGACGGCGGCCACCGCCGCCGTGTGGCGCGGGGCCCTGCTGGCCCACGGCTCCCTCACCGAACCCGGCCGTTCGGCGGCCCTCGAGGTGACCACGCCGGGCCCGGAGGCCGCCCTCGCCCTGGTGGGGGCCGCGCGTCGGCTCCACGTGGCGGCCAAGGCCCGCGAGGTGCGTCAGTCGGACCGCGTCGTGGTCCGCGACGGCGAGGCGATCGCCACGCTGCTGTCCGCCGTCGGCGCGGAGCAGACCGCGACCCTCTGGCGCGAGCGGCGCGAGCGCAAGGAGGTCCGGGCCACCGCCAACCGCCTGGCGAACTTCGACGACGCCAACCTGCGCCGCTCCGCCCAGGCCGCCGTCATGGCCGGGGCGAAGGTGGAGCGGGCCCTCGAGATCCTCGGCGACGAGGTGCCCGACCACCTCCGCTACGCGGGTCGGCTGCGCCTCGAGCACAAGCAGGCCTCCCTCGACGAGCTCGGCCGCCTCGCGGACCCGCCGATGACCAAGGACGCCGTCGCCGGGCGCATCCGCCGGCTGCTGGCCATGGCGGACAAGCGGGCCGCCGAGCGGGGCATCCCCGGGACGGACGCGGCCTCCGAGGGCTGAGCGCGGGATCACGGGCGACGGGATCTGGCCCCGTCGCTCCGCGCCCGATCACAATGGGGACGTACGGAATACGCCGCCGAGACGCGGGGTTGCCCGAGGTGGAGGCCGCGGGTGTCCTGCCCGCAGCCTCGCCCGATCAAGGAGGAAGCATGACCGAATACACCCTTCCGGAGCTGGACTACGACTACGCCGCGCTGGAGCCGCACATCTCGGCCCGCATCATGGAGCTGCACCACTCCAAGCACCACGCCACGTACGTCAAGGGCGCGAACACCGCCCTGGAGAAGCTGGCCGCCGCGCGTGAGGCCGGCGACTTCGGCTCCGTGAACCAGCTGTCGAAGGACCTCGCCTTCAACCTGGGCGGCCACACGAACCACTCGATCTTCTGGAAGAACCTCTCGCCGGAGGGCGGCGACAAGCCGACCGGCGAGCTGGCCGCCGCCATCGACGAGTACTTCGGCTCGTTCGACAAGTTCCAGGCCCACTTCACCGCCGCCGCCCTCGGCATCCAGGGCTCCGGCTGGGCCGTGCTGGCCTACGAGCCCATCGGCGGCAACCTGGTGATCGAGCAGTTCTACGACCAGCAGAACGGCGTGCCGGTCGCCACCATCCCGCTGTTCCAGCTGGACATGTGGGAGCACGCCTTCTACCTCGACTACCAGAACGTCAAGGCGGACTACGTCAAGGCGATCTGGAACATCGTGAACTGGGCCGACGTGCAGGCCCGCTTCGAGGCCGCCCGCGCCGGCGCCTCCGGCCTGATCCTCCCGGCCTGATCCACACCCCGCACCGCCCCACACCCACCGCCACGGGCACCACGCAACGAGAACCGACGAGAGGGACCACCATGACCAAGATCGCCATCAACGGCTACGGCCGCATCGGACGCAACATCGTGCGCGTGCTCAAGGACCGCGGCCACGAGAACCTCGAGCTGGTCGCGGTGAACGACCTCGCCGACCCCGAGGACCTGTTCTGGCTGACCAAGTACGACACCATCCTGGGCCGCTACCCGGGCGAGCTGGAGCGGACCGAGAAGGGGTTCCGCATCGACGGCCGCGACGTCGCGTTCTTCCAGGAGGCCGACCCGACGAAGCTGCCGTGGGGCGAGCTCGGCGTGGACCTGGTCATCGAGTGCACCGGCATCTTCACGACCGGCCCGAAGGCGCGGGCCCACCTCGACGCCGGGGCCAAGAAGGTCCTCATCTCCGCTCCCGCCAAGGAGGTCGACGGCACCTTCGTGATGGGCGTGAACGAGCACACCTACGACGCGGAGACGATGCACATCGTCTCGAACGCCTCGTGCACCACCAACTGCCTGGCCCCGATGGCGAAGGTCCTCAACGACGAGTTCGGCATCGTGGACGGCATCATGACCACGATCCACGCGTACACCAGCGACCAGAACCTGCACGACAACGTGCACAAGAAGGACCGCCGTCGGGCGCGCGCCGCCGCCCAGAACATGGTGCCCACCTCCACGGGCGCGGCGAAGGCCATCGGCGAGGTCATCCCCGAGCTGAAGGGCAAGCTCGACGGCTTCGCCATGCGGGTGCCGACCATCACCGGCTCGGCCACCGACCTGACCGTGGAGCTGACCCGCCACGTGGAGGTCGAGGAGATCAACGCGGCGTTCAAGAAGGCCGCGGAGTCCGGTCCGCTGCAGGGCCGCCTGGTCTACTCGGAGGACCCGATCGTGTCCTCGGACATCATCACCTCCCCGGCGGCGTGCACCTTCGACGCCCCGCTGACCAAGTCCATCGGCCAGACCGTGAAGATCATCGGCTGGTACGACAACGAGTACGGCTACACCTCCCAGCTCATGGACTTCGCGGACCTCATCGGCTCGAAGCTCTGAGCCCCACGGCGCCCGACGGCCCGGGCCGACGGTTCCCCCGTCGGCCCGGGCCGTCCGCCTAGACTGCACCGTGAACCGACCCCGCTCCGGCACCCCAGGAGGCATCATGCCCGCATCGACCCTCAACGATCTGCTCGAGGCCGGCGTCGCCGGCCGCACCGTGCTCATCCGGTCCGACCTGAACGTCCCGCTGGACGGGGACACCGTCACCGACGACGGCCGCATCCGCGCCTCGCTGCCCGCGATCCGGGACCTGGCCGAGGCCGGCGCCCGCGTGATCGTCATGGCCCACCTGGGCCGCCCCAAGGGTGAGCCGGACCCCGCGTACTCCCTCCGCCCCGTCGCCGCGCGCATGGCCGAGCTGCTGGGCACCGACGTCGCCCTGGCCGCGGACGTGACCGGGGACGACGCACGCGCCCAGGCCGCCGCCCTGCAGGACGGCCAGGTGCTGCTGCTGGAGAACGTGCGCTTCGACGCCCGCGAGACCTCCAAGGACGATGCCGAGCGCGCCGCACTCGCCGGCGAGATGGCGGCCCTGGCCGGCGAGGACGGCGCCTACGTGGGCGACGCCTTCGGCGCGGTCCACCGCAAGCACGCCTCCGTGTTCGACGTCGCGGCGCAGCTGCCGGCCTACCAGGGTCCGCTGGTCGCCGCCGAGCTCGAGGTGCTCACCCGCCTGACCGAGTCCCCGGAGCGGCCCTACGTCGTCGTGGTGGGCGGGTCGAAGGTCTCGGACAAGCTGGCCGTGATCGACAACCTGCTGGACAAGGCCGACACGCTGCTGATCGGCGGCGGCATGCTCTTCACCTTCCTCAAGGCGCAGGGCCACGAGGTGGGCGCCTCCCTGCTCGAGGAGGACCAGCTCGACACCGTCCGCGAGTACCTGCGCCGCTCCGAGGCCGGGGCCGCCCGCATCGTGCTCCCCACGGACATCGTGATGGCCTCCGGCTTCGCGGCCGACGCCGAGCACGAGGTCCTGGCTGTGGACGCCCTCACCTCAGGCGCGCACGGCGCGTCGGCCATGGGCTTGGACATCGGCCCCGAGACGGCCCGGGCGTTCGCGGAGCAGATCCGCGGCGCCCAGACCGTGTTCTGGAACGGCCCCATGGGCGTGTTCGAGTTCCCGGCCTTCGCGGAGGGCACCCGGGCGGTGGCCCAGGCCCTCACCGAGGCCTCCGCGGCCGGCGGCCTGTCGGTGGTCGGCGGCGGCGACTCCGCGGCGGCCGTGCGCACGCTCGGCTTCGCCGACGACGCGTTCGGCCACATCTCCACCGGTGGCGGCGCCTCCCTCGAATACCTCGAGGGCAAGGAGCTCCCGGGCGTCACCGCCCTGGCCGGCGAGGGGCGGGCGTGAGCATGGCGGAGCAGACCACGCGCGTGCCGCTGATCGCGGGCAACTGGAAGATGAACCTGGACCACCTCGAGGCCGTCACCCTGGTGCAGCGCCTCACGTGGCTCCTCACGGACGCAGACCATGACCAGGAGGCCGTGGAGGTCGCGGTGTTCCCGCCCTTCACGGACCTGCGGTCCGTGCAGACGCTCGTCACCGGCGACCGCCTGGACCTCGCCTACGGCGCGCAGGACCTCTCGCCTGAGGACGCCGGCGCCTACACGGGCGACGTCTCCGGCGCGTTCCTGGCGGCGCTGGGGTGCCGTTACGCGATCGTGGGCCACTCCGAGCGCCGCACCCTCCACGGGGAGGACGACGCCCTCGTCGCGCGCAAGGCCGCCGCGGCCCTGCGCCACGGCCTCACCCCGGTGATCTGCGTGGGCGAGGGCCAGGAGGTGCGCCAGGCCGGCCGGCACGTCGAGCACACGCTCGCCCAGCTGGAGGGCTCCATCGCGGGCCTGTCGGCGCAGGACGTGGCCGGCGTCGTCGTCGCCTACGAGCCCGTGTGGGCGATCGGCACGGGCGAGGTCGCCGGCCCTGAGGACGCGCAGCAGATGGGCGCGGCCCTGCGCGCCCGCGTGGCCGCACTGCACGGCGACGACGTCGCCGCCGGGCTGCGGATCCTCTACGGCGGCTCCGTGAAGTCCTCCAGCGCGCCGGCCCTGCTGGCGCAGCCGGACGTGGACGGCGCCCTCGTGGGCGGCGCCAGCCTCGACGCGGACGAGTTTGCTAAGATCGTCCGGTTCGACCAGGCCTGATCCGTCCGGCCCGACCGACCGCATTCTCCGTGACGGCCCCGGCACGCGCCGGGGCCGCACCTCGACCCGAGGAGCCCTCCCGTGGACGTCCTGACCCTGGCCCTGCAGATCCTCGTGGCCGTGCTCAGCGTGGTCATCGTGCTGCTCATCCTGCTGCACAAGGGCCGCGGCGGCGGCGTCTCGGACATGTTCGGCGGTGGCGTGACCACCTCGATGAGCTCCTCGGGCTCCGCCCAGCGCCTGCTCACCCGCCTGACCGTCGGCTCCGTGGTCGCCTGGGGTGTCGTCATCGCGCTGCTCGGCGTCCTGCCGCGTCTGACCCTGGAGTCCTGAGGCCGCCCCGCCGGGCCCCGACGCGAACGCCCCGTACGGATGATCCGTGCGGGGCGTTCGCGCGTCCCGGGCCGCTGCGGCGCCGGGCGCCCCTCAGCGCTCGGAGGCCTGCACGGGGGAGAGGTCCGTGCGCGGCAGGCCCCGGTGGAGCACGGCGCCGAAGACCTCGTCCGGGTCCAGCCGCCGCAGCTCCTCCGCCAGGCAATCCTGGTTCGTCCGGCGCGGCAGGGAGATGCGCTGCACCGGCCGACCCTGCTGATAGAGCCGGGCCACCTGCGAGTGCGAGCGGGAGAGCACCACGTCCCCGTCCGTGCACCGCAGGCGCACCGCACGGATCCCGTGGCCGGCCTTCGAGTGCGCGATCGTCACGGGCACCTTCAGGGCCAGGGTGAGCCACGCCGCCAGCAGCATGGTGCTGGGGGAGTCCGGCGCCCCGTCCACCGTCACCGAGCGCAGGGTGGCCACGTCGAGCGTGTCGAAGATGCCGGCCACCTGGATCCGCCACAGCGTCAGGCGCGTCCAGGCCAGATCGGTGTCCCCCTCATGGTGGCCCGCGCGCAGAGCCCACAGGGCGGGCTCGGCCATGGACGCCGAGGCCGTGTCCGTGATCCGGCGGTGGGCCAGGCGACCGAGCGGCGTCGCCGAGGGGACCTCGGGCGGCACCCCGGGCCACCACGCGACGATGGGCGCATCGGGCAGGAGCAGACCGGAGACCAGTGACTCGTCGGCGTGGGCGTTCTCCCCGGCGCACCACAGCACCACGACGTCGGAGGCGCCGGCGTCGCCGCCGACCCGGATCTCGGCGTCCAGGCGGGTGGGGGCCGCGGGGTCGCCCAGGGCCAGGACGATGATGCGGCACGGATGCTCCAGGGAGGCCGCATTGGCGGCCTGGACGGCGGACTCGATGCCGGCGTCGTCCGTGCTGATCACGAGGGTGAGGACGCGGCCGAGGGTCACGACCCCGCTCTTCTCGCGCAGCTGCGTGATGCGCTTGGCCACCTGGGAGGTGGTGGTGTCCTGCATGCGGATCTTCACGGGCGCCTCCAGCTTCGTCCGTCGCGGGCCATGAGGGCGTCGGCCGAGGGCGGGCCCCACGTGCCCGGGGCGTAGGGCTCGGGCTGGGTGCCCAGGCTCGCCCAGTGCTCCTCGAACGGGTCCACGATCCGCCAGGACAGCTCCACCTCGGCCTGACGCGGGAACAGCGGCGGCTCCCCGAGGAGCACGTCGAGGATGAGCCGTTCGTACGCCTCGGGGGAGTCCTCGGTGAAGGCGTGACCGTAGCCGAAGTCCATCGTGACGTCGCGGATCTCGGCCTGCGTGCCGGGCACCTTGGACGCGAAGCGGATGGTGACGCCCTCGTCCGGCTGCACCCGGATGACGATGACGTTCTGCCCGAACTCGTCCCCGTCGTGGACGGGGAACAGCAGGTGCGGGGGCTTCTTGAAGACGACGGCGATCTCGGTCACCCGCCGACCGAGGCGCTTGCCGGCCCGCAGGTAGAACGGGACGCCCTGCCAGCGGCGCGTGCGGATGCCCACCTTGAGCGCGGCGTACGTCTCCGTGACGGACGCCGGGTTGAAGCCCTCCTCGTCGAGGAAGCCTGTGACCCGCTCGCCGCCCTGCCAGCCGGAGGTGTACTGGCCGCGGGCGGAGGCCGCCGCGAGTCCCTCGGGCGTGTCCGGGACGGTCACGGCCTCGAGGACCTTCTCCTTCTCCGCGCGCAGGTGGTCCGCGTCGAACGAGATCGGCTCCTCCATCGCGGTGAACGCGAGCAGCTGCAGGAGGTGGTTCTGGATGACGTCGCGGGCCGCGCCCACGCCGTCGTAGTAGCTCGCCCGTCCGCCGATGCCGATGTCCTCGGCCATCGTGATCTGGACGTGGTCCACGTGCTCCGCGTTCCAGAGCGGCTCGAACATCCGGTTGGCGAACCGGAACGCGAGGATGTTCTGCACCGTCTCCTTGCCGAGGTAGTGGTCGATGCGGAACACCGCGTCCGAGGGGAAGACGCGCTCGATCACGGCGTTGAGCTCCTGCGCGCTGGCCAGGTCGTGGCCGAAGGGCTTCTCGATGACCACGCGGCGCCACGGGCCCTCGGCCGGCTGGGACCGGTCGGCCAGGCCCTGGTCGGCCAGGTGGCGGGAGACGGCCTCGAACCAGTCCGGCGGGATGGAGAGGTAGAACGCGGTGTTCCCGCGCGTGCCGCGTGAGGTCTCGAGCTCGGCGAGCACCTCGTCGAGACGGACGTAGGCCGCCTCGTCGTCGAACGCGCCGGAGACGAAGCGCAGGCCGCCCCGGAACTGGTCCCACACGGTCTCGTCGAACGTGGTCCGGGAGGAGGCCTCCACGGCGGCGCGCACGTAGTCGGCGAACTCTTCGTCGGACCAGTCGCGGCGGCCGAAGCCGACGAGGGAGAACGCCGGCGGCAGCAGGCCGCGCTGGGCCAGGTCGTACATGGCAGGCAGGAGCTTCTTCTTCGCCAGGTCGCCCGTCACGCCGAACAGCACGAGAGCCGACGGACCCGCGATGCGGGTCAGGCGCCGGTCACGGGGGTCACGCAGCGGGTTGCGGGGGACGGTCCGGGACTCACCGGCCACGGACGGCGCTCCTCAGGGCCTCGATGCCCGCGTCGCGGCGGCGCAGGTGCAGGGTGACCACGGGGCGGCCGAGATCGCCCAGCACCCGGGCGTCGCCCGCGGCCTGCGCGGCGATGAGCCTGCCCAGGGAGAACGGGCGGCCGGGCACCTCGAGGTCCAGGCCGGCGTCGCCGGTGATCTGCAGGAACACGCCGACGGCCGGGCCGCCCTTGTGGAACTGTCCCGTGGAGTGCAGGAACCGCGGCCCCCAGCCGAACGTGACCGGGCGGCCGACCAGGTCCGCCAGGTCCGCGCGCAGCACCTCGACCTCGGCGTCGTCATGACGGGAGAGGTAGGCGTGGACCGCCAGGTAGCCGTCCTCGGGCACCAGCGCCGCCGTGGCGCGCAGTACGCCGGCCAGGTCCGGGGCAGAGGTCACGGACGCCGGGCCGGAGACCTCGACGCCCTCCACCTCACCGTCGGCCGTCCGCTCGGCGGCGGGGCTGTCCAGCAGGGTGCGTGCGGCGGCCTTGGCGGCCTCCACGTCCGGCTGGTCGAAGGGGTTGATCCCGAGCAGGCGGCCGGCCACCGCGGTGGCCACCTCCCACAGCAGCAGCTGGGCGCCGAGCGAGCCGGCGACCTGCACGCCGTGGCCCGGGGCCGCGACGTCGTCCTCGCCGACGAGCTGCACCTGCAGCAGGTCGGGGGCGTCCCACGCGGTCTCGGGGTCGCCGGGGGCGACGACGACGGGCAGCAGCCCGGTGCCGTCCTTGCCCGTGGACTCGGCGATCAGCTGCTCGATCCAGGCCGGCAGTCCGGCGACGCCGGACCCGTGGTCGGCGAAGACGAGCTTGTCGCGCAGCGGCTGCGTGCCGCCCAGGGCCGCGCCGAGCTGCAGGCCCGGGTTGTCCTCGTCATCGGCCGTCAGCAGGTCGAGCACGGCCTCCGCGTCGTCCAGCAGGGCCGCGACGTCCACGCCGGCCAGGCCGGTGGGGACCAGACCGAACGCGGTGAGGGCCGAGAAGCGCCCGCCCACGGTCGGGTCCGCGGTGAAGACGGCGCGCCAGCCGGCGGACTCGCACGCGGCGTGCAGCGGTGAGCCCGGGTCCGTGACGGCGACCAGGCGGGTGCGGGGGTCGATCCCCGCGTCGCGGAACGCGGCCTCGACGACGCGGCGCTGCGAGTCGGTCTCCACGGTGGAGCCGGACTTGGAGGAGACCACCAGCACGGTCCGCTCGAGGTCGCGCTCGAGGGCACGGGAGACCTGCAGCGGGTCCGTGGAGTCCAGGACCTCGAGCTCGACGCCGGCCGTCGCCGCGATCACCTCGGGGGCCAGGGACGAACCCCCCATGCCCGCCAGGACCACGCGGTCCACGCCCTCGGCGCGCAGCTCCCGGGTCAGCTGGGCGATGTGCGGGACGAGGGCGCGGGAGTCCTCGAACAGGTCGATCCACCCGAGCCGCTTGGCGGCCTCGTCGCGGGCAAGCGCCCCCCACAGGTCGGCGTCCTGCGCCCCGAGGCGGGAGGCGACGCGGTCCTGGAGGAGGGCGGGCAGATGGCGGTCGATCGCCTCGAGGGCGGCTCCGGTGGCGGTGAGGCCGAGGGTGCTCATGGGGGGTCCTTCCGTGCGCGTGGCGAGCGGGCGGCGGTGTCGGGGGCGGGTGCGGTCAGCGGTGGGCGTCGAGCCCGGAGCGGACCGAGCCGAGCAGCTCGTCCCACGCGGCCTCGAACTTCTCCAGGCCCTCAGTCTCCAGCACGTCCACGACGTCCTGGTAGGACACGCCTGCCGCACCGACCGCGTCGAGCAGGGCGTCGGCGTCGGCATAGGCGCCCGTGACGGTGTCCGCCGTGATCACCCCGTGATCGGCGACCGCCTCGAGGGTCTTCTCCGGCAGGGTGGTCACGGTGTGCGGTGCCACGAGCTCGGTGACGTACAGCGTGTCCGGCAGGGCGGGGTCCTTGACGCCGGTGGAGGCCCACAGGGGCCGCTGCACGGGGGCGCCGGCCGCCTCGAGCAGGCGCCAGCGCTCCGAGTCCAGGGCCTGCTCGAAGGCGCGGTAGGCCAGGCGCGCGTTGGCGACGGCGGCCCGGCCGGTCAGCGCCTCGGCCTCGGGGGTGCCGATCGCGCGCAGCCGCGCGTCGACCTCCGTGTCCACACGGGAGACGAAGAAGGAGGCCACCGAGTGGAGGCGGCGGACGTCGTGCCCGTTCGCCCGGGCCTTCTCCAGGCCGGTGAGCCAGGCGTTGAGCACCCGGCGGTAGCGGGGCAGCGAGAAGATCAGGGTCACGTTCACGCTGATGCCCTCGCCGAGCACGTCCGCGATGGCGGACAGGCCCTCCACGGTCGCGGGGATCTTCACCATGAGGTTGGGACGGTCGACGGCCGCCGCCAGCTCACGGGCCTGGGCCACGGTGCCGGCGGCGTCGCGGGCCAGGCGCGGATCGACCTCGAGGGAGACGAACCCGTCCGCCCCGCCGGTGCGCTCGTGGACGGGCGCGAGCACGTCGGCGGCGCGGCGCACGTCCTCGGTCGTCAGGGCGACGACGGCCTCGTCCACCGAGGCGCCGGCCGCGGCGAGTTCGCGCAGCTGTCCCTGGTAGGCGCCCGCGTCCGCGAGGGCGACGGCGAAGATGGACGGGTTCGTGGTGACGCCGGTGACCGAGCGGGTGGCGATCAGCTCTTCGAGCGTGCCCTCGTCCAGCCGCGTGCGGGAGAGGTCGTCGAGCCAGATCGACACACCGGCCTGGGCCAGCGCGGCGGTGTTGGGGTTCTGCGGGGTGCTCATGGTCTGCGGGTGCCTTCCCTTCGGGGGTGGACGTGCTCGGGGCGCCGTGGGCGCCGGGCCTCAGAGGAGGCCGCGGGTCACCTCGGCGACGTGCTCGCCGGTGAATCCGTACTTCTCCATCAGGCGGGCGCCGTCGGCGGACTCGCCGTAGTGCTCGAGGCTCACGCGGGCGCCCGGGGAGGAGGCCGTCACCGTGTGCTCGAACCACGGCATCGCGACGCCGGCCTCGACGGAGACGCGGACCGGGGCGTCGGGGCCGTCGGGCAGGACCTCGGCCCGGTAGGCCTCCTCCTGCTCGGCGAACCACTCGAGGCACGGGGCGGAGACGACGCGGGTCGGGACGCCGTCGGCCTGCAGCAGCGCGCGGGCCCGCACGGCCACGGAGACCTCGGAACCGGTCGCGATCAGCAGCGCGCGGGCCGGCGTCGGCGCGCCGTCGGCATCCGTGGCGTCGACGAGGACGTAGGCGCCGCGGGCCACGCCCGAGGCGGGGGCGAAGCCGTCCGTGCCCCGGGGGAGCACGGGCAGGTTCTGCCGGGACAGGATGAGCCCGGCCGGGCGGTCCCGGAGCTCGAGCACCGTCCGCCACGCCCACGCGGTCTCGTTCGCGTCGGCCGGGCGGACGACGTCGAGCCCGGGGATGGCCCGCAGTGCGGCCAGGTGCTCCACCGGCTGGTGCGTGGGGCCGTCCTCGCCGAGGCCGATGGAGTCGTGCGTCCACACGTACGTGCTCGGGGTGCCCATGAGGGCGGCCAGGCGGACGGCGGGGCGCATGTAGTCGGAGAACGTCAGGAACGTGCCCATGTACGCGCGGGTCAGGCCACCGATCGTGATGCCGTTGACGATCGCCCCGGCCGCGAACTCGCGGATGCCGAAGTGCAGGGTGCGGCCGTGCTCGTCGCCCTGCCAGGTCGCCGTGGAGCGGCGGGCCGGGATGAAGGAGGGCTCGCCCTTCATGGTCGTGTTGTTCGACCCGGCGAGGTCGGCCGAGCCGCCCCAGAGCTCGGGCATGACCGGCGCGAGGGCCGTGAGCACCTCACCGGAGGCCGCGCGCGTGGCCAGGCCCTTCTCGTCCGCGTCCCAGGACGGGAACGCGTCCGCGAAGCCGGCGGGCAGCTCTCGTCCGGCCAATCGGTCGTACAGCCGCGCGTTCTCCGGGTTCGCCTCGCGCCAGGCCTGGAACGCCGCCTCCCACCCGCGGCGGTACTCGGCCGAGCGCTCGGCGATGGACCGGGCACCGGCCAGGAGCTCGGGGTCGACGTCGAAGGTCGTGGTCGGATCCAGCCCGAGGCCCTCCTTCAGGCCGGCGACCTCGTCCGTGCCGAGCTTGGAGCCGTGGATGCCACCGGTGTTCTGCTTCGTGGGGGAGGGCCAGCCGATCACGGTGCGCAGCTTGATCAGCGAGGGCCGGCCGGTCTCGGCCTTGGCCGCCACGAGGGCGTCGTACAGGGCCTCCACGTCCTCCGTGTACTCGGTCACGGCGTGGCCCTGGGCGCCGTTGGTCCAGTCGACCTCCTGCACGTGCCAGCCGTAGGCCTCGTAGCGGCGCACCACGTCCTCGGTGAACGCGACGTCCGTGTCGTCCTCGATCGAGATGCGGTTCGCGTCGTAGACGACCACCAGGTTCCCGAGCTCCTGGTGCCCGGCCAGCGAGGAGGCCTCGGCGGCGACGCCCTCCTGGATGTCCCCGTCGGAGGCGAGCACGAACACGTGGTGGTCGAACGGGGAGGTGCCGGGGGCGGCGTCGGGGTCCATCAGCCCGCGCACGCGGCGCTGCTCGTACGCGAAGCCGACGCCCATCGCCAGGCCCTGGCCCAGCGGACCCGTGGTCACCTCGACGCCGTGGGTGTGGCCGTACTCCGGGTGGCCCGGGGTCCTGGAGCCCTCGGTGCGCAGCGCCTGGATGTCCTCGATCTCGAGCCCGGCGCCCGCGGCGAACAGCTGCAGGTACTGGATGAGCGAGGCGTGGCCCGCGGAGAGGATGAAGCGGTCCCGGCCCTCCCAACGGTCGTCCGTGGGGTCCAGGTGCATGACGTTCTGGTACAGCTGCCACGCCACGGGGGCCAGCGAGATCGCGGTGCCGGGGTGGCCGTGCCCGGCCTTCTCCACGGCGTCCGCCGAGAGCGCCTTGAGCGTGTCCACCATCCGGCGGTCCTGCTCCGAGTAGACGAACCCGCGGGCCGGGGCCACCCGGTCCAGGGTCGGGGGGGTGGACGGCTGCGCGGCGTCGGTCACGGGTTCTCTCCTGGCGGATCGGGAGCGTCGGGGTGCGGCCCCGGCCGACGCTGGGGCGTCGCGGCGCGGGGCCGTCGTCCCAGCCTAGCCGCGCGACGGCGGGGCGGGCCCGACCGGGCGCCCCATGACATGGTTCGCCCCCGGGCGAACAGCCGTTGACACGAGTAGACTGGGTCAAGGCCTGCCCGCAGGCGGACCGCCCGAGTGGCCGATCCGAACCCCGGGACGGGCACGCCCACCGTCCCCTCACCGTGAGAAGCAGATGTCATCCTCCCTGGAGTCGCCGTCCGCCGCCCGCGTCGCCGCCGCCGAGCCCGGCGTCGTCGACCGGTCCCCGCTGCCCCTGCGCCGCAAGGTCCGGGCGTACGTCGAGCTGACGAAGCCTCGGGTGATCGAGCTGCTGCTGGTGACCACGCTGCCGACCATGATCTTCGCGCAGCGCGGCTTCCCGGATGTGCTCACCATGATCGCCACGCTCGTCGGCGGTGCGCTCGCCGCCGGCGCCTCCGGCACCTTCAACTGCTACATCGACCGGGACATCGACCGGGTCATGAAGCGCACCGAGAACCGGCCGCTCGTCACCGGCGAGGTCACCCCGCGCGGGGCCCTCGTGTTCGCGTGGGTGCAGACGGTCGTGTCCATCCTGATCCTCGGGTTCGGCGCCAACTGGCTGGCGGCCGGCCTGGGCGTGGCCGCCATCTTCTTCTACGTGGTCGTGTACTCGCTCGTGCTCAAGCGCCGCACGGAGCAGAACATCGTGTGGGGCGGCATCGCCGGCTGCTTCCCCGTGCTGATCGGCTGGGCGGCCGTGCGCGGGACCGTCGAGTGGCCGGCCATCGTGCTGTTCCTCGTGGTCTTCCTGTGGACGCCCCCGCACTACTGGCCGCTGTCCATGAAGTACAAGCGCGACTACCAGCAGGCCGACGTGCCGATGCTCGGCGCCATCGCCTCCGCGCGCCACGTCTCCAACCAGGTCGTGCTCTACGCGTGGGCCACCGTGGCGTGCTCCCTCCTGCTCGTGCCGATGGGCTGGGCCGGCATCGTCTACACCGCGGTCGCGCTCGTCGTCGGCGGCTGGTTCATCTGGGAGTCCCACGTGCTGCAGGTGCAGGCCCAGCGCGAGGACTTCGAGGACCGCAAGGCCATGAAGGTCTTCCACCTCTCCATCACCTACCTGACGCTGCTGTTCATCGCCCTGGCCGTGGACCCGTTCGTGGGTGCGCCGCTGATGCACTTCGGCGCCTGAGCGCCAGTCCGCCCCGGGCGCTCCCCGGGACGCAGACGACGACGGCCCCGCACCTGCCGGTGCGGGGCCGTTCGTGTGGGCGGGGCGTCAGCCCGCGGCGACGGTGCGCGTGGGGGCGGCGGCCTCGACCGCGGCGCCGGGTCCGGCCGTGACGTAGCGGGCGACCTGCCGGTCCCAGGCCTCCGTCGCGGACGCCACGAGCAGTGCCGAGCCGAGCATGTGCAGCAGGACCACGCCGATCGGCAGGCCCGTGAAGTGCTGGGTGTAGCCCACGGCGGCCTGGAACACGAGGGCGAGCAGGAGCCGCAGCACGGCGGCGCGCTGCAGGCGAGAGGCGCCGGCCGCGCGGCGCACCGTGAAGAACAGGACGAGGGCGGCCGCCAGGAGCAGGTACACCGGGACCACGTGGACCCGCGTGACCAGCAGCGGGTCGAACTCGTGGCGCGGCGAGCCGGGGTCGCCGGAGTGCGGGCCCGTGCCGGTCACCACGGTGCCCAGGTACACGGCGGCCCACGTCAGCGCGAACGCCGCCCACGCGGCGGCGCGGGACCGGCCTGTGGTGGCGCCGTCGACGAGGGGCACGCCCGCCCGGCCGGCGCGGCGCTCGGCGGCGATGCGCACGACGAGCAGGGTCGCCACGGCCACCATGATCGAGGACACGATGAAGTGACCGGCCACCCACCACGGGTTCAGATGCGTCAGGACCACGACGCCGCCCACGAGGGCCTGGGCGGGGATGCCGGCCAGCAGGCCCACGGAGAGCCAGAAGGGGCTCCGGTGGGTGCCGCGCAGGTTCCACAGGGAGAGGAACATGGCGGCGGCGATGACCACCAGGACGAACGTCAGCGTCCGGTTGCCGAATTCGATGTAGCCGTGGATGCCCATCTCCGGGGTGTTGGTGAGGGATTCGGGTGAGCACTTGGGCCACGTGGGGCAGCCCAGGCCGGAGCCGGTGAGGCGCACGGCGCCGCCGGTGACGATGATGCCGATCTCGGACGCCAGGGACGCCACAGCGAGGGCCATGGTGGCCTTCGTGAGGCGCTGCGGCAGGCGGGCGGCGAGCCCGGCCGGGGCGGTCCGGGCCGCGGGGGTGGTGGTGGACACGGTGTCCTTCCGATCGTTCGATGCAGGGGGACGGGGGACGGCTCAGGGCCGCCAGCGGAACCAGCGGAGCGCGGCCGCGACGGCCATGGCGCCCCACAGGGTGAGCACGAGCAGGGGGACGGGCGACCAGTCCCCGTCCAGGAGGGCGGCCCGCAGGGCCGTGCCCAGCGCGCCGGAGGGGAGCAGATCCACGCCGGGCACCCGGGCGGGGAACACCGTGCCGCCGACGGCGCCGAACAGCACCCACAGCAGGTTGGCGACGGCGAGGGTCGCCTCCGGCCGGGCCGTGCCGGCGAGCAGCAACCCCAGGGCCGTGAAGGCGGCGGCCCCCAGCGCCAGGGCGACGAGGGCCGGCAGGATCCCCTCGGGGTCCGGGCGCCAGCCGAGCGCCAGGCCGACGCCGCCGATCACGCTCACCTGCACCAGCAGGAGGGCCACCACCGCCAGGGCCTTGCCGGCGACGAGGCCGAGCGTGCCCAGCGGGGTGGTGGCCAGGGCGGCGAGCACGTCGTAGCGACGCTCGAAGCCCGTGGCGATCGCGGTGGCCGTGAACGCGGAGCTGATCACGGCCAGGGCGAGCACGCCGGGCACGGCCACGTCCAGGCCCGAGCGGCCGGGGGCGTCCAGCAGGCCGGTGACGTGCACGCCCACGAGCGCGAGCAGGGGCAACACCACGGTGACGAGGAGCTGCTCGCCGTTGCGCAGCGCGGTGCCGGTCTCATAGCCGGCCTGACGCAGGACGCGGGCGGCCAGCGGGGCGGCGCCCGCGTGGGCTCCGGTGCCGGCCGGGGCGCGGTGGTCGACGACGGGCGTGCTCATGCGGCGGTCTCCCGGAGGATCTGCTCGAGGCGCAGTCCGGCGCGCTCGAATCGGGTGGGCATCAGGGCGTGCTCCCGCCAGCTCGCCGCGAGGACGGCCAGGTCGTCCGGGCCGCGGACGCCGGCGACGCGCAGGCGGGCGGACTCGTCGAGGCCGGCCGCGCGCAGCGGCGCGGGCAGGGTGTCGGCCCAGGCGCGGACGGCGTCGGGGGAGGCGTCGCCGAAGTCCACGTCGACGACGTCGCCCTCGGCCACGCGCGTGAGCTCGGCCAGCGAGCCGGAGCGCACCACCCGGCCGGCGCGCAGGATGGCGACGTCGTCGGCGAGCCGCTCGGCGTCGTCGAGCAGGTGCGTGGTCAGCAGCACGGCGGCGCCGCGGTCGGTCTGCTCACGCACGACGTCGTGCACGACGGGCCGGGTCTCCGGGTCGAGGCCCGCGGTGGGCTCGTCGAGGAACAGCATGTCCGGCCGGCCGACGAGGGCGGCCGCGAGCGCGACGCGCTGGCGCTGGCCGCCGGAGAGGCGGCGCAGGGGGCGGCCGGCGACGTCGGCGATCAGCAGGCGCTCCAGCAGCGGCTCGACGGGCAGCGGGTCGCGGTACAGGGATGCCACGTGGCCGACGAAGCGGCGGGCGGGGATCGCGGGCGGCAGGCCCCCCTCCTGCCACATCACGCCGATGCGGGCGCGCAGGTCGGCGGAGGCCCGCCACGGGTCTGCGCCGAACACGCGCACGGATCCGGCGTCGGGCCGATCCATGCCGTGGCAGAGGCCGAGGGTGGTGGACTTGCCGGCCCCGTTGGGGCCGAGCAGCACCGTGACGGCGCCGGCACGGGCGATGAGGTCGACGCCCCGCAGGACGGGGGTGCGGGACCGGCCGCGGCCGAGGCTCCGGTGGACGTCGCTCAGGCGCAGGACGGGCTCGTCGCGCGGCACGGGATCCGGGGTCAGGGGAGGTCGGGGCACCGTGCCAGTCTAGTCCTCGGGCCCTGCGACCCCGGCTCGTGGGGCCGGGGGCGTCCGGGTCCGCGGCGGGTTCCGCCGCGGGCGTCATCAAGCCAGGTGAGCCTCACTTGAACCGTTCCAGATCAATAGGTCATGATGGCGTGGTGTATTCGGATCAGTCTGCGTCGCCCCCCGCTCCGGCCCCGGCCGAGGGCACGCGCGAGCGTGTGCTGCAGCTGGTCCTGACGCGTGGTCCCGTGAGCGCGGCCGAGATCGGTCGCGAGCTGGAGCTGACCGCCGCCGCCGTGCGCCGCCACCTGGACGCGCTCGAGGAGGACTCGCTCGTCGAGGTCAAGCGGGTCACCGCGGCCCGCGGCGCGGGACGGCCCTCCCGCCGCTACGTGGTCACGTCGCACGCGCAGGAGCACCTGCCCAAGGACCACCTCGCCGTCGCCCTGGACACCCTGGCCCGCCTCGAAGAGCTCGGCGGGGAGGAGGAGGTGCGCCGCGCCGCGCGCCACGCCTTCCGTGAGATCGAGGAGCGCTTCACGGTCGCCGTCGGCGGCCGGGAGACCGCGCTCCAGGAGCGCACCCGGATCCTCGCGCGGGTCCTCGACGAGGCCGGCTACGCCGGCACGCTGCGCCACTTCGGCGCGGGCCTGGCGCCCACCCTCCGCGCGGACCAGATCTGCCAGGGGCACTGCCCGTTCCAGGGAATTCCCGCCCGTCATCCGGAGTTCTGTGAAGAGGAGACCGCGCTGTTCGCCCGCCTGCTCGAGGTGGACGTGCGCCGGCTCTCGACCCTCGCCGCTGGCGCCCACGTGTGCACCACACATGTGCCGCTGGGCCGCGACTGAGCCGCGCGGGCCTCGCCCCGGCTCCCGCCGACCACCCGACCGACCCCGACCGCAGTGACTAGTGAGAGAGGCTGAGATGACCGACCAGATCGTCCAGCGGGACTCCGCGGAGACCGCCGACCCCGGCGTGATCCAGGAGATCCTCGACAAGAACCCCGAGCTCAACGCCATCGGCGCCTACCAGTACGGCTGGGCCGACTCCGACGCGGCCGGCGAGAAGGCCGTGCGTGGTCTGAATGAGGACGTCGTGCGCGACATCTCCGGCAAGAAGGACGAGCCGGAGTGGATGCGCAACCTGCGCCTCAAGGCCCTCAAGTACTTCGAGCGCAAGCCGATGCCGGCGTGGGGCCCGGACCTGTCGGGCATCGACTTCGACAACATCAAGTACTTCGTGCGCTCCACCGAGGGCCAGGCCAAGACCTGGGAGGACCTGCCCGAGGACATCCGCAACACCTACGAGCGCCTGGGCATCCCCGAGGCCGAGCGCGAGCGTCTCGTGGCCGGCGTCGCCGCCCAGTACGAGTCCGAGGTCGTCTACCACCAGATCCGCGAGGACCTGGAGGAGCAGGGCGTCGTGTTCCTCGACACCGACACCGCGCTCAAGGAGCACCCGGAGATCTTCGAGGAGTACTTCGGCACCGTGATCCCGGTCGGCGACAACAAGTTCGCCTCCCTGAACACGGCCGTGTGGTCCGGCGGCTCCTTCGTGTACGTGCCCAAGGGCGTGCACGTGGAGATCCCGCTGCAGGCCTACTTCCGCATCAACACGGAGAACATGGGCCAGTTCGAGCGGACGCTGATCATCGCGGACGAGGACTCGTACGTGCACTACATCGAGGGCTGCACCGCCCCGATCTACCAGTCCGACTCGCTGCACTCGGCCGTCGTCGAGATCGTGGTGAAGAAGAACGCCCGCGTGCGCTACACCACCATCCAGAACTGGTCCACGAACGTGTACAACCTCGTGACCAAGCGCGCCGTGGTCGAGGCCGGCGGCACCATGGAGTGGATCGACGGCAACATCGGCTCCAAGGTGACCATGAAGTACCCGGCGGTGTACCTGACCGGCGAGCACGCCACCGGCGAGACCCTCTCCGTCGCGTTCGCGGGCAAGGACCAGCACCAGGACACCGGCTCCAAGATGGTGCACATGGCCCCGCACACGAACTCCTCGATCGTGTCCAAGTCCGTGGCCCGCAGCGGCGGCCGCGCCGCCTATCGCGGCCTGGTGCAGATCGCCGAGGGCGCGAACGGCTCCGCCAACTCGGTGGTGTGCGACGCCCTGCTCGTGGACACGGTCTCCCGCTCCGACACGTACCCGTACATCGACATCCGCGAGGACGACGTGACCCTCGGCCACGAGGCCACCGTCTCGAAGGTGTCCGAGGAGCAGCTCTTCTACCTCATGAGCCGCGGCATGTCCGAGGACGAGGCCATGGCCATGATCGTGCGCGGCTTCATCGAGCCGATCGCCCGCGAGCTGCCCATGGAGTACGCGCTCGAGCTCAACAAGCTGATCGAACTGCAGATGGAAGGATCGGTGGGCTGACATGACCGACACCGTGGAGAACACCCAGCGGACCATGATCCCGGGCATGGGCGAGGAGGGCGAGAAGCTCACCGTCGCACAGAACCCGGCCGCCCGGGCCGGGGGCCGGGAGCGCAATGCCGCGGGCTCGCGCGCCGATCGCCTCAGCTCCTTCGAGCTGTCCGACTTCCCCGTGCTCACGGGGCGCGAGGAGGACTGGCGCTTCACCCCGCTCAAGCGCCTGGGCGGGCTGCACCTGCCCGAGGGCGACGACGCGCGCCTGACCGGTGCCGCGCCCGCCGTGACCGTGGCCGAGCAGGCCGGCGTCACGGTGGAGACCGTGACCCGCGACGACGCCCGCGTCGGCTCCGTCCTGACCCCGGACGACCGCGTGTCCGCCGCGGCCTGGAACTCGGTCTCCGAGGCCACCGTCGTGACGATCTCCGGTGAGGTCGCCGAGCCGGTGCGCATCGACGTCGTCGGCTCCTCCGCCGACCCGGCCGCGATGCACCTGACCGTGCTCGTGGAGGAGAACGCGCAGGCCGACGTCGTGATCGCCCACCGCGGCACCGCCGTGCTGGCCCAGAACGTCGAGTTCGACGTGCGCCGCGACGCCCGCCTGAACGTCGTCGCGCTGCAGGCCTGGGAGGGCGATGCCGTGCACGTCTCGGCCCAGCAGGCCTCGGTCGCCACGAACGCGCACTTCAAGCACGTGGCCGTGTCCTACGGCGGCGGCGTGGTGCGGCTGACCCCGACCGCGCGGTTCGCCGCGGAGCGCGGCGAGGCCGAGATGTACGGCCTGTACTTCGCCGACGCCGGTCAGCACCTCGAGAACCGCCTGTTCGTGGACCACAACCAGCCGGACTGCGTTTCGAACGTGCTCCACAAGGGCGCCCTGCAGGGCACGGACGCGCGCACCGTGTGGGTGGGCGATGTGCTGATCCGCAAGGAGGCCGAGGGCACGGACACGTACGAGAAGAACCAGAACCTGCTGCTCTCCGACGGGGCGCGCGCGGACTCGGTGCCGAACCTGGAGATCGAGACCGGCGTGATCGAGGGCGCGGGCCACGCGTCCGCGACCGGCCGCTTCGACGAGACCCAGCTGTTCTACCTGATGGCCCGCGGCATCTCCGAGACCGAGGCCCGCCGCCTGATCGTGCGCGGCTTCCTCAACGAGATCATCCAGAAGATCGGCATCGGCGACGTCGAGGACGAGCTGACCGCCGTCATGGAGGACGAGCTGCGCATCGCGCAGCTCTGACCGACGCCCCGCAGACCCCACCGCCTTCCACCCGAGGAGAACCACCATGGCAACCCTGCAGATCACCGACCTGCACGTGCAGATCGCGACCGAGAACGGCCCCAAGGAGATCCTGAAGGGCCTCTCCCTGACCATCGAGACGGGCGAGACCCACGCGATCATGGGCCCGAACGGCTCCGGCAAGTCCACCCTGGCCTCGACCATCGCCGGCCACCCGCGCTACGAGGTCACCTCCGGCTCCATCACCCTCGACGGCGAGGACGTGCTGGAGATGAGCGTCGACGAGCGCGCCCAGGCCGGCCTCTTCCTGGCCATGCAGTACCCCGTGGAGATCCCGGGCGTCACCATGACCAACTTCCTGCGCACCGCCAAGACCGCGCTCGACGGCCAGGCCCCCTCGCTGCGCACCTGGACCAAGGACGTCAAGGGCGCCTTCGAGGCCCTGCAGATCGACCCGGCGTTCATGAACCGCAACGTCAACGAGGGCTTCTCCGGCGGCGAGAAGAAGCGCGCCGAGATCCTCCAGCTCGAGCTGTTCAAGCCCACGTTCGCGATCCTCGACGAGACCGACTCCGGCCTCGACGTCGACGCGCTGCGCATCGTCTCCGAGGGCGTCAACCGCGCCCAGGCGCAGAACGAGATGGGCACCCTGCTGATCACCCACTACACGCGGATCCTCAACTACATCAAGCCGGACCACGTGCACGTGCTGGTGGACGGCCGCGTCGCCGAGTCCGGCGGCCCGGAGCTCGCCGAGCAGCTCGAGGCCGAGGGCTACGCCCGCTTCGAGAAGGCCGCGGCGGGGGCCTGAGATGACGGAGACCACGAACCAGGCGCCCACGGAGGACATCCGTGAGGCCCTCAAGGACGTCATCGACCCGGAGCTGGGCGTCAACGTCGTGGACCTGGGCCTGCTCTACGGGCTGCACTACGCCGACGACGGCGCGCTGCTCGTGGACATGACCCTGACCACCGCGGCCTGCCCGCTCACGGACGAGATCGAGGACCAGGTCTCCCGCGCGATCGGCACCATGGTGGACGAGTGGCGGCTGAACTGGGTCTGGATGCCCCCGTGGGGCCCCGAGCGGATCACCGAGGACGGCCGCGACCAGATGCGCGCCCTCGGCTTCAACATCTGATCCGGCCCGGACCACGACGGCGGCCCGCCTCCTTCTGCGCGAAGGTGACGGGCCGCCGTCGTGGTGGGGGAGTGCGGACGGGCCCGCAGGCGCCCCGGGGCTCCCGGCTCAGATGTCCAGGGAGGAGGCCCGGAACGTGTCGCACTGACGGATGTCCGGCTCCTGCTGGGAGCTCTGGTAGCCGCGCATGAACCAGGCCATGCGCTGCTCGGAGGTGCCGTGCGTGAACGCCTCGGGGTTCACCCGGCCGGTGTGGGTGGACTGGATGCGGTCATCGCCCACGGCGGAGGCCGCGTCGATGGCCTGGCGCAGCTGGTCCTGCGAGATCGGCTTCAGGAACGGCTCACCGGACTCGGGGTCCACGGTGGAGGTGGCGTGCCCGGCCCACATGCCGGCGAAGCAGTCGGCCTGCAGCTCCGCGCGCACGGCGCCGGAGGTCGGGCCGGTGGTCCCGTCCTTGGAGTGCTGCAGGTAGCCGGTGACCTGCTGGACGTGGTGGCCGTACTCGTGCGCCACGATGTACTCCTCCGCCAGCGGCCCGCCCTCGGCGCCGAAGTCGGTCTGCAGCGTCGCGAAGAACGCGGTGTCGAAGTACATGGACTCGTCCGCCGGGCAGTAGAACGGGCCCGTGGCCGAGGAGGCGCTGCCGCAGCCGGTGCTCACGCCGCCCTGGAACAGGGTGAGCTGCGGCTGGCGCCACTGGATGTCCGAGAACTGCGCGAGGTACTCGCCCCAGAACTCGTCCGCGGCCTCGGTGGTCGCGATGACGCGGCAGTCCGTGTTCTGGTTGGCGTCCGCACCGCTGGCGCACTCCTCGTCCGAGAGGGGCTGGCCCTGGCCGCCCGAGCCCGTCTGCTGCTGGTACTGACTCTGGCCGACGGACCCGCCGCCCGTGTCGATCCCGAGCTGCTCGGCCAGCCCGGGGGCGAAGATCGCGAGCAGCAACGCGAGCAGGCCGCCGCCACCGCCGATGGCGGAGCCGATGGCGGCGAGGCCGTAGCCGATCATGTTGAGCGAACCGTGCAGTTCCATGGTGTTCCTTTCACGAGGCCGAGGTGTCCGGCCTCCACCGTGGACCCCGAGTCCGGTGAGCCGTTCCTGAAGCCGATCTCGCAGGACCAGCTGCGCCAGGCCATCGACGCGGCCTCCGCCGTGGGCGATGACCGCATCCAGTCCACCCACACCGGCCGGCGTCGATCTGCACGTTCTCGTTGAAGCTCATGGGGCCAGAGTGTAGACGGACTAGACTGGCCCGGCACCGCACTGGCCCCCGCCCGTCGAGATCGGCCGGGCCCCGCCGGTGCACCCCTGTTCTTCCCTCGACCCCTGGAGTCTGACACCCCCATGCTGACCGTCACCGATGTCGAACTGCGCGTGGGCGCTCGTCTCCTCATGGACGAGGTGAACTTCCGGGTGGACAAGGGGGACAAGGTCGGCCTCGTGGGGCGCAACGGCGCCGGCAAGACGACGCTGACCAAGGTCCTGGCCGGCGGCGGGCAGCCCACGGCGGGCACCGTGACCCGGACCGGTCGCATCGGCTACCTGCCCCAGGACCCCAAGGTCGAGGACATGGACCAGTCCGGCCGCGACCGCATCCTCTCGGCCCGCGACCTGGACCAGACCATCCGCCGCATGCGCGAGGCCGAGGCCGGGATGGCCGCCGTCGACGACGCCGAGCGGGAGCGGGCGATGAACCGCTACTCCCGCCTGGAGGCGGAGTTCGAGGCCCGCGGCGGCTACGCTGCCGAGTCCGAGGCCGCCCGGATCACGTCCAACCTCGGCCTGCCGGACCGCGTCCTGGACCAGCCGCTGCACACCCTCTCCGGCGGCCAGCGCCGCCGCGTGGAGCTCGGCCGCATCCTCTTCTCCGACGCGGACATCATGCTGCTGGACGAGCCCACCAACCACCTCGACCACGACTCGATCGTGTGGCTGCGCGACTACCTGAAGACCTACTCCGGCGGCCTCCTGATGATCTCGCACGACGTGGAGCTCATGGAGATGACCGTGAACAAGGTCCTCTACCTGGACGCGAACCGGCAGACCATGGACGTCTACAACATGACGTGGAAGAACTACCTCGCCCAGCGCCAGCAGGACGAGGCGCGCCGCCGCCGGGAGTTCGCCAACGCGGAGAAGAAGGCCTCGGCCCTCATGGCCCAGGCCGAGAAGATGCGCGCCAAGGCGACCAAGGCCACCGCCGCGCAGAACATGATCAAGCGCGCGGAGCGGCTCATGCGCGGCGTCGAGGGCGAGCGCGCGGTCGACCGCGTGGCCGCGATCCGCTTCCCCACCCCGCAGGCCTCCGGCAAGACGCCGCTGCGCGCCGAGAACCTCTCCAAGTCCTACGGCTCGCTCGAGATCTTCACGGGAGTGGACCTGGCGATCGACCGCGGCTCGCGCGTGGTGATCCTGGGCTACAACGGCGCCGGCAAGACGACGCTGCTGCGCATGCTCGCCGGGGAGGAGACCCCGGACACCGGCGAGGTCCAGGCGGGCCACGGGCTGAAGCTGGGCTACTTCGCCCAGGAGCACGACACCCTGGACCAGGACGCGTCCGTCCTGGACAACATGCGCCACGCCGCCCCGCAGCTCGGCGACACCCAGGCGCGCACGCTGCTCGGCTCGTTCCTCTTCCAGGGCGACGACGTCGACAAGCCCGCCCGCGTCCTCTCCGGTGGCGAGAAGACCCGCCTGGCGCTGGCCACGCTCGTGGCCTCGAGTGCGAACGTGCTGCTGCTGGACGAGCCCACGAACAACCTCGACCCCGCCAGCCGCGAGGAGATCCTGAACGCGCTGCACCAGTACGAGGGCGCCGTGGTGCTCGTGACCCACGACGAGGGCGCCGTCGAGGCGCTCGACCCCGAGCGCGTGGTGCTGCTGCCGGACGGGGTCGAGGACCTCTGGAACGACGACTACAGGGACCTCATCACCCTCGCCTGAGTGCGCGGGCCGCCGAGGCGGGGGGCGGGCTCAGTCGAAGAGCGCGTCCTCGGCCTCCTCGTCCGTGAGCCGCCCGTCGCGTCGCCGGACCGGCTTGGCGCGGGGGACCCGGTGCGCGGAGAGCAGCCCGTCGTCCGCGGCGTCGTCGAGGGCGTCGGCCCGGTCGTTGCGGGCGCGCATCCACGCGGAGTACCCCCACACCCCGAAGCCCATGGCCGCGAACAGGTACCACTGGATCGCGTAGGACAGGTGCGGGCCCTCGTCGAGGGTGGGCTCGACGAGCTTCTGCGGCATCGGCTCCACCGCCGGGTCCTCCGTGACCATGATCCCGTAGGCAGTCCCGGCCACGGGTCCGCCCACGGCGTCGGCGATCTCGGCGAGGTCGATCGAGGGCACCTGACCGTCCGGGGCGTCGCGGTCCAGGGCCGGCTCCCCGGGCTTGACCCGCACCACGACCTCGGCGTGGCCGGCGGGCGGGGTCGGCACGGCGTCCGGACGCCCCGGGCTGTTGCCCACCGGGAGCCAGCCGCGGTCCACCACGACGACGGGGCCCTCGTCCGTCCGGAACGGCACGAGTACCTCGTAGCCGGGCTGGCCGGCCCGGGGGCGGTTGCGGACGATGAGCGTCTCGTCGACGAGGTACTCGCCGGTCAGTGTCACGGGCGTCCACTCGTCCTCGGTCTGGAACGCGGTGAACAGCCGCGAGGCCTCGGCGAACGGGACCGGGTCGTCGTCGTAGTTCTCCAGGACGCGGTTGACGCGGTGTTGGACCTCCACGCGGCGGTCCCACTGCCACTGGGCGAGCGCGTGGCACAGGAACGCGAAGAGGACGCACACCACGAAGCCGAGGATCCACGGGCCGGTGGCGAGGAAGCCGAAGCGCAGGGGCGGCAGGCGTTCGGCGTCGCGGGCGGTCGGGGCCGTCACGGG